>JAQVQY010000045.1 GCA_028701335.1 Eubacteriales bacterium
ACATCTTCCGGGACGGCAGTGGCGCCATAGGGTCTGACATGAGGGCAATCAGTGTGTCCCTTGCCCTGATTCCTTCCCGTGCGATGGTGTCAAGCAAGAGCTCCGGTACCGGCACCTCTTCCAGCTCATAGCGGGAGATCCAGGCCACCAGGGCTTCTGGGCTCTGTCCGTCAAAGTAGTGCTCGGGCGCCAGGCCATCCAGCCAGTCCGCCGGGGTCGTGACAAAACGCTCATACAGCTGGGGCATCAGCTGCTCCACCTGGCTTATGTCTGTGAAGCTGTCCTGGTTCTCCTCCAGGAAGCCCCGCAGCCAGCGGGAAAACCGGCCGTCAAAATCAATGGGTGTCATAGGATTCCTCGCTGTCAGCCAGCATTTTCTCCACCTCATCAACGCTGAAGCTCCGTTCAGTGCGGCAGAAGTGGCAGGTGAGGTGTGTTTCCTCCCCGATTTCCACGATCTCCTCCAATTCTTCCCGGCCAATGGCGGCCAATGCCCGGCGCATCTTCTCCCGGCTGCAGTCGCACCTGAGCACCAGCGGCTCTTCTCCCAGGAACTCCGGGTCCAGGTCACGAAACCAGCCCTCCGCCAGCTCCTTTAAGGAGCGGTCAAAAATCTCCCGGCTGATATTGGCGAAAAAGGGAATGCGCAGTTCCAGCTGCCTAAGGGTCCCATCGCTGCAGCCTGGCATGGCCTGGATGAGGATGCCGCCGGAGGACAGCACGGTACCGGCCTCATTCAAGCACCCCAGGGCCACCAGGGAAGGCGTTTGCTCCGAAATGGTGAAGTAGCTGGCCAGGTCCTCCCCCAGCTCCCCGCTCACCAGGTCGCTGACCGAAGTATAAGGGTCGCCTGAGGAATAGTCCTTGACCACGATCAGTTTGCCCTTATTCCCCACGAAGCCGCCCACATCCTGGCGCCCATCCGGGGTCAGGGGCAGCTGGACCTGCGGGTTCTGGACGGCGATCTTAAACTTCCCGTCCTTCACCCCGCAGTGCAGGCGGCCGCCGGGGCCGTCGCCGTCCACGGTGACAGTAAGCCTGCCGTTCTCCCCCTTCAATAGCCCCCCCAGCATGGCGCAGCCGGGCAGGAGCCTGCCTATGGCAGCGGCAGCCACATCGCTGGCCTGGTGAATGTCACTGGCCTGCTGTGCCATGCGGGTGCTGCGGATCATAAATGCCCGGGCCTGGCGGCCCATCAGCGTCAGGCGGAGCAGGGCGTCCGGGTCAGGGAAAATGATGTTTTCTCTCATATATTCGTCCTTGTAGGTGGTTTGGTGGCGGCAAAGTGCAGCCGTATATCCTGGGGCGCGGGCTTGTTAAGCGTCATCCCGCCAAAGCTTTCGATGTCCTCAAAGCCCGCTTCCCCAAGCGCCCGGACGATCTCCTCCTCCTCCCAGGCGCGCTGGGTTTGGGTTTCCTCGATCAGCCGCCATAAGCCTTCCGGCTGGCGCGTAAAGATGGAGAGCTGCATACCAAGCCTTCTGCTGCGGGGCTGCCAGGCGTTTTGCCAGAGGTAGCAGATGTCCTCCTCCTTAAGCCCCAGGGTGTTGCTGCCCAGCACCTGGCTTAATTTATAAAAGGAGGAGATGTCAAAGGCAATGGCGCCGCCGGGCGCAAGCACCTGATAGGCGCTTTTCAGAAAACGCCGCAAGTCAGCCGGGGACAGGAGGTAGTTCACCCCATCACAGCCGCAGACGATGGCCCCAACAGGCCCGTGGGCCGAAAGGGCGCGCATATCCTGGCCGATAAACGGCAGACTCAGCCCCGCGTCTTTGGCCTTCAGCGCCGCGCGGCTGAGCATCTCGGGAGACTGGTCCCCCGGCAAGAGCTGATAATGCTGGGCCAGCGGGATGGTAAGGCTGCCGGTGCCGCAGGCTGCCTCAAGCACCCGGGCGCCCTCCGGCACCCCCCGGGCTAAAAGCAGGCTCCGGTAGTGCTCCGCCCATGCCGGATAGTCCACCTCCCGCATCAGCCGGTCATAGACCGCGGCAAAATCCCCGTACATGCCTATACCAGGCTGCCGGGGCTGTCTTCAGGAACGGCGGAAGCCTCCGGCTCATCCTCTTCCTCTTCGTCCATGCCCTCCCTGTCCGCCAGGCCCCGGTTCACCTGGGCGCCGGGGATGCGCACATTGATAAAGCGGTCAAACATGGCGTTGGAAAAAGCGGCGTAGAAAAAGCGCGCCAGGGCATTGCCGATAAGCAGATAATACCCGGCCAGCGCCATCACCGCGTACATCCAGTTGGGCGTCATCAGGGACACGATGAGGGCGATGGCGGTGGGGATAAGCATCAAAAGGCGCACCCCCGCCGTGTGGGGCAGCCTGCCCAGCGCCAGCAGCAGCGAGTTGCGCAACAGCGTCCTGAAGGCCATCTGATAGGTGACCATCATGGGATACAGGTAGACAAGCGACAGCATCCAAACCAACCCCAGGCCTACGACCAGCATCTGGGGCACCACAAAAAAGGCGCTGTTTTGCGCCATCGCGCCGTAAAACTGATAGCTCACCAGCACCACCAGGGGTATAAGGCCGGTGATCAGCGAGGCGCCAAGCGCCTGTTTCCAGTTGGCCTTCACGGCGTCCAGAAAGTCGCCCCACACAAAGGCGTGCTCGTCCCGCGCCCAGTTGCGCGTCACCAGGGCCATACCAGCCTGGACGGGTCCTGTGATGGCGATGGCAGGGATCAGCAGCAGGCAGCCGGTGAAGAGGATGCTGTAGACCTCCTGGGCGCTGTTGTTAAAAATGGCCAGGTATTCCGCGCTGGCAGCCGCCTGGTCCGCCGCCACCTCCGCCACGACCGACAGGTGCGTTAATAAGGCGCTCAGGGTGATTATCAACACATAGATCGTTGGGACATAAGCCAGTGCCGTGATCAGGTTCAGCCTGAAAAGCCCGGCCAGGCGCACCCGGAGCATCTCCCGGAACTGCTGCCAGCGGTTCTGGGGCAAATCCGTCTTGCGGTAGTCCCCCTTGCCGGACTTGCCGTAATAGTAGCTGTTGAGCAGTTTTCGAAACACCTTCATCCCTCCACGCAAGTATGCAGTTCATTATAGCACAGCCGTAAACAGGCGCGCATGAAGCGGGTGTGAATAAAAGGATTCAAGAAAGGGGCGTTGATGCGCAACGCCCCCAAAAAGCATATTGAGATGGTTTATGAACCCAGCTCGCCAAATCGCGCGATGATGGCCAGCGCGGGATCCACGGGAACCGGCGCGCGCTCCACGTTGGGCAGGATCACGATGTCCTCTTTTTCCGCCAGCTTCTTTCCTTCAAACTGGGGCAGCCACTGTTTCTCAGCCTCCATCATCTCGGCCACCATGCCCCGGATCTCGGCCAGCGTGCATACCGAGGCGGTCAGGGGATCAAGCGCCACCGCGTGGACGATCTCCTCGGGGTCGCCTGAGTAGGCGGCCTGGACCGCCAGGCGCTGGACATTGATGTTGGACATATTAAGGGCTGCCAGCTGGGGTGGAAGGTCGCCCACGATAACGGGATGGAGGCCTGTGGCGTCAGCATAAACCGGGCCCTCGGCGCAGCAGTCCTCAGGAAGGTTTGTGATCATGCCGCGGTTGAGGACATTGCCGTTGAAGCGGAAGGGGACGCCGGTTTCAATGGCTTCCAGGATATAGGAACAGTACTCCACGCTGCGGGAGGGCAGCTCGATGGGCTCGTGGTCCAAAAGCCGCCCGGCGTATTTGGTGGCCACGGCGCTGCCAAATTTGTAGTAGGCCGCGGTCTCCCCGCCGAATCCCGGCTCATCGCAGTACAGGTCCAGCGCTTTCTGGTTTTTTCGGAAATAGGGCAGGTATTCTGACAGGTGTCCGGTTGACTCCGTGCAGAAGTATCCAAAGTTGCGCAGCACCTCGGCGCGCACCTTTTCATTGATGTAGTACTCCGGCTTCTCCATGACTTCCTTGAAACGGGGGTACAGGTCCTGGCCTTCATGCTCGATCTTCAGGAACCAGCCCATGTGGTTGATGCCGGCGCAGATGAAATCGACGTCCTCTTTTTTTACGTCGCAGTACCCGGCAATCAGGTCCAGCGTGGTCTGCACCCCGTGGCACAGCCCCACATAGTTGACGCCTTCCTTGCCAAGGGCCCAGCCGATCATAGCCATGGGGTTGACATAATTGAGGATGAGCGCATCGGGGCAAAGCTCCTTGACATCGTCACAGATCTGCCGGATGACAGGAATTGTGCGCAGCGCCCGGAACACGCCGCCCGCGTTCATGGAATCCCCGATGCAGGTATCCACGCCATATTTGAGCGGGATTTCCACATCGTACTTGAAGGCTTCATTCCCCCCGACCTGGAAGCACAGGATCACATAGTCCGCGTCCTTTAAGGCATCCCGCTGATCGGTGGTGATGTATACCTGGGCGGGATGGTTTTCCTTTTCAATCACTTTGTTGAGGAAAGCCTCCACCTGGCTGGTATTGCGCGTGCTTGGCGCCATAAGCGCGAACCGGGAGTCCCTTAGGGATGGCGTATTCATGATGTCAAGCACCAGCGTTTTACAGAACACGATGCTCCCCGCGCCGATAATTGCGATTTTTTTCATTATGGTTCCTCCGTATGTTTTTAAGACCCGCACCGCCGGAACAGATACGCGTGCGTTGCGCGGTCTGCTTCGGCGGTGCGTTGAGTTGCGGCTGATCAGCCCTGGCCAACCATGATGACGGCCTTCAGCTTGTTCTCCTTGCTTTCCTTCATGAACTTGATGCCCTTCTCCGCTTCCTCCAGCGTGAAAGTATGGGTCAGGATTGGGGCAAGGTCCACTTTCCCCGTGCCCAAGGCGGCAAAGGCGCTGTCCCATACCAGGGGCGCCAGCCAGGCGCATTTGAGGGTGCGCTCAGATTGGATAGCCTCCAGCATCGGGACCTGCAGTTTGTCCTCAGGGCCGGGCAGGCCGAAGTACACGATGGTGGAAGCGGGGCCTGTCACCAGAAGGGCGCTCTGCAGCGCTTCCATATTAGAGGTTGCCACAATCGCGCGCGGAGCCAGATGCCCAAACGCCTTCCTGACCGCCTCCGCGACATCCCCGGCATAGTATTTGGATTGGGTATCTGAGGTATTGATCAGCACATCCGCGCCCACTTTTTTCCCCACTTCCAGGGGATAATCACGCCTGCCAACCAGGGCGACCCGTCCGGCGCCGCTTGCTTTGGCCAACTGCACCATCATCAGCCCAATGGGCCCGGGGCCAAACACCACCACATCCTGGCCAAGATGGATGTCCAGGCGCTTAACGGCGTTTGAGGCGCAGGCCAGGGGCTCGGTCATTGCCGCGTGCTCAAATTTGACGTTGTCGGGAATCTTGTAGACATGCGTATATTTGACTTTCACATACTCAGCGAAACCGCCGTTGACCGAAACACCGATCACCTCGCTGTTGGGGCAAACGTTGAATTCGCCGCGCATGCAGTATTCGCAGGCGTTGCACTGCTGCACCGGGTTGACCGCCACACGGTCTCCCGCCTTGAACAGCCCGGAAGCTGCGGGAATACCGCCAACTTCCGCCACAACGCCGCTCATTTCATGGCCCAGGTACAGGGGACCTTTCCCGTCAGCGGTTCCCAGCGGGCTGTGGCCGTAATAGTAGGATACGTCGCTGCCGCAGATGGAGCAGGCCATCACCTTAATCAGCACCTCGTTGGGAGAAATCAGCGGGATATCATGCTCTTCCAGTTTCATCGCCAGCGGCTCGTAAAAATTCTGTACTTTCATCTTGCCTTTCATGTCGCGCCTCCGTTATTTGCCAAACTTCCGGTTGAACTTGTCCACAAACCGGTAGCAGTCCTCCGCCACCGCCCAGGCATCCGGCCACTCGCACAGGTCGATGGCCCACCAGTCACCCTTGTAGCCCGCCTCGTGAAGAAGGGCTGGAATGACTTCATCAAAGTTGATGAACCCATCCCCAAAGGGGGCGTGGGTTGAGGTGCCGGTATCATTGAGGGTGCCATCACTGTCGATCACATGCACCAGGCCGATGCGGTCCTTGCACATACGGATAAATTCCATGATGCCGCCGTCAAGCTTCAGGCCGGGTTCCAGGTGCCGGTGCCCCATGGCGCAGTTGTAAGCATGGCAAGTGTCAAACAGCAGCGAAAAATTGGGCTCATCCACCGCGTCCACCAATTCAATCACATTTTTCGGTTCGTTGATCATGAAGCCGGGCTCAAACTCCCAGACCACATCAAAGCCCAGGGCGGCCGCTTCCTTTGCCATTTCCTTGAAGTGCTTGACGAAAAAAGCTTTCACCTCGCCATAGCTCATCCCGTCGGGCAGGATGGGGGGCGTGCAGGTGTCAACGCGCATGATCCTGGTCAGCGCGAGCTCTTTGGCCAGCTTCAGCGCGCGCGTATACTCCGCCCGCCACTCGCTGGTCTTCTTGAGCGAATCGTACTTCCACATGTCCAGGGCATAATCCGCCACTTCCATGTCGTTGTCCTTGAACAGTTTGACCAGGGCTTTTTTCTTCTCAGCCGTGTCCACCAGATCGGGGTGCGCGCCATAGGGCGGGAAGCCGCCCAGGCTGATGCCATCGTAGCCAATCTTCCTGGCGCCCACCACCAGTTCAGGAAGGGGTTGGGGTATCGCCCAAGAGCTTAGAGAAATCTTTTTCATAAAAATTCATCCTTTCTTATTCTATCGTAAACTCGCCCAGCCGCGAGTGTGGTTCAGCTTTTGGGGTATGGCCTTGACATCGCCTCCACCTGCGGAATGCCGCAGTCAGGGCCAAAGTGCTTAAGGATGACCAGCGGCTCATAACGGGAGGCGTTTTTCACCCTGACGCCGCTTGTAGCGGCGTCCCTGGATACAAAGAACTCATCCGCGCTCAGTTGGCCATAGCGCAGATAGGTGGGGGATTCGCAGTCAAACACGCCAAAGGAACCGCGCCCCTGAATCGCAACGCATCCATACGCTGCGGAATCCGAGATAACAGCCTCCCGGCCGGGTTCCACAGTCAAGCTTTTGGCGGCCACATATGCGTTGCCGTAACAAATCCAGTTTTGGGCAAAGCCCTCTCCCCGTTGATCAGGCATCGGCCGTCTGAAGAACCGCTCCCGGTAGTCGGTTGTGGTGTTGAGCTCCCAGTCTGCCACGTCAAAGATCACATCCAGGTTGTCCTTCTCCTCCTCAGGAATGTAGCCCGCCAGGGACTCATGGCTGAAAACCTCGCCGTTGACCACGTTTTCCCACATGGCCATGACATCGCTGTTCCACTGGGGTTCATAGGTGCACAGCGAACCGGGGGCGTGCAAAACGCCCGCGGGGGTGTACCAGCCAGTGTCCAGCTCCAGCCGAAATGCGCGGGAAAGCTCGGTCATGTGAATATCGCGCTTGCTGTAGTCCCCGAGGCGCTCCTTAACCTCCTCCCGGGAGACGGATGGATCAAAACCAAAATAGGTGACCGGCATCTCCCCCATGTGCGGGTTATACTGCTTGGGAAAAAAGTAATGCTCGTGCTTGGGCTTCACGTCGCCAAAACGCCGGCAAGCCTCCTCGCCGTGATGGATGTGGTGGAAGAGGGGCTGCATATAATCATAAAACTTGGAGTACATGGGCCAGGTGCCATACTTGTCCATCAATTCCCGGCCAATCAGCTCTTCACCCAAAAGGTCCACAAAGTCCTTGAACAGCACGGTGTTTTCGAGATTGTCATCGACGTTGACAAAGCTCATGCCTTCATAGGGCCCGGCGCCCTGCGTTTCCACATGGGTAATGGAAGAAAACCAACGCTCTACAATAGCGCCCCGCTCCATGCCCATGGCAAAATAATCATCAGGGTGCAGGCGGATGCGCCGGCCCGGGCGGTTAAAGGGCCGGGGCACCCAGGTGGGCGCCATGCGCAACACGCCCTTTCCCTGCCTTAAGGTGCCGCGAATGATTTCTGCGTGGTTCATTGTTGTCTCCTTTATGCCAGGCACTTGCGGATATAGTCATGCCCCTGTTTGGCCAGCTGATCATCACTGGGCGCGAAAGTGCGCCACAGGTGCAGGGCGCCAGTGAAGGAAGGCGCGCCCAGATTGAACGCTTCAATGGTCAGGTAACCATCATAACCGCCCTGCTTGAACACATCGAAGACATCCTGGCCGCAGGCGTGGCCTGCGCCCGGAATCCCCCGGTCATTTTCGGAGATGTGGACATGCTTGATCCAGGGCAGCGCTTTTTTGAACGATTGGGCCAGGTCCAGTTCTTCAATATTTGCGTGCATGGTGTCCACCAGAAGGCCAACATTGCCCATGCCGAACTCCTGAACATAGTCAACGGCTGTCTGTACGGTGTTTATCAGGTGCACTTCAAAGCGGTTCAGCGGCTCAACGGCCACAGTAACCCCTTTCTCACGGGCATATTCAAAACCTGGCCGCATGGCTTCCACTGACCAGTCCCACTCCTGTTTGCTTGGTCTCGCGCCCGAGAAATATCCCAAGCCCTGGTAGAAGGGGCCGCAGATCAGCTTTCCACCGAAGGCCAGGGTGCGGTCAATGTATTCTTTGAAAACGGGTAAGCTTGCCCTGCGCAAAGCTGAATCGGGGCTGATGGGGTTGCATTCAGCCGGATTGAAAACGCCAACGGTCGTCACATCCAGCCCCAGGTCCCTGGCATGCGCGCCGAAGTGGCGGCATTCCTCCATATCCGAAATCAGGCCGACGTTGAACTCCACGCCGTCAAAGCCTATCTGCTTGCACTTATCCAGCAACTGACCGTGCTGTGCAAAACTCGGGTTATCCGACCACAAAAGCAGGTTCATACCGACTTTGATCATGGCGTTTCTCCTTGTGTTTGTTGTTCCGGCACGGAGCCGCGCAAGCGCGGCTCCGTGCCGGATGGTATCAGACGAAAAATTTATTTGTTGAATTCCGGGACATCCTTGAAGTACTCGGTGTTGTTGATGTCATACACGATGTCGCCGGCCGCGCGCTTGGTTAGGTAAGCTTGAACATCCGTAAAGGGAATCAAAGTATCCCAGATTTCTTCGATGTTGTCGGTGTGGTAGTAGTTGAAGTAGGGGTGGATGTACTTGCGGTGTTCCTCACCGGCAAAGTGCGCCTTGAGGATCTGGTACAGGGCTTCGCCTTCCAGCAAGGCGGACTGGTTTACGTCCATGTCCGTCACGCCCTCACGCACCCAGTTCCAGGAGATCTCACGGCCATTGCCGGAGCCGATCCAATAGTCTTTGGTGTCCAGGCCCGCTTCTTCCATGGCTTCCACCACGCCTTCCAGCATGGGATTGTTCTGGGCATAGACGCCATCAAATCCGTTGGGGCCCAGTTCGGTGATGATATTAGCCATCTGCGTTTTCGCAGCGTCCTTCATCCAACCGCCTGAAGTCCAATAGAGCTGGAGGCCTTCGCCGCCTGCCATACCGGAGTTTTTCTGCGCGGCCCATTCCTGAGCGTCTTTCCAATCGCCAATGTCAGCACCGGCGTTGGTATAGCCCAGGATAAAGCCGTAGGACTGTGCGCCGGCCGTTCCCTGGCCCAGCACGCCTTCAATGTTGACAACCTTCTTGGCACCCCACTTGTAGGCGTCTTCTCCAGCGTAGAGGCCTTCCTGCACGAAGTCATAGCCAATGAAAGCCAGGGCATCCGTGGCATTGGGAGCAGAAGCAAAGCTATGGGTCAGGCCAATGTAGGGGATACCGGCATCCACGCAAAGCTGGATGCACTCAGACGTGGTTTCCACGTTGTTCTGGATGACGGCAATGGCGTCATAGCCTGTCTGGATAAAATTCTGCACGGCGTTGAGCTGTTCCGCGGCGGAACCGGTGCCGGTGACCACGTTAATTTCCCAGTCAACTTCCGGATCGGCTTCGGCCAGGGCTTTCAGAACATCAGAAATTGCTACATAGTAGCTGTCCACATTGTCGGCGTAAAAGCCAACGGTCTTTTTTTCGGGCGAGGCGCCGGCAATGGATACCAGGCCAAGCACCATCATGAGGGCCAGTGACAGAGCGATTAGTTTTTTCATGATAATCCTCCTTAATATTTCCCCTTCCGGGAGTAATCGTAACCAGCTGGGGCCATGGGCCATGGCCGTATGCGACCCATTTTTCCTCCTTCCTATAACATAAGTGTCCTTATGCTTTGGCAGAAATCTGCGTTTGGTCCGCATCTTTCCTGCGCAGAAGCAGCGCATTGCGCCGGCGGAGTATCTCGGACAGGGCACCGCCCGCCACCGCCGCGATGATAATGATGCCCTTGACCAGGAACTGCCATTCCTGCTGGATGCGCATGATGGTCATGGCATTGGTGATGGTGCCCATCAGCAGCGCGCCGATGAAGGCTCCGACAACGCTCCCCTTGCCGCCCGACATCACCACGCCACCGATGACAACAGCGGCAATGACGTCAATCTCCATGTTCTGGCCGACGGTAATGATGCCGGTATTGACACGCACCAGCTGCATCGTGGCACCGATGCCAACGCAGACGCCGTTGAACAGGAAGGCCATCAGGCGGGTAAATTTCACATTGACGCCTGAAAGAAATGCGGCCTGGGGATTGTTGCCAATGGCATAAATACGCCGCCCAAACTTGGTGTACTTGAGCATGGCCCAGGTGATGGCCGTCAGGATGAAGAAAATGATCACATAGTAGGGAAGGTTCAGTTTCAGGCCAAACATCTTGACCCCCTCCGGGTTGAACCAATCAAACACATTGGCTTTAAACCACGCCAGGTTCTGGCGCATAGCGACTTCCTGGGAATTGCTTATCAGAAGCGCGATGCCGCGGCAGGAGATCATGCCGCCCAATGTGATGATGAAGGATTCCACGTTCAACCAGGAGATGATGGAGCCCATGATCAATTCAAGGCCTACGCAGATCAGAACGGCATAAATGACCGCCATCGCGGGAGAGACTGCCCAGTCCATAACGGCCTTGGCGATGAAGATAGCCACCAGAGAGGTCATCATGCCGATAGACAGGTCGATGGTGCCGGTGAGCATAATGACTGTCATTCCCAGCGCCATAATCCCCACAGCGGCATTCTGCTGCAGGATGTTCAGGATATTGGACGGATAGATAAAAGAAGGGTACTGAATCGTGCCTGTGTTCAGCAGGGAGTTGACGATCTGGTAAAGCAGCACCGCGCCGATAAAGAACACCGAGATGGTGACAACCGTCTGCAGTTCACTGTTTTTCTTGAAAATGCCAAAGGACCTCTTGCTGTCTGTGCTCATACCGCCACGCCCCCTATCGAGTAGCTGAGGATGCTCTCCTCCGAGATTTCATCGCGCTCCAACTCACCGGCAATCCCGCCGTTTTTCATCACGATGACACGGTCAGACATGGACACGATCTCCGGCATGTCTGAAGACGCCATAATCAGGCACTTGCCCTGGCGCATTAAGTCCATCATGATATGGTAGATTTCTGCCTTGGCGCCCACATCGATGCCGCGCGTGGGCTCATCAAAGATATAAATGTCCCCATGGGTGTTGAACCACTTGGCCAGCACCACTTTCTGCTGGTTGCCGCCGGACAGGTTGCCGACGATGACATCGGCGTTCTCCGCCTTGGTCCCCAACTCCTGGATGTACTTCTCTCCCACTGCGTAATCCTGTTTGGGTTTGATGAGGAAATCCTTCATGTTGACCAGATTGGCAATAATGGAATTTCGGGCAATGCTGTGTTTAAGAAACAGGCCGGTGTACTGCCGGTCTTCGGTGATGTAGCACATCTTCCTGCGGATGGCGGCCGACGGAAGGCGAAACTCCACCTCCTGGCCTTCAACCAGCACCTGGCCGGAATCTTTTTTGGCGCCGCCCATCAGGAGCGTCATCAGCTCCGAACGCCCCGAGCCCACCATGCCGGCGAAGCCCAGGCACTGGCCGCGATAAGCCTTGAAGGATATATCCCTGACGCCATTGCCGCTCAGGTTGCGTGCCTCCAGGGCGACCTCGCCCCGCTCATAGAAATCCCGGCTGTAGAAGGCGGACACATCCCGGCCCACCATGTTGCGCACCAGCTCGCCCTCGGTCAGGTTGGCGCTGTGCTCGGTCAAAACATGTTCGCCGTCCCGCAGCACCGTCACCCGGCCTTCAAGGCGGAATACCTCGTCCAGGTGGTGGGAGATATAGACCACCGCAATGCCGGTGGATACAACTTTGCGCACCACCTCAAGCAACATGTCGATCTCAGATACCGAGAAGGAGGCTGTGGGCTCATCCAGGATAATGACCTTGCGCTGGAATACCAGCGCCTTGGCGATTTCCACCAGCTTGCGCTCCCCGCTGGACAGTTCCCCGGCAATCGCGTCCGGTCCGAAGCTGCAGTGCAGGTATTCCAGGGTTTCCCCAGCCTTTTTGCGCATGGCATCAAAGTCCACCCGCAGACCCTTCATGATCTCCAGGCCAGCGAAGATATTCTCTGTCACACTGAGATGCGGAAAGATGTTGTGCTCCTGGTAGATGGTCTGGATGCCCAGCTCAATGGCCAGCCGGGGGGTCAGCACCCGCTTCTCGCCCTCAAACTCGATGGTGCCGCCGGGGTCAGGCTGATAGGCGCCGGAGAGGATTTTGATCAGCGTGGACTTCCCCGCGCCGTTCTCCCCGCAGATACAGTGTATCTCTCCGGGCATCAGGTCAAAGTCGATATTGGACAATGCCCTGACACCCGGAAAGGTTTTGGATATGTTGATCAGGCGAAAAATCGCTTCGTTCATCTGTCTTCTCCCGCCTGCGCGTAGCCGCCTAAGCTCACTTTTCTGATTTGATAGCTGCGTCAAAAGCTACCGTAGAGGGGTCGAAGTTGTACTGGCGCAAGTACTCCAGCGCTTCGGTGGCGCCGTTCACACGGTCCATACCCGAATCTTCCCATTCCACAGACAGGGGGCCTGTATATTTGTACTGGTTGAGCACACGGCAGATCTTGTCAAAGTCCACATCGCCATGCCCCAGGGAAACAAAATTCCATCCCCGCCTGACATCCCCAAAGGGCAGGTGGCTTCCCAGCAGGCCGTTACGGCCATTGAGGTTAACAGCCACATCCTTGGCATGCACATGGTAGACGCGCTCATTGAAGTCCTCCAGGAACATGACCGGATCCACGCCCTGCCACACCAGGTGGGAGGGGTCGAAGTTCAGTCCCAGGGTATCCCGCCATTTGAAGGTATCAAGCAGGCGCTTGGTGGTGTAATAGTCATAGGCGATTTCGCTGGGATGGACTTCCAGGGCGAACTTCACGCCATTCGCGTCAAAAGCGTCAAACACCGGGCTCCAGACCTCCAGCACCTCCTGGAAGCCCCGCTCGATCATCACCTCGGAGGTTTGCGGGAAGGAATAGAAATATTTCCAGATAGGGGAGCCCATGAAGCCGGTGACTACCTTGACGCCCAGTTTGTTTGCTGCACGTGCTGTGGTGATCATCTCCTCCTTGGCCCATGCGCGGATTGCATCGGGCTTGCCTGCCAATTCCGCCGGCGCGAAGCCATCCAGCCTGACGTCCCAGTTGTCGCATACGCATTGGCTGGCAACATGCGACGCCAGAGCCCAGCAACCCAGGCTATACTTGGCCAGAGTGTCCTTCACCTGCTTGACATATTTGTCATCACTGGCGGCCTTGTGGACGTCTACCTGGCCCCAGGTAGCGATTTCCAGCCCATCATATCCCATTTCACGGGCAATTTTACAGGTATCCTCCAGCGATAGATCCGCCCACTGCGCGGTACATAGGGTAATCGGCCTGGACATTGATATATTCCTCCTTCATTTTCAATCAACAGCGGCCTTTATCAGGCGCGGGTTTACTTCATATCCACCCAGACATTGCCGCTCCGGGCGCTCCTGAGACATGCTTCCACAAAACGCAGGCCTTCAGCACCGCCCTCCGCTGTGGGGAAGTCGATCATCTCTTCCCGGAAAGTGCCTTCTTTTTTTGCCTTCAGGCATTTTATGAAGCTGCCATATAGGTTGGCCATGGCCTCAAACCAGCCTTCCGGATGCCCGCTGGGCAGGCGTGCGAAACTTGCGGCCCCCGGCGCGATGGTGGAATGGCCCCGGTGATGCTCTGTCAGGGCGCCATCTTTATTAATGACGGTGATCTTCTCCGGTTCCTCCTGGAACCATTGGATGGAACCCCCGTCCCCATAAACGCGTACACGCAGGCTGTTGTCGTGCCCGATGGCTATCTGGCTGGTCCAGTACATGCCCGTTGCGCCACCTTCATACTCCACCATGATAAAATCATTGTCATCCAGTACGCGTCCGGGGACTACAACATCCATCTTGGCCAGCACGCGTTTGCTCCTAAGCCCAGTCATCCCCGCCACAAAGTTTTCCACATGCGTGCCAAGGTCCCCAAGGCAGTTGACATCCCCGGACTGGAGGGGGTCGCTGCGCCAGGCCCCTTGCTTGCCGCCGTCCTCCCCCTCATGCGCCAGCCAGCCCTGGGGATATTCCGCCATAACGGTGCGCACCCTGCCGATATCTCCCCTTGCGATAATCTCCGCCGCGTGCTTGGCCGTCACATGGCCTCTATACGTGTAGGTTACCAGGAACAGGAGGCCTTTTTCCCTGGCAAGCCGCACAAGCTCTTCCGCCTGCGCGGTGCTGACGGCCAGCGGCTTATCACAGGACACATGGATGCCCTGTTCCAGAAAGGCCTTGCAGATCTCGTAGTGGGAGACGTTGGGGGTCACCACCACCACAAAGTCAATGCCGTCTTCTCTTTGCGCCTCGGACACAGCCATTTCCCGAAAATCCTTGTACAACCGGTCGGCATCCAAGCCCAGCTCACGCCCCGTAGCCAGGGTATTCTCATGGTTGCGCGAAAAGGCGCCGGCCACCAGATTTGCCTCTCCGTCCAGGTTGATGGAGCGCCGATGGGCTGCCCCTATGAAGGAACCGGGACCGCCGCCGACCATGCCATAGCTGAGTTTCATCTTTTTGACCTCCGCGTCCAGGATTCGTTGGCTACCTTTATAAAATAAGCACGCGACCAAAGCCTTTGCCTTATATACCGTGTGTTGTGCATTTATCCTAACACAATAATTGCCCGATGGTTAGATGGTTTTGTGATTTTTTTGTGATTTTTTTGCGATTCATGTGACTCGCGTCCACAATTCCTCCAATTTCCTGTGAATGTATGCATAAGATTCATCAATTCTACTAATTGCGTGCTCCTTGGCCGCAGGGCTGTCTTCCACCTTGTGCATCAGGTGCTGCCACCCTCCGGCAGACTCACGCGCCTGCTGCGGACTCATCCCAAAAGCTTCCACAAAGCTCCTGCAAAAATAGCGGTAGTCCGAGAAACCGGCCTCCATACACACATCTACCAGGCGCAAATCTGTCGCGTTCATCAGGCGGATCGCCTGCTCCAGGCGCAGCCGGTTGATATACTCCCGAAATCCAAGGCCAAAGGCATCTTTTATGAAGTGGGACAGATGCGCCGCCTTA
>JAQVQY010000137.1 GCA_028701335.1 Eubacteriales bacterium
CACAATAAAGAATCAGCGCTGCCCTGCTGCGGTCGCCCGCGGCGCGCAATGGGATAATGCCCGCAAAAACCGCAGGCAACAGGGCGGGCATACCCTCCGGTGTGATGATGGCAAAACGCCATTCACCATACTCATTTCAACAGTGGCAGATAATAACGCAGGGCCCGGCGTAAACTTCCTGCCGAAATCCATAACCCGCCAGTCCCTCGCGGGAACTCCCCATCGCGGGCAACGGTAAGGCACAGGGCATCGGGCGTCCGGCTCGTCTATCTTGACACCCATTAACCCAATTGGAGCCGAGGAACCATCATCCGGGATATGGGCAGCCACATGGCTGCAAGACCATTATTTCAAAAAATACGACATCATGTACCCGGTTTTCCCCTCATACTTCACCTGGGCCCATTCCCCGCCGGGGGTGAGGACGGTGACGGTTTCCCCGCTGGGGACGCGCAGGGTGACGGTGCCGGTGGCCTGGCTGGGTTTGGTGCGCAGGTTCACGTAGCTGCCTGAGGGATGGCGTACCCGGAGGGTGGGCACGGCAGGCAAGCCATAGAGGGTGAGGTAGCGGGTCATCATGTAGCCGGTGGCGCCGTCATGGGGAACGGTGACCCGGCACCAGGCGAGCCCCTGCTTGGTGATGATCAGGGCGGTGTTGCCGGGATAGGCGCCCAGCACACGGCTGGAGGTGCTGGCCTGCTCCCTGAGGTTCAGGCTGCCCAGCCGGGGGGTGATGATGGCGTTGGTGGTGCCGGGCACGGGGCCTGGCGGGGATGTGGGCCCGGGGCCCGAGCCGTCCCTTAAGTATCTGGAATCCATAAAGCCGCTGGCGCCGTGGATACTCACATACCAGAATCCGTCGCCCTTCAGGTACACCGTGGCCGTGGTGCCGGGGGCATAGGCGCCCAGCACCCGGTAGCTGTAGCCGGGGCCGGTGCGCAGGTTCACGCTGCCGCCGTTGCTGCTAAAGACGGTGGCGCTGCCCACAGGGCTGCCCCCGCCGCCGGTGAACTTCAGGAACTCGCCCCGGAAGTAGCCCCGCTGGCCGCCGATCTCAACATAATACCAGCCATCGGAACTGCTGATGACGTCGGCCACGGCGCCATTGTAGTAGATGCCCAGCACGGGCGCTGCGTAGGAGGGGTATTGGCGCAGGTTCAAAAACTGGGAGGCCACGGGGTTGTTGACCACCGCCTGGCTGCCGGTGCCCGACGTGCCCGCCATCTTAAGGAAATCACCATGCAGGTAGCCCGTCAGTCCGCTTGAAAGCACCCGCCCGCGGTGCCAGACGCCTTCAGAGGAGAGGATCTCCACCCAGCTGCCCCGGGCGGCGGAGCCCAAGGCGGGGTACCCCGTGCCGGGGCCGGAGCGCACGAACAGCCGGCTGGTGCCTGAGACCATGGCAAAGCGGTCGCCCGCGGCCTGCCCTGTCGCCGGGAGGGCCGCCAGGAGCAGCGCAAGAGCCATCAGTCCCGCTGTCAAACGCCGTTTCATAGTGTTCCTCCTAAGTCGTTTCTATTCTTCATCATTATAACGCACGGACGCCGGCTTTTCATCCTGGGGCGCTGATTCACGCCAGGAAATCCACCAGCACCAGGTTCATCAGCCCCAGGCCCTCTTCTGTCAGGCATAAACGCCCTTCCTTCCAGGCCAGCAGGCCGCCCGCGGTGTGCTTCTCAATAGCCGGGCCAAAGGCCTCCATGAGGCTCATCCCCTGACGCCTTTCAAACGCGGCGCCGCCCACCCCTTTTATGAGGCGCAGGCCCATCATCACCTGCTCAAAGCGGGATTCCTCAGCCGTAACGGTCAGTTCCTCCGGGGCGCGCCCGTCAAGGTAGTCCTGGATCCCCGCCGGGTTTTTCCGGCGCCTGCCCTGGTAAAATCCCGCCGCCGCCGCGCCGAAGCCCAGGTAATCGGCGTATTCCCAGCAGTTCAGGTTGTGGCGGCACTCAAACCCGCAAAGGGCATGGTTGCTGATCTCGTAATGGATATACCCCGCCTTGCCCAGCTTTTCCCGGATGAGGGCGTCCATGGCGATCTCCGCGTCCTCCCCGGGAAGCTGAAGCGATCCTTCAGCCACCGCCAGGCTTAAGGGTGTGCCCTCCTCCAGGATCAGGCCGTAGCAGGAGAGGTGCCGGGGTTTGAGCGCGATGGCGGCGTCCAGGCTTTCCCCCAATTCCTTAAGGCTTTGGCCGGGGAAGCCCGCCATCAGGTCCAGGTTGATGTTGCTGATGCCGGCCTTGCGCGCCATACATACGCCTTCCGCCACCTGCTCCCAGCTGTGCCCCCGGCCGATCAGCTTAAGCAGGCGGGGCTGGCTGGCCTGGGCGCCCAAAGACAGGCGGTTGAAGCCGCCCTCCGCCAGCGCCTGAAGGAAATCGGCGGTCAGGGACTCGGGGTTGGCCTCGCAGGTGGCCTCATAGCCCTCCTCCCAGGGGAAGGCGGCCCTAAGCGCCCTGAGGACAGCGGCTATCTGTTCGGGCAGCATCACGCTGGGGGTGCCTCCGCCGATAAACAGGGTGTCGGCCATGGGGTGCCCCAGGGCCTCCCCACGGGCGGTGATCTCCCTGCAAAGGGCCTGGGTATAGGCCTCCCTCAGATGCATTTGCCCCGGGTGGGAGGGAAAGTCGCAGTAGGCGCACTTCCTTAGGCAAAAGGGGATGTGGACATACAGCCCCAGGGACCTCTTCACCCTTTCAGCTGCTCGGGGTTCAGGGGTTTTAAGTCCTCCGTCACAAAGAGCCCGTCCTTGCGCACCAACTCGCCGTCAAAATACATCTCCCCGCCGCCATATTCCGGCGTCTGGATCATCACCAGGTCCCAGTGGATGACGGAATCGTTGCCGTTGGGCGCCTCGTCATAGCAGCGGCCGGGGGTGAAGTGGAAGGAGCCGGCAATCTTCTCGTCAAACAGCGTGTCCAGCATGGGGCTGGTGATGTAGGGGTTCACGCCGATGGCGAACTCGCCGATATATCTGGCGCCCTCGTCGCTGTCCAGGATCTGGTTTAAAAGCGCGGTGTCACTTCCAGTCGCCTCTACTATTTTCCCGCCCTTGCAAGTGAAGCGGATGCCCTCATGGGTGACGCCCCGGCAGAGGGAGGGGGGGTTGAACTGAAGGGTGCCCTCCACGCTGTCCCGGATGGGGGCGGTGAAGGCCTCCCCGTCGGGGATGTTCACCTCCCCCGCGCACTTGATGGCCGTCTGCCCCTTGATGGAAAAGCGCAGGTCAGTGCCCGGCCCGGTGATGCGCACCTTGTCCGTTTCCTCCATCCGCTTCACCAGCGCGTCCATGGCCCGGCCCATTTTGGCGTAATCCATGGTGCACACGTCAAAGTAATAGTCCTCAAAGGCGGCGGTGGACATTTTGGCCAGCTGCGCCATGGCGGGGTTGGGGTAGCGCAGCACCACCCAGCGGGTCTTGGGCACGCGGATCTCGGCATGCACCAGCCTTTGGTAGGTGCGGCTGTGCAGGCGCTTCTGCCCTTCGGGCACGTCAGCGTTTTCAAAGGCGTTGTGGCCGCCCCTGACGCCGATATAGCAGGCGCACCGCGCCATCAGGGCAGCATCCGTCTCACCCAGGAAATTAAGCTGTTCCTCTGTGTAGCCCATCATCAGCCGGCGCTGGATGCGGTTGTCAGTCAGTTTAACAATCGGAAGCCCACCAGCCTTGAACACCTCCTGCGTGAGGGCTTCCCCCAGGGCGGTATCGGCGTCTATCAGGTCAATCCACACCCTGTCCCCGGGCTTCACCTTGCAGGAATAATGCACCAGGGTCCGGGCCAGTTTCTCAATCCGCGGG
>JAQVQY010000138.1 GCA_028701335.1 Eubacteriales bacterium
CTGCTCAATGCTGTATACCACGGCAATCACGCCATAAAGGATCAACACCAGCGCCAGGAGGATGATCCGCCACCTCAGCGGCCGCATGCCGCCGCGCTTGTTCATTTCGTTCACCCCTTCTGGGCCCGGGGGAATATCCCTTTGGATCGGAGGGGATAGTACTTTTCGGGTGTGGCCGCCAGCAAAGGCGTGCCCAGCACCTGCTGTGCCATCAGCAGCCCCAGGCAGGTCTTGGCATCAGTTATCTTACCCTGAAAGACCTGTGCCACCGCGTCCTTCAGGGGCATGCGCACAACGTTGAGGAACTCGTCCGGGTCCGGGCGGGGCGCTGACTGGCGCAGCTCGGTGGCCAGGTAGATGGCGATGCGCTCGGTGCAAAAGCCGGGCGTTGATACCACGTGGGCCAGCTTTTGCCATTTGCCGGCAGTGAGGCCCGTTTCCTCCGTCAGTTCCCGCTGGACGCAGGCGAAGGGGTCTTCGCCCTCATAGTCCAGCTTGCCTGCGGGGATTTCCAGCATCATCTCGTCAATGGCCACCCGGTGCTGGCGCACCAGGGTAACATTGCCATGCTGGTCCACCGGCACCACAGCGGCGCCGCCCTTGTGCAGCACGATCTCCCGCGAGGCTTCCCTGCCGTCAGGCAGCCGGATGCGCCACCGCTCCACTGTGATGATCTTGCCGTCAAATAATGTTTCCCCGCCTAAAACCTGTTCCCGATATACCGCGTCGCTCATATGCCCAGCCCCCTTCAAATCCAAGTATAGTCTATGGCACATGGCCGTGCAAGCGTCCTTGCCCCCTGCACACCCCCATGCTACAATTATGCGAAATGATATGAGGAGGTCGGCATGCCAAAGAAAATTTTGCTGGCGGGGGAGAGCTGGCACAGCTATACCGTGCACGTGAAGGGGTTTGACGCGTTCTACACCTCAGTGTATGAGGAAGGGGCGGGCAGGCTCATCAAGGCGCTTAAGGACAGCGGCTATGATGTGACCTATTTGCCAAACCACATAGCCGGCTTGAAATTCCCCTTTACGGTGGAGGAGCTGGGGGAGTATGCCGGGGTGATCCTCTCTGACATCGGCTCAAACACCCTGCTGCTGCACCCGGACACCTTCGCCAAAAGCCAGAGGACGCCCAACCGCTGCCAGGTGATCAGGGATTATGTTTTTGCCGGGGGCGCGCTTTTGATGGTGGGGGGCTACATGGCCTTTTCCGGCATTGACGCCAAGGCCAAGTATGGCCGCACCGCGCTTCAGGAGGTGCTGCCCGTCACCTGCCTGGAGTCCGATGACCTGATGGAACACCCGGAGGGAGTGACGCCGGAAATCATCGTAAAAAATCACCCCGCCCTGAATGGGGTGCCCGGAGACTGGCCCCACTTTATGGGATACAACCGGACACTGCCCCGTGAGGGGGCCCAGGTGGTGATGACCCTGGGCGGTGATCCTTTCATTGCCTTCGGGGACTTTGGCAAAGGCCGTACCGGCGTCTTCACCTCTGACTGCGCGCCCCACTGGGGCCCGCCGGAGTTTGTGGAGTGGGCGGGGTACACGCCGCTGTTTGAGGGCATCATGCGCCATCTGACCCGGGGATAAACGTACAGCAATCAGGCTTTGGGGGAGGGACAATTGTTCCCTCCCCCTTTTTATGGTTAGCCTGCGGTTTCCCGGTTATACTTGTCTTGAACGCGGCTGCACATCTGACCGGCATGGAGGGAAGAAATGAACGCGATTTCGGACCGGTACACCTTGTCCAACGGGGTGGAGATCCCCTGCATTGGCTTTGGCACCTGGCAGATGCCTGAGGGCAGGGTAGCTGTGGGCAGCGTCAGGGAGGCCATCGCGGCGGGCTACCGCCACATCGACACCGCCCAGGGATATGACAACGAAACCAGCGTCGGCCGGGGGGTAAAGGAAAGCGGCATCCCGCGCAGGGACATCTTCATCACAACCAAGCTGGTCAACTCTGTCCGGGGCTATCAGGAGACGCTGGACGCGGCGCGGGGGAGTCTGGAAAAGCTGGGCATGGATTACGTGGATCTGTTCCTCATCCACTGGCCCCGGCCCGTTGATTTCAAGGACAACTGGAAACAGAAAAACGCCGAGTCCTGGCGCGCCTTTGAGGCCCTCTACCACAAGGGGGTTATCAAAGCCCTGGGTATCAGCAATTTCCGCCCGCACCACATAGACGCCTTGCTTGAGACGGCTGAAATTATGCCCGTGGTCAACCAGATCCGCCTGGCGCCCGGGGATACGCAGGACGAGGTGGTGATCCACAGCAGGAAAAAGGGAATGCTGCTGGAGGCTTACAGCCCCCTGGGCGTGGGCCGGGTGTTTGAGGTGCCGGAGATGAAGAAAATGGCTGAGAAATATGGCAAGAGCATCGCGCAAATCGCCATCCGCTGGAGCCTGCAGCGGGGCTATCTGCCCCTGCCCAAGTCCGTCACCCCTTCCCGCATCCGGGAGAACGCCCAGGTGTTTGACTTTGAGCTGTCACCGGAGGATGTGGAACGCATCGCCAACCTCAAGGGCAGCGTGGGCTATTCAGATGACCCGGACAAGATATCCTGGTAAATTCTTTTATACAAGCGAGAACGCCAGCAGCACGGGGATGGAGAGGAGCGCCAGCGTGCCCCCATAGAGCAGCATGTCACGGGAGTCGGCCCAGCCGGAGCCGGCCGCCAGGGCGATGTGGGCGATGGCGGGCGGTGTGGCAAAGGCGAGGCTGGCGCACATCCCCACCAAAATGGCGCTAAGCGCCGGGGAGATGAATATGCCCGATACAGCCAATACGGGCAGGGCGCTTGATGCCACCTGGTACATCACTGTGGTGGTGACGATGTTGGAGAGGAAATTGGTCATGATGACCGTGGCCGCGATAATCACCGCCAGCGCCCCCGCGTAACCCCAGGAACGCATGGGCGGGGCGATGATGGCCCCGAACCAGTCGGTAACGCCGTATTCAGGCAGAGTGAGATACTTGCCCAGAGCTAGGGCGGCGGCGCACAGCAAAAGGCTTTGCCAGTTAAGACCCCGGGCAAAGCCGTCTTTTAGGTCCAACACGGGCTTACCTTTAACAGGGATGGCGGCGAGCACGATGACACCCAGCAGCGCCGGCCAGACGGTGCCCATGGCGGCGACCGGCGCCAGGGCATCCGGCAGAATGCCTGACAAAAGCCATGTGGCCACCACCAGGAAGAACACGACAGCGGAGAATATCTCCTGCCCACCGGGCTTCCCGGGGGCGGACAGAAGCAGATTGTTGAAGCTTAGCCCCTGATTCTTTACGCGCTTGCGGAAGCCCAGGTAAAGCAGCAGCAGCGTTAGCGCAAATAGCAGGATGCCAACCGGCAGCCCTATTTTCAGATAGCTTAAATAGCTGATGCGCTCACCCGTGGCCGCCTCATGAAAGCCCAGGGCCATCAGCGAGAAGGTGTGGGCGATGGGCGTCATGGCGCAGGATATGGAGGTGACGCAGGCGGTGCCGACCATCAGGGCTTTTGCCAGCGGATCGCCGGGCTTCTGCCCCAGAGCCTCCATCACCTCCCGGTGCAGGGCGAAAAACAGCAGGAAGGTCACGGTGGGCGCGATAAAACTGCCAAGCGCCAGCACCGACAGCAGAAACATCAAGACAAATGCCCAGGACCCCTTTCGGGCAAAGCGGCTGGTGATAAACAGCATCGCCAGCCGGCGCAAAAAGCCGGTCTCCTTAAGTGCGAAGGTA
>JAQVQY010000139.1 GCA_028701335.1 Eubacteriales bacterium
CAAACGGCCCCGGTGGCTCAGTCAGTAAAACCCTTTGCTGCGCACTTACAGCTTATTTTTCGATGGGAGAGGCCCGCGATCGCTTCCCTGTCCCCAGATCGGCCGTGTAACATCGCCCGCATTTGGGACAAACTACCGATGCGCTTCCTTTCGCGTCATCTGAAACGATTACCGCTCCCCGTTCACACCAGGGGCAGGCTATCTTCTTTTCAAGTATTTTCTTCGGCACCACACAGCTCCTTCAGTCAAATCATAACAAATTTGTTAAGGAATCCCAGAAAAAAAAATTACAGGCCCTTTTCTTTGTTCCGCCGTTTCTCCAATGTCTTCTCCATCCGCTCCAGCCGCCGCTCTTCCTTACTCATCCGGACAGGCTTTTGAGGTGGCGGTATCCAGTCACTCCAAGGGTTAGGCTTGGGTTTGCGCAGATCAGGGAGGCGCTCAAAGCCCCGCTTATCCAGTCGGATCTTGGCCACGATCGGTGAAACGCGGAAGGCGCCGGCCAGTCTGCTGATGAGCTGGTTGTAAGCAGTCGACTCCGCATAGCCTGCCATCACCTGATCGAAGTAGGCATCCTTGTAGCCTTTCTTCTCTAGAACAAGGCTTACGCGCTTCTCCGGCATGAGCAGGGCGCTGGCCAGATAATTAGCCTGCCACTCCATGCGGTCATAATCTGTCCAGGCGTTCATCCCCTCCAACATTTCCTGATCGCGATCGTACTGGATGGAGTAGGCAACGGCGGTCTTCCCCTGGGCTGCTGTTATCCGCTGGTAATAAGGCGTATGCAGCAGATGGTGAGCGCACTCATGCATCAGTGTGAATCGTGCTCTGCCTGGATTCAGGAAGGCGTCCTCAAACAGTTTGTTCAGCAGGATGGTGTCTGGGCCTAGTTCCTGCCACTCGAAGTTATTCTCCTCCGGCAGGTAGATGGCGACACGGGTGCCGGCCGTGAAGGATGAAAGACCAAGAATACCGCCATTGTTGGACAGCCACTCAAACCTGACCTCTTTGCCGAGATAGTACGCCGCAAACTTCCAGGCAGAGAAACCCGGATCCTCCTTGCCATCATAGCGGCTGAACGCTGCAGTGTGCTGGTCCGCCAGATACTCCAGCTGATCTTTTGAGTAAAAAGGTGCCGTCGCGGGCTTATTGTCGTTCATCTGCTGGCCTCCGGTGCCTTGTCCATCTGCTGGATGAAGTTCAGCCACTGTTCCATACTGGCCTTGGAGTCCCTGGCCTTCCGAAGCGCTACGCGAACATAGGGGTTTTCGTTGATATAAGCCGGCAAGTCAGCCGCCACGATCCCGCGGGTCTGGCCTGCCAGGTCATACAGCAGCAGACGCTCGGCGGGCGACAGCTCGAGGATCTCGGCCAAGCGATCCTGAACAATTCGTTCGGGCGCTTTACGCTCGCCGGACTCAAAGTGGCTGTAATAAGCTGTGCTGATGTGCAGCCCGCGCGCCACATCTTTGATGGTCAAGCCCGCCTCCTTGCGCTTCATCGCCAGGAAGTCACCAAAGCTTCCCCGGTACTCTCCTTGCATCGTCTTCAGTCCTTTCTGCGGGTTAAAAGGGAACGTACGTTCTCTTTTGTGCGCATAGAATAGCACGAGGCAGAGGAGGTGTCAACCACTTTTTTGTGATGGTGGGTCGGGATGGGTGAGATGAATTGCTGTACTGAATGAAGATGCATATTGCCAAGACACCTTATAATGCCTGAATTGCAACTCAAAATGAAACACTCAGTCCTGCGATGAGAGGGGGCAGGGCCCTGCCCCCTCAGGCTGCCTCGGCCCGGGCCGAGGCTATTTTTGAGCTATCCCCATTTAGGAGCCTGCGCGGCAGATTATTGATCCATTCCTCAATCCGCTTGATCTGTTTAGTCGTATACATCCCGATCGCGCTTCCCTTGGGGATAAACCAGCGGATGATGCCATTTTCATTCTCGTTGCTTCCACGCTCCCATGAACTGTTCGGATGACAGAAGTAATGACTTGTTCTCATTCCTTCTCCCAGGCAGGAGCGCTCTACTGATCGCCAATCCTGGAATTCAGAGCCGTTATCGCTTGTGATGCTCAGGAACTTTGACCTGAACCTGTCGATTCCCATCTCCTGTTCAAGTGTATCCAATGCCTTGATGACAGCCTGGGTTGTTTGAGAGGGCAGCTTGATCATGATAAGCTCTCTGGTTTTCCGTTCCAGTATGGTTAACAAGCAAGCTGTTCCCTTGCCTTTGCCCGATTCAATACAATCCATTTCCCAATGGCCTTTTTGACTGCGCGAATCCGCTTCCTCCGGGCGGTGCCTGATTCCTTTTCCATCTCCCCGATGCGCTTTGCGCACGCGCTCATACTTCCGTTTCTTCTGTTTCCACGCTCTTCGCAAGTTGCTCGCCTCAAGGTTAAGAAATATTCCCCGGTGGATGTATGAGTATAAGGTCCGGGTACAGATGTCTGTCGAAAATGGGTTCCAATCCCGCCTGAGTTCCATGATGATGGCATCTGGTGAATACTTCTCCTTAATCACCTTATCTTCGACGTACCGCGCGAAGGCGTAGTCATGTCCGATTTTCAAAGCCCTGCCTTTCGCCGTGCCTTTTGCATCATAGTCTGCTTGCGCGATGTCCGCTGAGTAGCTTACATATGGCCTTAGGTCATATGACAGCAAGTCCACACGCCCCCGCTTCAGTTCACGGCTCATTGTCGCCGGACTGATTTCCAATATGCGCGCCATACGTCTCATGCTTCGTTTCTTCTTCTTGGGCAACGAGTGGTTATCCTTGATGTACCGCTCTATTTGCTGCCGGTCTTCGTACTGAAGATGTTCCCCTTTTAACCGCTTCTTGCTATAATTCACTCGGCTCATGATCTTCCTCCTTGATGTGTTGGCTTTCACTTCCATCATACAGGTTTTTCATGAGCTTTTCTGTTTCACTTCATTCTACAACTCGCCAGACACCTTATGATGCTTGATTTCTTTTGATTTATCTACATATTTGTGATAGGATGTGCAATGACCAGGAATACTAAGTGATAACATGTTTAGATTCTGCCCCGCAAAGCAGAACTTCCAAAAAACAATCAGAGGTGTCAAACCATGTTTGATTATGGCAATGCAAATGATGGTCAACGACTCGCGATTACGACTTCAGATGGTCCTGTCCTGATTACCGCTGGTCCTGGCACGGGCAAAACCTATACCCTTGTTCAGCGTGCGATTTACTTGATCCAAGAGCGCGGTCTGTTGCCAGAGCAGATTTTGATGGCAACCTTTACGGAGAAAGCCGCAAAGGAGTTGGTCACACGAATTACGAATGAGCTTGCTGTACGTGGTATCGTTGTGAATATAAACGAGATGTACATAGGCACTTTTCATTCCCTTTGTCTGAGGATCATCAAGGAGCATCTGGAGTTCACTCGCTTAAAAAAGAACTTCCGCACTTTAGATGCCTTTGACCAGAGCTACACTGTTTTCCAAAATTTCCATAAATTCAAGAGCATACCGGGGATTGACGATGTTCTGACAAACTCAGGAACGTGGAAGCGATCTGGAGAAATCTGCGGACTTGTAAACAATCTGGCTGAGGAACTGGTTAACCCTTATGAGCTGCAAGAAGACTCAAATCCTCAGATTGTCGCTCTAGGGTCAATCTTTGAAACCTATCTGGATGTCCTGGCCGAGAATAACTACCTCGACTTTTCTGCCATTCAGACAGAAGCTTATT
>JAQVQY010000140.1 GCA_028701335.1 Eubacteriales bacterium
ATGATCAGCATGTAGGGGATCTTCATCATCTGGGCTTCCCGTACCTTGAAGCCTATTTTCTCATTGCGCAGGTCCGTCTCCACCCGCAGGCCGGCTTCATCCATCTCATCTCTCAGTTTGAGGGCTGCTTCATCCGCCCGGTCGGTGATGGTGAGAATCCTGGCCTGAACAGGAGCAAGCCACAGGGGGAAGGCGCCTCCAAAGTGCTCGGTGAGGATGCCGATGAAGCGCTCCATGGAGCCCAACACCGTGCGGTGGATCATCACCGGCCGGTGCTTTTCGCCGTCAGGCCCAACATACTCCATGTCGAAGCGTTCCGGCAGGTTCATATCAAGCTGCAGCGTACCGCACTGCCAGCTGCGTCCCAGGCTGTCCTGGAGGTGAAAGTCGATTTTGGGGCCATAGAAGGCGCCGTCACCCTCGTTGATGGTGTAGGGCACCGCCAGCTCATCCAGCGCGTCCTTGAGCGCCTGGGTGGACAGCGCCCACATCTCATCCGTGCCCACACTCTTTTCAGGCCGGGTGGAAAGCTCAACCTTGTAGGGGAAGCCAAAAGCCTTGTACACCCGGTCGCTCAGCTTATAGACACCCATGATCTCATCCTTGATATGTTCGGCGGTCATGTACAGGTGGGCGTCGTCCTGGGTGAAGGAACGCACACGCATCAGGCCATGAAGCGCTCCGGACTTTTCATGCCGGTGCACCAGGCCAAGTTCGCCCACGCGTACCGGCAGGTCCCGGTAGCTCCACAGCCGGCGTTTGTAGGCCAGGATGCCGCCGGGGCAGTTCATGGGCTTGATGGCATAATCCTCATCATCTATTTTGAGGGTGTACATGTTCTCACGGTAGTTCTCCCAGTGGCCGCTCTCCTCCCACAGCGCGCGGGAGAGGATGATGGGGGTTTTGATTTCCTCATAGCCTGCCTTGCGGTGGATTTCCCGCCAGTAGTTCTCCAGGATGTTCCTGAGAACCATTCCCTTGGCATAGAAGAAAGGGAAACCGGGGCCCTCCTCCATCAGATCAAACAGGTCCAATTCCCGGCCAAGCCTGCGGTGGTCCCGTTTTCTGGCCTCCTCAATCTGATGGAGGTATGCGTCCAGCGCTTCCTTGTCAGTGAAAGCGGTTCCATAGACGCGCTGGAGCATTTTGTTCATTTCACTGCCGCGCCAATATGCGCCTGCCAGGCTGGTGAGTTTGAAAGCCTTGATACGTCCGGTGGAGGGCACATGAGGGCCCGCGCACAGGTCTACAAAGTCGCCCTGGCGATAGAAAGACAGCTCCGCGTCCTCCGGCAGGTCATTGATGAGTTCAACTTTGTAGGGTTCCCCGCGCTCCTCCATGAGCCGGATGGCCTCATCCCTCGGCAGGGTGAAACGTTCCTCCCGGTGATTCCTTTTGATGATGCGCTGCATCTCTTTCTCGATTTTGGGAAGGTCCTCAGGGGTTAGGACCTCTTTCATGTCAAAATCGTAGTAGAACCCGTTGTCTATCGCGGGGCCTATGGCAAGCTGAGTTCCCGGGAAGAGGTTTTTTACCGCGCTTGCCAGCACATGGCTGGCGGTATGGCGCAGCACGTGGCGGGCCCCGTCATCCTCAAAGCCAATGGGAGCGAGTTCTCCGCCGCCATTCAGCGGGTGCATCAGTTCCACTAGCTCGCCGTTCAGCCGGGCGGCAATGGCGGCTTTGCCCGCGTCTGGGTCCAGCTCCCTGAAAATATCCATGGCGTTCATGCCTGGCTCAAATACCTTTTCCCTGCCGTTTACCTTGATGAGCATAATTCCCTCCTAATAAAAAAACACACCCTCCCAAAATCGGGACGGATGTTCTTCTCCGCGGTTCCACCCGCATTGCCGGTCGCCCGGCCGCTCTTGGCGTTGTATCGCGCGCCGCGCGTCCCTGTCCGGAGGTGGTGCCTTTCGGGATCCTGCCCGGCGCGCTTTCAGCCTTGGCGCGCCTCTCTTTGGGGTGGTATCCTTAAGGTAAGACTCCCTCAACCACGGATACCACAAAGTATACCCCTGCCGGCGTCCATCGTCAAGGTTTACGGCAACGAATTTAATGGGCATAACGGGCATCCAGATGTGCCATCCCGGCTTTTCATAATGCGGGAAGCGTGGTATACTCCCATATGGCATGGGAGGTGTTGGCGTGCGCAGTATGACAGGGTACGGACGGGGGCAATCCGCTTTCGGCGGGAAGGTGATAACGGCTGAGATCAAGACCGTGAATCACCGCTTTCTGGATCTGTCACTGCGTCTGCCGCGGACCATGTCAGCGCTGGAAATCCCGCTGCGGCAGCGGCTTTCTGCCGTGTTTGCCCGGGGAGCCGTCACACTGACGGTCACCCATGACCTGGGCGGGGTCCAGGCGGCGCTGGTGAGCGCCAACCTTCCTCTGGCGCAGGAGTATTTTGAGGCGGCCCAGCAAGTGGCACATGCGGTGAACCTGAAGGCTGGCATCAAGCTGAATACCCTCCTGTCGCTGCCGGAAGTGCTGAACCTGGTTCCGCTTGAGGAGGAGCCGGAAGCTCTTCAAACAGCAGTGAATGAGGCGGTGGACGCCGCCTGCCAGGCTGCTCTTGATGACCGGGAACGGGAAGGGGAGCAGCTGAAGATCGTATTGGCAGGCCACCTGGAAGAGCTTAGGGGATCAGCCCTTGCCCTTAGGGACGAAGCGCCAAACCAGCCGGCTCATGCCTATGAAAAGCTGGTAAAGCGCCTGAGCACTTTGCCTGACATCATGGTGGAGCCCCAGCGCCTGGCGCAGGAAGTGGCGCTTTTCTCCGACAAATCAGACATCACTGAGGAGATCGCCCGCCTTTTGGCCCATTGTGACCAAATGGCGCAGCTGCTTGATAACACCGGCCCCATAGGCCGTGAGATGGACTTCCTGGCGCAGGAGATGAACCGGGAGGCCAATACGGTCTGCTCCAAATCTGCTACGCTTCCCGTCACCCGCCTGGGCCTTGCCTGCAAAGCACAAGCGGAAAAATTGCGGGAACAGATACAGAACGTGGAATGATGGAAAAAACGCAGGAGAATGCAATGACACAAAAGCGCCGCGGTATGCTTATAATTATTTCCGGCCCCTCAGGCACGGGGAAAGGCACCTTGTGCGAGCGGCTGATAAAACTGGACGGCCATATCGCCTTTTCTGTCAGCGCCACCACCCGGCCCGCCCGTGAAGGGGAGGTGGATGGTGTGCACTACCACTTCCTGACGGAAGCGGCCTTTGATGAACTGCTTCAGTCGGGCGCGTTTCTTGAACATGCCTCCGTGCATGACCACCGCTATGGCACCCTGCGCAAGCCAGTGGAAGACGCGCTGGAAGCGGGTCAGGATATCCTCCTGGATGTCGATTCCCAGGGCGCCGCAAGCGTAATGAAAAGCCTGCCGGAAGCCGTATCCGTTTTCATCCTGCCGCCGAGCTATCAGGCCCTGGAGCAGCGCCTGCACACACGCAATACTGATGATGCCAAGGAAATTGAGAAGCGCCTTTTCAACGCCCGGGCGGAAATGAGAAGGTGCAAGAACTACTGCTACGCCCTCATCAACGACGACCTTGACATCGCTTTGTCGTGCCTTCAGTGCATCATCACCGCCGAGCGCCACCGGACGCTTCGCTATCTGCCTGAAATAGCTGAAGAGATGCATCAGGCACACGGATAACATCATAAGGAGAGAACATTTATGGCTATAAACGA
>JAQVQY010000046.1 GCA_028701335.1 Eubacteriales bacterium
AAACTGAGTCTGGCAGGCAGTTCCCCGGTCGAGAGTGACATTCCCAAAGAGCAGGCAGTTGAACTCGCCAGGGAAGCAGTCGCTGAAACTTTCGGTATTGCTGAAAGCAGTGTCGCGGAAATGACGGCAAAAGCCCTGCTCGCCTATGTGGACCTGGAGCAGCCGGAGAATGCGCCCATCCGGCTTGGGGAGCGCCTGTGGTATGTCATTTTCGATGATGCCTGGCAGGTGCTGGTGAACCGGAACAACGAAATCATATCCTGTACAAGAATCAATTAGGCTAAAGTGGGAGTGCTCACGGTCAACCTGATCGTGAGCGCTTTTTTATTGGATTGACCATGCAATAATCTTACGGCATCAAGATGAAGTGGGAAATTTATAGGTTTCCGGGCACTTACCCTGCAAGGCCTCAACTTACCCCGCAAGCGGCAGTCTGTCAACGTATCCATTAAATTGTATCAAATCCTGCAGGATTATATCAATGTAGATGCACTTAATCATTCCCTCATACTACGGCCGCAGGGCCTTGAGCGCCAGTAGGTTGTCTCCCTGAATGATCTTGTTATCACTCACCGCATCAGGTGATTTGCCTTTGCCCGACACAAAAGTTTATTGCTTATCCAGCGGATAGAAGAGCACGTCAAGGTGACGGCCGATGGATTTGTCTTTCCCAATCCATTCCGGTATTGACATGGAAACATCATTTAATTGAATTTTATGGAATATAACACAAATAGCCAGGCGTGTCAAAGCTGGCGGCCTCTTATTTTGTTTGACCTTCTCCCCCAAAAAAGGTATCCTCACGGGGCAAAGGGAGTAGTCGCCCACATGCGTGGGGGATGGTCAACATGCTGAGAAGATTCTCTGGCCATCCTTAATTGGCGAGACTTGCATTTATGCAGGCTCGGGCGGCGCTCACTGATGGAACTCCGAGTCAGAATGACGCGAAAAAGACTGGGAGGTTTTTTATGGGATTTGTTGAGCTGTTCGCCCTGGCGGTGGGGCTGAGCATGGACGCTTTTGCCGTCTCGGTGTGCAAGGGCCTGTCCATGAAAAAGGCAGGCCTTAAGGGGATGGCCACGTGCGGAATCTGGTTTGGCGGCTTCCAGGCGCTGATGCCCCTGATCGGCTTCCTGCTGGGCAGCCTTTTCGCCCGACAGATCGAAGCGGTCGACCACCTGATCGCCTTCGCCCTGCTGGTCTTCATCGGGCTGAATATGCTCAGGGAAGCCATCACCAAGCCATCCAGCTGCGACTATGAGGCCGGCGCCGACTTTTCCGCCAAAACGATGTTCACCATGGCCGTGGCAACCTCCATTGACGCCCTGGCGGTGGGCGTATCCCTCGCGTTCGCGGGGAATGTGAACATCTGGGCGGCCATCGCCCTGATCGGCGCCACCACCTATGCGCTGTCGGCGGCGGGGGTCAAAATCGGCAGCATCTTTGGCGACAAATACGAAAAGAAGGCGCAGATAGCGGGAGGCGTCATCCTGATCATCCTGGGCTTTAAAATACTGCTGGAGCATTTGGGCGTCCTGTAAACCCGAAGATACCTGTCCGCGGCAGGGGAGCGATCCCCCTGCCGCTTTTTTATGCCGCTCGTATTCTTCATGACTTTAGATGAAAACTGTCTCTTTCGCGGATGATATATCAGAGAACTCGACGGCTGGGACGGGATATATGTATCGGTCATCAACTGCCCGTTAGTGTTACCAATGCAGAACGGAAGGTGAACTTGCAGAAACGTGTCCTGTCCAACATATTCTTGTCACTAATGTTTCCCATACTAGAAATCAGGATAAGAGAAGCAAAATGAGTGCAAGCAATCCTCCCAACAAATAGACTACAACAAAGAACACCATACAATTCTTGATAGTCCTAATAAACTTTAATGTGTATAAGCTGATAAGTTGATCTGCATCGTGAGCCGACAATTCTGTGTCAGGTTTTCGATATAGTTGTCCCTCGTGTTCGAATACTCCATCAGGGAAAGAAAATGTGCGACCTTCTTTCTTAGCCTTCTTTTTTTCTATATCCAGCTGGTCGGATTCACTCCAAGATAGCTTCTCATTTTGCGAAAATAGCGTTTCCCATAGATTTTCGAGTTCCTTCACTAAAGGGTTTATCGTTGCGCTTGCCGCCGCTGATTGATGCATCGGTGACTGCGCCCTTCTTGCTCTTCTTTCTTTATTATCCATACTATCACCTCATACTAGTTTAATGATGCTGAGCCGTTCACATATTCGTTTTGATGATAAGCGAGATGGGATAGATTTAATGGCCGGATTTGTAGTTTTTCTGGCTTAAAGAAAAAATATGCTGTGGTAGTCATTCAAGTATATACTGTTGCGCTCTCATCCTTATGGCGAATATCTTGACATTAATGAAACTATACCAATTATCCTTTTCTGTAAGCACTTATAATGGCTTTATTGTTAAAATGCTCACGCTGCAAATAGTTGCCAACTATTCCAGTTAGCAGAGTTGATAACAAAAAGCTTCCAGCTATATATATTAAAGCCGCCATCCAATTGCCTATTACGAAAATCGAAACCAAAATAACAGCTACAAGGTGAATAAGGAACTTTGACAGAATTTGATATATTGCCAAAATCGGCCGCGAAACAGGATTGTTAACAATAAACAGAATATTAGACAAAAATCCTGCAAGAAATTGGGCTAACAAAGAGTAAACCACTATCATGTAATATGGAGTAATATTTTTATAAGAAAGAATAATGAACACACAAACAGATACAAAACTCGGGAACAACTCTGCTTTTTCAATTATCAGTCCGGCTTTGCTTATCAAAGTGTCGAAAACTGCAGGACTCTCTTTGCTTGCCAACTCTACTACTTCATCTGACAAGGTGGATTTCAGCCCATGAGGAGATGTATATTGCTGTGACATATCACATTTGCTCCTAATTTATTTCACTATGTTGATATTAACAGAGTGTGGCAAGAAAAACAACAAAAGAATCACATTATCTTCCAATACAGAAGTGATCAAAACCTCATCTCATGTCACCTGATGTCAGTGGATGTCAGTCAACATGTCATTACATGTCAGTTGGCAGGCATATTATCCTGCCCGTGAAAGGAGGTGAGAAAGAAGTGATCACCATGAACCCAGGGGCAATGCGCCAGGGGCTTCCGGAGCCGGAAGCGCTCAAAGACGTGTTGGCCCAGTTCCAGCGGGAACTGCCCCGGCTCAACCGGCTGTGGCGCTACTACCAGGGGAAGCACGACGTGCTGGCCCGGTCGCGTTTGCCGGGGCTGCCCAACCAGCGGCTGGCCAACGGCTTTCCCCGCTACATCGCCCAGGTGTCCGCCGGCTACCTGATCGGCGAGCCCGCGCGCTATGACTGCCCCGGAGAGGAGGCCGGGGCAAAGGCGTTAAGGGCGCTCTACCAGGCGGCGGACGCGGACAGCGTGGACCTGGAGGCGGCGGTGGCCCAGTCAGTGTTTGGCTGGGGGCTGACGCTCTGCTACATCGACGAGGTGGGGCAGGCCAGGCTGTGCGCGCTGGACCCTCGCAGCGCGTTTCTGGTGCATGACGACACGGTGGCGGCGCTTCCGCTCTTTGGCGTCAGGGTGCTGGACATGGGAGGCCAGCGGAAAATCACCCTGTACCTCAAGGACCAGTTGGCCCAGTACCCCGACCCCCAGGGCTTAGCGAGCGGCAGCCCCACCCGCTACCCCCATCCCTTTGGCCGGGTGCCCATGACCGAGTACCGCAACGGCCAGGACGCCCAGGGCGACTTTGAGGCGGTGCTGCCCTTAATAGACGCCTATGACCTGATGCAGTCCGACCGCGTCAACGACCGGATGCAGTTCTCAGACGCTCTCCTGGTCTTGACCGGCGTGATGGGCATCGCCGAGGGCATAACCGGCGAGCCCGGCCCCGGCGCCATGGATCGCTTAAGGCAGGAGCGCACCCTGGCCCTGCCCGACAGCGAGGCCAAGGCGGAGTGGTTGGTAAAAAACCCCCAGGAGAGGGACGTGGACGTCTTAAGGCGCGCGCTGGCGGAGGACATCCACAAGTTCTCCATGACGCCGGACTTCGCCGATGAGCGCTTCGCCGGCAACGCCTCAGGCATCGCCATCAAGTACAAACTCTTTAACCTGGAGCAGCGCGTGCGGATGAAGGAGCGCTGGTTTATCCGGGGCCTCAGGGAGCGCGCCCGGGTGATGGCAGGCTACCTGGAAAAGAAGGGCCGGACAGCCCTTGACGCCGACAAGCTCTGTATCCGCATCCCCCGGCGGCTGCCGGTGAATGAGCTGGAGCGCGCCCAGGCGCTGTCCCTCTTAAACGGCATCCTGCCGGAGGAGACCTTGCTTGACAACGCGCCCATCCTGCCCAGCGAAACCCCGCATAACAATTAATTTTAGGAGGAAACCCATGGAAGACACGGAAAAACAGGCCCAGGAACTGGAACAACAGCTGGAGGCGCTTTTGGCCCGGGAGGCGGAGGTGGCGCGCAAGGAGAGGACGCTTAGGGCCCGTGAAGCCCTGGATGAAGCGGGACTGCCCCTGAAGATCCTTGTACACCTGAACCTCACCAGCGATGAGGCGCTGGAAAACAGCCTCACCCTGGCAAAAGAACTAAGCCAGCTGCAGGCGAACCCCGGCCCCGGCACGCCCAAAGCGGGCATCGCACGCCTGCCCAGGGACGCCAGCTATGCCCAGCGCGCCCTGCTCTACCAAACCGACCGGAACGCCTGGCATGAACAATACAACAAAGGAGAAGAAAGATGAGCGATACCACGATGAAATCAAACCTGATCATCCCCGAGGTGATGGGAAGCCTGGTGGACGAGGCCTTTGGCGAGCGGTCGGCCCTGCTGCCCCTTGCCACCCGGGACATGACCCTCTCCGGCACGCCGGGGGACACGTTGAAGTTCCCGGCCTTCCGCTACATCGGCAAGGCTGAGGAGGTGGCGGAGAACGGAGAGGTGAGCCCCGGCATCCTCTCCGCTGACACCGTGAGCGTGACGGTGAAGAAGTACGCCAAGGCCGTGCGCATCACGGATGAGGCCCGCCTGTCCGGCCTGGGCGAGCCCCTGCAGGAGGCGGCCAGGCAACTGGCCCAGTCCATCGACCACGCGGTGGATGACGCGCTGTTTGAGCGCCTCAGTGACGCCGGATACGCCCGGAAGTACCCGGTGGCGGCGCTCACCAGCGATGGGGTGGCCGATGCCCTGGCCCTCTTTGGCGAGGACCTGCTGGGGGACAAGGTACTCCTGACCGACGCCCAGGGCTACGCGGCACTCCGGAAGGATCCGGCCTACATCCGCTCCAGCGACATCGGCCAAAGGGTGATCATGTCCGGCGTGGTGGGGGAGATCTGGGGCTGCCAGATCCTGGTGAGCGACAAAATCAAGGAAGACCCGGAGACCCGGGAAAAGCAGTATTTCATCTTGAAGCCTGGCGCCCTGCGCCTGGTGTCCAAAACCCAGACCCAGGTGGAGGTGCAGCGGGAGGCCTCCCACATGCGGGACACGGTGTATGCCTCAAAGCACTGCGCCGCTTACCTCTATGACGCCAGCCGCGTGGCATCGCTGTGCCAGTTCACCGGGCTTCAGGCGCTGCCCTTTGACTGCGGCATTGGGAGCGTATCCAAGGGCGTTGGCAAAACGGCCCTGGTGATCCCGGACGAATTGGCGGCGCCCCAGGGCCTTAAGTGGGTCTACTTGCTGGATGACATCGCGGCCAACAAGGGCGTCTTTGGCACCGCCATCACGGGCACTTCCGACTGGCAGGGGAATGAGGCGCTGATCTCAACCGGCGGGAAGATCCACATCCATATCCTGCTGGTCGACAAGGAATCCATGAAGCCGCTGAAGACCCTGACCCTGGAAACGCAGGAGGGCTGAGATGGATGAACTGGCGGGCCGCGTGGCCCTGATGCTTAGCCTGGATGAGCCGCCGGAGGAGGCGCTGATCCTGGAGCTGCTCCGCCAGGGGGAGGCCCTGGCCCTGTCCTACATGGGCAGGGCCTCCCTGCCCCCGGGGCTGGAGAGCTGCCTGGCGCGCCTGGCCGTGGCGCTCTACAACCGCCTGGGCCAGGAGGGGGAGACAAGCCGAAAGGAAGGAGAGATCACAGTGAGGATGGAATTGATGCCGGAGGATATCAAGGTGATGCTGCGCCCCCACCGGGTGGCAAAGGCGGTGGCGCAATGCGGCTGACCGTCAGATGGCAGCGGCGGATGGCCTGGGCCAAGACCCAGGTGGTGCGCGAAGTGGCAGGCGGCGTGGCCCGGGTGGAAAGTGTCAACCGGGTGGGCTTCACCGGCACCCTGTGCCCGCCCAAAAAGCGCCTGGTGAGAAGCGAATCGGGGATGCGCGTGGCTGAGAGCTGGACCGTGCTGCCCCAGCAGGCCCTGGGCATCCACGAGGGCGACCACATCTATATGCAGGGAGACGCCCGGTGCTACCGGGTATCAGGCGTCAGGGTGTACCCCAGGCACCAGGAGATCGACATGGAGCTGGCGCCATGACAGGGCTGATGAACGCGGTGTACCAGGCGCTTAAAGGGATGCCCTGCGCCGTCAGCCGGGCCTGGCCCCAGGCGGCGCAGGGGCTGCCGGCCGTCACCTTTTCTCTGCTGGACTGTCAGGGAGGCAGCGCTGGGCTTGCCCGGGCGCAAATCAGGGTATCGGCACGGGCGGCGCTGCCGGAGGAGGCGGATGCCCTGGCCGTCCAGGCCGCCGGCGTCCTTGAGCCTCTGGGGCTAAGGCTATCGGGCGCCAAAGACGAGGCGGAGGCGGACACCGGCGCGTTTCTTAAAATCCTGGTGCTTGAGGGGATGGCGTGGGACGGCTTGCCCCAAAAGCTTCGGCTGAGCGTGATGGATTCGGGCGCCTGGGTGCCGGTAGCGGGGCTTCAGGACGCCAGCTTCACCGCCGGGGAGCGGACGTACCGGGATGTACGGCCATTAAGCGCGGACATGCCGATATATGCCGCGGGAGAACCGCGCCCGGCGGCGCTGAAGGTGACCGCCCAGCCGGATCCCTCGGACCCCGGGCAGCGGGCGATCAGCCAGGCGTTTCAATCGGGAACCAAAGTCAACTGGCGGCTGGAGGGCGGCGGATATACACAATCAGGCTTTGGCCTGGTGGCGGCGCTTTCAGGCAGCGCCCTGGGCTTTTCAGCACAGATCATGATCACAGGATAAGGAGGAAAAATGCTTTTATTCAATGGAAATCAGGCAGCCGACCCCCAGGAACTGGCGCTCACCTGCCTGCCCAGGGAGGGCGGTGGGATCATACGGGAGGTGGAGGCCGCCTGGGCGGACCTCACCCTGGCCCAGGCGGCAGGTATCCTGGGCGCCTGCTGCGCTCCGGTCAACCTCACCTTTACGGACCCGGTTACAGGAACCAGGCAGACCAGGGCGATGGCGCTGGTCTCCTCCCTGTCCCAATGGGCGCGGGAGGGGGCCGGGGGGGCGGTGTTCCGCCTGGTGCGCCTGACCTTAAGGGAGGCGTGATGGACCGGGGACGGATCGTTAAAGAATTCGCGCTGGATGCCATCGGCTCGCCCTATGTCTATGGCGGCACCGGGGCGCGCTGCACCCCAAACTACCGCCAGGCGCGCATGGCCCAGTACCCGGAATACGCCCCGGCTATCTGGGCGCAGTGCCCAAGGCTTGTGGGGACGGCCTCCGGCTGCGCCGGCTGCCGCTACCAGGGCAAAGACTGCTACGACTGCGCGGGGCTGGTGCGAAGGGCTTTCCTGGCGGCTGGAATCAGCCTCCCCAGCGGCGCCAGCACCCAGTGGAAGGCGGGGAACTGGGCCTGCAAGGGGCGCATTACGCAGGCGGCGTTTAAGACCGTCTGAGCCCTCTACCGGGAGAGCGGCGACCCAAGCTATCCCATGCGCCACACCGGCATCAGCCTGGGGGACGGGCGGGTGGCGGACGCCCGGGGGCACAAATCAGGCGTGCTGCTGACCGCAAGCCTGGATTACCCCTGGACACACTATGCCGTCCCCTACAGCATGGAAGCCGGGTCCCTGCCGCCCTTCCCGGACCCTTCAGAGCTACGTCAGGGCAGCCGGGGGCAAGCGGTGCGAAAGCTTCAGGAGCGGCTCATGGCACTGGGCTATCACCTCAAGCGCTATGGCGCTGACGGTGTCTTTGGCCGGGAGACGGCCGGCGCCCTGCGCGCCTTCCAGCACGTGGCGGGGCTTCCGCCCACGGGTATCGGTGACGCCGGGACACTGGCGCTGCTTCAAATAAGCAAGGAGGAAAACACATGAACATCAAAAACGCCTTTCGCGCCATTTCAGGCGCTGTGATGGGCTTTGCGGCCTGGATCACCCAATTGATGGGCGGCTGGGACGCCGCGCTCTCGCTGCTGTTTCTCATGATGGCGCTGGACATGGTAACCGGCGTCATGACCGGCCTCATGCGCAAAAGCGCCCACACCCAGGGGGGCGGCCTGCTCTCCCGCACGCTTTTTGAGGGGCTGACCCGCAAGCTCATGATGGTGCTGCTGGTGATCCTGGCCACGGCGCTGGATGGCCTGCTGTCGTCCTCCGTGTGCCGCCTGGCCGTGATCGGCTTCTACGGCGCCAACGAGGCGCTCTCCATCGTGGAAAACGCGGCCCTTCTGGGCGTGCCCTTTCCCAGGGGATTGCTCCAGGCGCTGGAGCGCTTCCGGGACAGCCAGGACGGGGATGGTACGCCCGAGTAAAAGAACGCTTCGCGCGTTTTGGATGGGCCGGGGCCGGGGTATATTCCCTGTGAAAGCGCGGGCGGATTTGCCCGCGCCCCGGCCCCGGATGGGGCTTACCATAAAGGAGGCAGACTTACATGCTTAGGAAAACCATGACCATGCTGATGGCGCTGGTCCTTACCCTGGGGCTTATGGCGCCCGCGCTGGCCCAGGGCAAGACCCAGGTGGTGCTCTGGCACACCTTCACCGAGGAGCAGGAAACGTCCCTGCAGGAGATCGCCCGGGCCTACAACGCTGAGAACCCGAATGTTGAGGTGTTGGTGCAGTCACAGCCCGGCCAGGGTTTCCTGGACAAGGTCTTCAACGGCGTGCGCACCGGCACCGGCCCCAACTTCATCATCAACTTCTCCTCAGAGGCCGCCAAATATGTGAACGCTCAGCGTGAAGAGGACACCTTTGTGCTGGACTTCGCGGAGTATCTTTCCCCGGAAGGTTTGGAGCGGGTCAAGGCCAACCTGGCGCCTGATGTCTATGCGGAGACCGTCATCTTTGAGGATGGCAAAATGCACATCATGCCCATCTACCGCTCCGGCCCCATGATTTTCTACAACAAGACCATGCTTGACGAGCTGGGCGTTGAAGTACCCGCGACCTGGGAAGAGCTGGAGGCCGTCTCCCGCGCCATCAGGGATAAGTTCGGCGTTGCCGGTTTTGGCACCGACTCCTTAACCGACACCGCCCAGATGCTTATCATGCAGAACGGCTCAGGCTACATTGACCTGGAGAACAAAAAGGTGGTCATCGACAACCCCCTTGCTGCCGAGCGCGTCCAGTGGTTTAGCGGCCTGGTCCGGGAGGGCGTCTTCACCTTAAACCCCACCGGGCAGTACTTCTCCAATGATTTCAGCTCCAAGCTCGTGGGCATTTACTTCGGCTCCAACGCGGGCTACAAATACCTCTTCCCGGACGGCTTTGAGCTGGCCGTAGCCCCCGCCATCAATGACGGTGTTCAGAAGTGGTACCCCGCCTGGAACCGCAGCGCCATCGCTTTCAAGGTGAACGAGGCCGCCGACCAGGCCACCGTGGACTTCATCGAGCACCTCATCAATCCTGAGAACTCCGCCAAGTTCGCCATCGCCGTGGGCGCCATCAGCCCCTATGCCGACGCGGTGGCCCTCCCCGAGTATCAGGCCTACCTGAACGATGGGTCGCTTATGACCGAGTCCCTGAAAGCCGTTGAGGCCAACCTGCCCTACGCCGGCGTGCTGCCCATCGTGGGCATCTCCGCCACCCTGCGCACCGAGCTTGAGCGCGCGGTGACCCGGGTCGCCACCGGCGAAGCCACCGCCGAGGATGCGCTGAAGGAAGCCGCCGAGCTCGTGAACGCCGAGTGGGCGCCGGAGTGACGTGGGATAACGATAAGGACAGAGAAACACGATTAGGGCGAGGGTAACATTGGGGGTTTTTCTTGAAAGAAAAGCCCCCAAACCCCCAAAAGAACTTCAACAATCCCAAATATGAAGAGGCTGACGTACTGCGAATGTCAGCCTCTTCTTCATGGTTCAATGGCAAAATTCTTTGAAGGCCCGGAAACTTTCTTTTAAGAAAGTTTCCGGCAAGCCCTCTTCTTACTTTGTAATCTCAATATCCGTCTCATAAAACGGCGTCACGACGCCATCGGGCACGAAGCCGCGCATCAAGGTGCCGTTATGGGTGAACTCGATATAGTCCCAGTTCATGTCCCGGTGGTAATAGCGGTTGAGCCAGGTGACGGGGGTGCCGGCGGCAAGAGACGCCACGGGGGAAAGGGCGCGGACGGGGTCCTCGGTCACCTGCGTGGCGGCCAGCAGGGGGACGATGACGCGGCTGAAACTTAAGGCCGGCAGGTCCACCTTGTCGGTGAAGTCCTGGGCAGAGGCGAAGCCCACCCGGACGCCGCCGGTGTTCACCTCATACATGAGCATCAGCCAGCCGCTCTCCCAGCCGGCGGCGTAGACGCGGCCGTTGGTGGAGGCGACAGCCTTGCCGTCAGCCCCGCGGCGGTACTGGGTGCCGGGGCCGTCATAGACCTTGAGGCGCTGGTTGGGCTTGAAGTAGGTCTCCACAAAGCCGGGCAGGGGGCTTAAGATCCGGTCGTCATGCACCCTGGGGAGGGGTTTGCCCTCCGGGTTGGTGGTGCCCATGGCCTTCATCTGGGCGCGGACCGCCTTGATGAGGGTGTAGTTGTCCCATTCAACGTTGTTGAGCACCTTGCCGTCTCCCGGGTAATTGGGGTCCGCCTTGTACCAGGTCTGGGTTTTGAAGTAGTTGTCATACTTCTGCCCGATGTCAAAAGGCCTGCCATGGCGGGCGAAGAGCTCGTTAAAGGCGTAGCCCAGCGCGTCATACTGCCACTCCCACGCCTTTGATTCACTCAGGCGTCGGCGGTTGGAATCCGGGAAAATGTACACGTTGGCGGCAAGGGCCTAGATGGGGAGCAGTGTCACAAGCATGAGCAGAGCCAAAACGCGTTTTGTTTTCATTGTTTGCCTCCTGCCGGAGATCCGGCGTGTCCGTTGATATTATATATGCAGTTGGATTTTGGGAGTGGATTGGCAGGCTGTCAATAGCCCTTTGGGGCTATAAAGCATATGGTGCGCGATTTATTCGGCGCGAAGCCGGATATCCGCCCGGTCACGTATCTTGAAACAGCTGAAATAGGCGTTCTCCATGGGAATCCAGGTGTCCGGAAAGGGGGCAAAGACGGCGGGGCCGCGCTCCTTAAGCCGGGCGAGTTGCTTCGTTTCATCGATATCAAGGTATACCGCCAGGTCATAATAATCCCGCAGGGCCGGGTGGTGGCTGTAGCTGCCCTCGATGATGGCAAGCGGCATCATAACGCCCGGGACTTCCTCCATCTCACCCGTCTGGCAGTTGTATCGGTGGTGGCCCAGGTAGTTTCCGGCCTTAAGGGGCTTCAGCGCTTCTTCCAGCAGCCGTTCCCGATCCAGGTTGCCGCCGGGCTCGCCCAGGCGTTCAGGGGTCCGCTGATGGGGCTGCAGGAAAAAATCATCCGCGTGGATGACCAGGCTGTCCGGAAACCGCTGGCTGATGGCCTTGGCCAGCGTGCTTTTGCCGCCGCCGCAGGGGCCGTCGATGGCCAAGATGACCTGGTTTTTCTGATCCAGGAGGGTTCTGATCGCCGCTTCCAGCTGGGGAGGCATATCGCGCATCCTAACGCTCTTCCCGGAAGTAATTGACGCCGCAGGAAGCGGGCTGGCGGTGCTCCGGCTTCATGCGGATGCTGGAGATCACCAGCACCACGCAGGTGACTGCGAAGGGCAGCATGCTGAAGATGGCGCCCGGGATATCCGCCACGTCCCGGGGGATGTAAAGCCTTAATACGCTCAGCGCCCCAAACACCAGGCTGCCCACCACAGACCTCAGCGGCTTCCACATGGCGAAGATCACCAGCGCCACCGCGATCCAGCCTTGGCCGGCCACGATATTGGGCTGCCAGTTGCCAAGGCAGGTGACCATGCTGATATAGACGCCGCCAAGGCCGCTTAAGCCCCCGCCCACGAGGATATGGGCGTATTTGTACCGGGCTACCGGCACGCCCATGGCGTCCGCGGCGGCGGGATTCTCGCCCACAGCCCGCAGGTTCAGCCCCTGGCGGGTGCGGTTCAGGTAAAGGCTCATGAGGATGGCGCAGCACACCGCCAGGTAGGTGAGGATGCTGTGGTTAAACAGCAGCCTGCCCGCGACTGGCAGCTCTGTCAGCGGGCCCAGATGAAGCGGGGTGAGGGCGCCCTTGAGGCTGTCTGACATAAAGACTGTGCCCACGGGGGCATTGGTTTTGATTTGCTCGCCAATGAAGTTGGCGACGCCGGTGCCAAAAACCGTGAGAGTGAGCCCGGTGACGTTCTGGTTGGCCTTCAATGTGACCGTCAAAAAAGCATAAATCAGCGCGCCGAAGGCGCCGGCCGCGAAGCCAGCCAGGATGGTGAGGAGGGGGGAGGCGGTGGCGCTGCCCGCCGCGAAGCCGGCGATGGCCCCCAGATACATCATCCCCTCAACGCCCAGGTTGATGCTGCCGGCCTTCTGGGTGATGATCTCCCCCAGGGTGCCGTAGAGCAGGGGCACCGCCGCCAGGACGGCGGCGTAGAGGAAAGCCAGCGCCTGATCATAAAAACTGGTCATATCAGGGACTCCTTCCGGCGCATCACCCGGTAATTCAGGAAGAACTCCGCCCCCAGCACGCAAAAGAGAAGGATGCCCTGGAGGATGTCTGACATGGAGGCGGGGATGCGGTATTCCGTCTGCATCATGCTGAAGCCCTTTTGCATCACGGCGAACAGGAAGGACACAGCCAGCGCGCCAAAGGGGTTCAGCCGGGCCAGCCAGACCACCGACACCGCCTGGAAGCCCCGGCCCCCGCCGATGCCATCGGTCAATTGCCGGTCGGCGCCGGACACCTGCAGCATCCCCGCGAGGCCGCAGATGCCGGCGGAAAGGAACATGGTGCGCAGCACGATTTTTGTCACCGGCATCCCGGCATAGCGGGCGGTGCGCATATTCTCGCCCACCACGGTCAGCTCATACCCCTGCTTGGTGTATTTCAGGTAGACGAACAACAGCGCCACCATCACCAGCATCACGATCCAGCCGATGTGGATATTGCCCACAAAGGGGAAATAAGCCTCCGGCAGCCGCGCCTGTTTGGGGAAGCGGGGCATGGCGGCAAAACCCCCGCCCGGTTCCCGCCAGGGGCCTTCCCTGAGGAAGGTGACAAAATACAGCGCGATGTAGTTGAGCATCAGGGTAAAGAGGGTTTCGTTGGTGCCAAAGCGGGTATTGAACCAGGCGGGGATCAGCCCCCACAGCCCGCCCACCAGGATGCCGAAGACGGCCATCAGGATCAGCAGCGCCCACTGGGGCAGCCCGTTCTGGAAATAGGCGAAATAGCCGGCCGCCACCGCCCCCATGATGATCTGGCCCTCAGCCCCGATGTTCCAGAACTGCATCTTAAAGGCCAGCAGTACCCCCAGGGAGGCCAGCGCCAGGGGGATGGTGAGCTTGATGGCCTCCTTCTGCATACCGGCTGAGCCCAGGGCGCCTGTGACCATGGTGCCGTATACCGCCAAAGGCTGATACCCCAAGGCCAGCAGGAACAGGGCGCCCACCCCCAGGGCAAACAGTACCGCCAGCAGCCTGAAAGCGGCGGTCCGCCCCCGGCCCAACTCCTCCCGCTGGGCGATGTGGAAAGCCTGGGAGACCCTAGACATACTCGTCCTCCTTGTCCGTGGTCAGCCCCGCCATTTTCATGCCCAATAGCGCCTTGGTGGCGAATTTGGTGTTCACGATGGCGGACACCTGCCCCTGGCAGAGCACCAGCACCCGGTCGCACAGGCCCAGGAGGACGTCCAGGTCCTCCCCCACAAAGAGGATGGCCACGCCCTTGTCCTTTTGCTCATTGAGCATGTCATAGATTTTCATGGATGCGCCGATGTCAAGCCCCCGGACCGGGTAAGCGGTGATGAGTACCTTGGGATTCAGGCGGATTTCACGTCCCAGGAGCACCTTCTGCACGTTGCCGCCGGAGAGCTTGGAGAGCTTCACATGAATGCCCGGGGTGACGATCTCAAGCTCACGGACCAGTTCCTCCGCCTGCGCCCGGGCCGCTTTTCGTGAGAGCAGCTGGCCTTTCTGCACCCGGTAGGTCTTTAGCAGCAGGTTATCCGGCAGGTCCATCCCGCCCACCAGGCCCATGCCCAGCCGGTCCTCCGGGATGAAGGCCATGGACACGCCCCGGCTGATAATCTCCCTGGGGCTAAGGCCTGAGATCAGCCGGCCTTCCATCTCCACCGTGCCTTCAGCCGGCTTTTCCAGCCCCGTAATGGCCTCGCACAGCGCCTTCTGCCCGGAGCCGGCCACGCCCGCCACGCCCAGGATTTCGCCGCCCCGCAGGTTAAAGCTGACGTTGTTGAGCACATAGCGGCCGCTTGCGTCCTTCACCGATAAATCCTTCGCCTTCATTACCGGCGCTGTGGGGAAGGAGGGGGTGCGGGGGATGTCCAGGTCCATGGGGCGGCCCACCATCATCTCGGTGAGCCGGAAGCGGTCGGTGTCCCTGGTCTCCACCGTCCCGGCGTTTT
>JAQVQY010000047.1 GCA_028701335.1 Eubacteriales bacterium
ATTGGAGAAAAAGGAGGCATCCGCGATGGCATCTGGCAAAAACACCCTTTCGGATAAGGAAAGGGCGGCGCTGTTGGACACATTGAAAGCGCGTTTTGAAAACAACATGCCCCGGCACAGGGGCGTCACCTGGGATGAGGTACTCAGGCGCCTGGAGCGAAACCCGGACAAGCTGCGGTCTCTAAACCGCATGGAGGAAACCGGCGGGGAGCCCGATGTGGTGGAGATGGACAAGAAAACGGGCGAACCGGCTTTTATGGACTGCGCCGCCCAGAGCCCTGCCGGCCGCCGCAGCCTGTGTTTTGACGAGGCGGCCCTTGCGGCCCGCAAGAAAAACAAGCCGGAGGGCAGCGCTGAAGGCATGGCCAGGGAGATGGGCATCACGCTGCTGACTGAGGAAGACTACGGGCATCTTCAATCTTTGGGGGAATTTGACACCACCACCTCCAGCTGGATCCAAACGCCAACTGACATGCGGGAAAAAGGCGGCGCCCTATTTGGCGACCGCCGTTATGGCCGTGTATTCTTTTATCACAATGGCGCTGAGTCCTATTACGCCGCGCGCGGGTTCCGGGGAAAAATCCTGGTATAAGCGCATTATGCGCTGGTGATGATCACCCGCATCGCTCCGGGCTGCACAGCGGCTTCAAAGGCTTTTTGCCCCTCCTGGCAGGTGAATGTGCCTGAAATCAAGTGCCGGCAGTTAATCAGGCCGTGGTTAAGCAGACGGTTTGCGGTGGCGAAGTCCTCAACCACGGGGCTGACCGAGCCGGTGATGGTGACTTCCTGGGAGTGGATGCGCTGGGGGCTGACGGCCGTGGGCACATCAGGATGGAGGGAACTGTACTGGATCACCCGGCCTCCCTTGCCCGCCATCTGCACCGCCTGGGCAAAAGCCCCGGCATCCGCCGTGGTGTTGAACACCGCGCCTGCCCCCTGTCCTTGGGTCCACTCCAGGACAGCATCGGCAGGGTCGCCCTCCCCGGGGTCAATTGCCAGGTCGGCACCATGCGTTCTGGCCATGTCGCGCCGTGCCTCAATCGGCTCACTCAGCATCACGCGGGCTCCGCGCAATTTGGCCAGCATCACGTGAAACTGGCCCATGATTCCCCCACCGATGATCACCACGTCCTCTCCCAGTCCGACCCTGGCCCGGTTCACGCTGTGCACGCAGCAGGCCAGGGGCTCGGTCAGGCTGGCCTCCTCAAAGGACAGGCTGTCCTGAATGCCAAAGAGCATATTGGCCGGCACGATGACCTGGTCCATCAGGCCCCCGGGCCCGGGCAAAAGCCCTTCCCGCACAGGCTTATGGCGCGCGTGGTCGCAGAGGTTGCTTTGGCCGCTGCGGCAGGCGGCGCAAACGCCGCAGTTGTAGAGCAGGCGTACCGCCACCCGGTCACCCGGATTGAAGCCGGAGACGCGCGCCTCTTCACCCAGAGCTATAATCTCGCCGGCTACCTCATGCCCTCCGACGAAGGGCAGCGGCGCTTTGACCAGCCCCCGGAACACCCGCTGCTCCAGGGTGCACAGCGCCACCGCGCGCACCCTCACAAGCGCCTCCATGGGACGAATGTCCGGAGTCGACAGTTCCACGATTCCCGTCTTTCCAAGGCCCGATACCGCCAGGGCCTTAACCGGGATCACCTTGCACCCCCAACCAGCTTCAGCGCTTCGGGCACCTGCGCGTCTGCATGCACAACAGCTGCCACCGCCGCGCAAATCCGGGCAACGTTTTCATGCCGGTAGATGTTCCGGCCCATGATAACCCCCCGGGCGCCATAAGCCAGAGCTTCCTGCACCCCATATAAAAGCGCTTCAATACCCTGGGCGTCGCTCCCGCCCAGGACCAAGACCGGCGCAGGGCAGCTGTCCGCCACCTCCCGGAAGCGCTCAGCGCCCACAAAAGTGGTCTTGATGAAATCAGCGCCCAGTTCAACTCCCTGCCGCGCGGCGAAAGCCACATTCTCCACCGACCAGGTCGTTATTCCCTCCGGCTTTTCAAAGCCGTAAGGCAGCATCTCAGCCCCCAGGGGCAGGCCCCACTGATCGCAGTCCGCCGCCAGGCGGGCCAGATAGCCCAGGGTGTGTTCGTTATTTCCCGACCCGGGATAGCCCATCACCAGCATGGCGTCCGCCCCCAGGCGCAGCGCATCTTCCGCGGAATACAGCGCCTCCAGGCGCCCCATGGGCTTCTTAAGCGCCGACGCGCCGCCGTCTCCCCTCAGGATAATGCCCGTCCGGCCAAAGTCCTTTGAAAACGCTTTGACAATCCCAAAGGTGGTCAAAAAACCATCCACGCCGCCGGCTACAGCCTCCCTGATCACATGGCCCGGGTCTTTCAGTGCGGGCGATGGCATCAGCGCCGCGTGGTCCATGGCCAGTACAAAAGCACGGCCGTCGGGTTGGAAAAAATGGCGCATTCTGGATTTCGTCATGGGGTGTTCCCTGCTTTCTCATATAGTATCTGAAGTTCTTGGCCGATCACCAGGGAGTGCTCAATTACCAGGGGCTTTAAATGATTGGGAAGGTATCGCCCAAACTCCTGGATTTCATAGGTGAGTTCCCCAGTGTATCCGATGTCATAAAGGCCCGCCATAGCCTGGGCCCAGTCAATGGTGCCGTAGAAGGGCATCAGGTGCTCGTCCGCCTTCCCATGGTTGTCCGCCACATGGGTGGCTTTCAGCCGTTTCCCAATGCGGTTAAGGTTTTGGCGGTGAAAGCCGCCCGTCAGGTGGGCGTGGCCGAAGTCATAACATATGCCCACGCGCTCAGGGTCTGCAAACGCGTCCACCAGCGTACACAGTTCCCCCACTTCCGCGCAGAAGATCCGCTGGAAAGGGGGCGCCTTATACTCAAAATCATTCTCCAGGGCGATGCTGATGCCCGCCTCCCGCGCCAGGGCCACGTGGGGCGCGAAATACTCGAGATTGCGCTCAAGGGACACCGCCATGTCCGCTCCCGCTTCATACACCGTGCCGGGATGGGTCACCGCCGAGTTTACACCCAGGATGCCGGAGGCGATGATGCCGCGCCTGATCAGCTCCTCCATCGCTTCCTTTTTCTCCTGAGCCAGGGAGCCAAACAAGTCGTAATAAGGCAGGTGGGTCTGGTTGAACGCTACCCCCGCATCGCGGCCGATCCGGGCTATCTTCCTGACATAGCCTTCCCAGTCATCCCCGCACAAGGGGGAGTCCGGGTTCATCGCCTCACACAGGTTCACATCCAGCACCTGGTAGCCCGCCCGGGCACAGGCATCCACGCACCAGGGGATGCCGTTGCGTTTCCCCGCCGGCGCGAAGGCGCAGATATTGGTGGATGTGGAAAGCGCGATCATCCAATAATACTCCTAAACATTAAGTATGGCTTGCGCGGGGAGCATTTACCGGTACGGCTCCCCGCGCATGCGGGCAACATTATTTCTTGTTCGCCTGCTCGTACTGGTACAAGAGGCCTGTAAGCTCGTCCGCCATGATCTCCACGGTCTCCCCGATGGAAAGGCCGTCATCCAGCATCATGGCAATGTTGTCCTGAATGGCGTAATAGAAGTCCTTGGCGGGGCCAACGGTTACGCTCTTCATGTCCGATGGCGTGATGGCAAGCTGCTCTCCAGCCACCGCATACTGCGGTTTGCCGGCTACCAACTGCTGATATTCCGCCACCTCCTGGGCGCCGGTGTTCACCGGCACATAGCCCGTGGCGGCGGCGAACTCTGCCTGCACTTCAGGGGAAGCCAGGAATTTCACCAGTTCCCATCCTGCTGCCTTTTTTGCCTCGTCCTGCTTGTCAAACATCACCAGGCAGCTGCCGGACACTGTGGCGCCGTAGCTGGCTTCCGCGTTCACCCGGGGGTAAAAGCCGGCGCCCAATTCAAAGGTCCCGCCGATTTTCTCCAGCAGGGAGGTGACATTTGAGGAAGACGTCGTTAGGACAGCCAGTTGGCCCGCCACAAACTGATCGGTGGTGCCGGCGGCATTGGTCAGGGCGCCCGCGTCATACATGGCTTTCCATTCCGTCAAAAAGGTTTCAAGGGCGCCGTTTTCAATGCATTCCAGCTCCGTTGCCATGGCCTCAGAGCCGTTTTTATTGTTGACGACATAGCTGCCCAGCTGACCCAGCCAGTTGGCCAGGGTGGGCGTGTTGGGCACCACGGAATAGGTCAGGATATCAAGGCCCCCGGCCGACTTGTCCGGCAGCTTTTCGCTCAGGGCGATGATGTCCTGGAAGGTTTCGGGCGCCAGGGCACCGGCCCCGTCCAGCATCGTCTTGTTGTAGAACATGATGGTGGTGGAGGCCGCGAAAGGCATCCCCAGCCGAACGCCGGAAAATTCCCAGTTACTCAGGGTGATGGGCAGGATCTGGCCAACGTCGTAGCCAGGGTCAGCCGCAAGCGCGTCATCCAGCGTCCAGGCACGCCCGGAGTTAAAATAGGCTACTTTTCCCGTGGCGTCCAGGTTCATCACATCAGGCAGCTGCGCATAGTCTTCCGCTGTCAGGATGCTGTTGAGCTTGGTGGTGGCGTCGGAATACTGTCCCTGGAAAACCGCTTCCACGACGATCTGCTTGTCCTTGCCGATGGAGTCGTTGAACTGGCTTACGAACTTGTCCACCAGCACACCCGCTTCGTCAGACATGGAGTGCCAGAAAGTGATGGAGGTGGGCTGCGCCGCCTCCTGGGCAAAAGCCCCTAAGGTGAACAGCATCGCTGCCACAAGCAGCAGGGGGAGGACTTTCTTTAGCATGATGTTTCTCCTTTTACCGTAATCCTATCTTCCGGGAAGGGGCCGCCTTCCCCAAAAGCATCGCTGGGATCAGCCCACCAGGGCGCCGGCAGTCATGTTGCGCTGGATGTTGCGCCTGAGGATGATGAACAGCAGAAACGCCGGGATGAGCGACAAGGCAACCCCCGCCAGCACCAGGTGATAATTGGTATCCTCAAAAGAGGTGATCATGGTGATGCCCACCTGGATGGTGCGCATATGATTGGAGTTGGTGACGAGCAAGGGCCAGAGGTAGGCGTTCCACATGGTAACAAAGCTTTGCACAAACAGCGTCACCAGCACAGGTTTTGATATGGGCAGGAGTATTGTCGCCAGAAAGCGAAGGTCGCCGCAGCCATCCATCTGCCCGGCATCCTTCAGTTCCCGGGGAAAGGTGAGAAAGGACTGGCGCAGCATAAACATCTGCGTCGCCCCCACAAAGGAGGTGATGGCCATGCCCAGGTAGCTGTCAAGGAGCCTGAGCCGGCTCACCGTCAGGTAATTGGTGACAAGCAAGGTATCTCCGGGCAGCATCATGGTAGCCAGGACGACCAGGAACAGCGCGTTTTTTAACCGGAAATCATAAAAAGCAAAGGCAAACGCGGCCAAAATCGCAAACAGAAGCCTTATCACGGTGCCAATGAGCGCCACCACCAGGGAATTGAAGCCAAAACGCAGAAAAGGCACCCGGGCGAAGGCATCCGAAAAATTCTGGGTGTAGGCAAAGCTTTTGGGCCAGAAAGTGGGCGGATAGGCAGAGAACTCCGCGGGGGACTTAAAGGCTCCCAGGATGCCATACACGATGGGGAATATGATGATCAGCCCCAGCGCCAGGGCCGCCGCCTGCGCCGCGATGCCGCCCCACAACTGCCGCCGCTTCATGCCGCTCATTGGTAGTGCACCCGTTTGCGCTCAACCCAGAACGCCATCAGCGCCAGGGAAAAGGTGAGGGCAAAGGCGACCAGGCTAATGCAGGCGGACAGGCTGTAGTTGGCCGAGCCATAGCCGGAATTGTACATCATGAAAATAAGCGTGGTGGTGGCCCGGGCAGGCCCGCCCTGTGTCAGGATGATGACGGGGCCCGACACCATCATGGCAAGCACCATGTTGGTCAGCGCCACATAGAGAATAGTGGGTGATATCAGCGGCAGCTGAATCCTAAAAAAACGGGACCACGGCCCGGCGCCGTCCATGGTGCCCGCTTCAATCAGCTGATCCGGCACTGCCCGGAAAGCGGAAAGGAACAAAAGGAAATCAAAGCCTATGCCCATCCAGACGGTGAGCATCAGGATGCCGTAGAGGGCGTATTCCCGGCTCTGGTACCAGCCGATATCAAGCCCCAGGGCATGGTTCAGCCAGCCCACGGTGGGATTCAGGAGGACTTTAAAGATCATCGCCGCCGCCGACATGGCGATCGCCATGGGCAGGGTGAACATGGTCTCATACACCGGGCTGAGCCGGCGCTTCTTCGTGGCAAGGAGCGCCAGGCCCATGGTGATAAACACCGTGACGGGCACATTGATGGCGGTGATCTTCAAAGTGTTTTCCAGCGCTATCCTAAAATCCCGCCGCGAGAACAGATAGTTGAAGTTGTCCAGCCCCGAGAAGCCCGTGATGACGCCCTTGGCGTTGACGGTGCTGAAGCTGAACAGAAAAGTCTTGAAAAAAGGGTAATAGACAAAACCCACCGCGAAAATCAGAATCGGCAGGACAAACAGATAGGGCTTTGCCTTTTTAATTGGTCCGCCCAGGGAAACAGGAAACTGGATCGGTTGGACTTTGCTCACCTCCCCGTTCGATTGATACTTATTGTATATTTATACTATCGAAGCCCCCACAAAAAGTCAAGCATATTGAATAATATTCCGGTGAAATCACCGGGAACTTACAGCCATTCCGGGGCGGAAGTGTATAAAAGCCCCAGGTCCCACAGGAGGGAAGAGGTGAGGTATTTGTCACGGATCTCCCGGGCGCCCAACAAAGCGTCCACCGTGTCCTGGCGGCTGAAACCAATGTCCTCAGGCTTAAGCGGCATCTGAAGGCTATCCATCAGCCCAAGCATATCCTGATAAGGCGGCAGCTCCTCCTCCACGATTTTCAGGATATCGGGCCATTTTTCAAGGCTGATCTGAAGCCTTGTGGCGTGGGTCGCCTTATCATTGCGGCCCTCTGCCCGGGCAGTTTTCAGGATGGTCTCAGCGGCCTGGCCAAAGACGCGGCGCACCATTGCCTCCCAGGCGGCTTCATCAAAGCTGTCAATAAACGCCCGGGCCGTCTCCCGGCTTGGCGCCTCAAGTTTGAGCTTTTCCCAGATTTTAAGCGTCAGCAGCGTGCCGATACCCACTTGGATGCCGTGGAGTTCCACATCAAGCCCCCGCGCCAGCGCCATCATCTCCCAGATGTGGGAAAAATAGTGCTCAAGGCCGCTGGCAGGGCGGGAGACGCCGGCAAAAGCCATGGCGATGCCAGCCAGCACCAACCCCTGGGTGATTTCCTCCACCGCCTCAGCGTCCCGCTCCAGAAGCCTGGGCGCCGCCTGCCGCACGCGCCTTAATGCCTCCCGCATGAGGGCGGCGATGTCTCCGCAGTAATACTCGCCAATCACCAGGTTGGCGAGGCGCCATTCACACACTGAGCAGTATTTGGCCAGCATATCCCCCAGGCCCGCCTGAAGCAGGCGTAAGGGGGCGCCAGCCAAAATATCGGTATCAGCGATCAGCGCCTGTGGGCAGGCGTTATACAGCGATACCTTGACCCCTTCCCGCACCATGGAGGAGGAATCTGAAGCGTATCCGTCCATGGAGGGCGCGGTTGCCACGCACATCAGGGGCAGCCTTAAGGCATGAGCCAGCACTTTGCCGGAGTCGTTGATGACCCCGCTGCCCACCGCCACCACGCCGTCACACTTGGGATCAAAGGCCATCAGCAGCCCACCGCAGGCCATCTCATCCGGTTCAGGATGCCCTGTTGGGAGCGTGTAGAGGGTATGCGGCATTTCTGAAGCCTCAAATATTTTGACAACCTTCGCGCCAGCGGCCACATAGGTGTTTTCATCACAAAACACAAAGGGCCGGGTGATGCCAAGCGCATGAAGGTACTCCAAAAGCACGCCCAGCGCTCCTTTCCCGATGTGCGCGCGGCGCAGGCCCGCCTGATGGCGCCTGCCGCAGGCGCAGTCAAAGCCTTCCGGCTTCAGCAGCTCCTCCAGCGTCATCTTGGAGAAATCCGGCATATGGCCCCTCCCTTTTCTTCCCTTAACCGGAAAGGGGGCTTGCTAAAGCCCCCTCCGGTATTCTAGCCAAACGTTTTATCAGCCGTACAGCGGACCGTAAGTTTCGCAGGCCTTATAGTCGGCCGCCTGCAAATCCTGGGTGCCATAGGCGGCCCAGGCATGGGGACGGTAGACCTTCTCGGCCGGCACATTGTGCATGTTGACCGGGATACGCATCATCGCCGCAAGGGTGATGAGGTCGGCGCCCACATGGCCGTACACGGTGACGCCATGGTTGGAACCCCAGTTGGCCATCACGGAATAGACATCCCGGAAGGCTCCCTCACCGGTGACCCGGGGCGCGAACCACACGCAGGGCCAGGTGCGGTCGGTGCGGTTCATGATCAGATCGTGCACGTTGTCCGGAAGCCGGACAGTCTCGCCCTCAGCGATTTGAAGCACGGGGCCGATCCCCTCGATGATGTTGAGCCTCAGCATGGTGACGGGCATCTCTTTTTCGTTCTTGAAGTGGCTGGAGAACCCGCCGCCCCGGAAGTACTCATAGTTGGCGCGCTCCCAGTCGGTGGCTTCCAGGCAGGCATCGATGTCTTCCTGGGTCATCTCCCAGAAAGGCTTCATGCAGGCTTCGCCCTTTTCGTTTGTGGACATGCCTGTGGCGTCAAGCGCTGTGGCGCCGGAGTTGAGGAGATGGATGAAGCCTTCGGCGGCCTTGCCATCCGGCTGCCAGCCGCTGATGCGCTTCACCGCGTCCGGGCTCCAGTAGGTGCGCACGTCGTGGAAACAGGGGGCTGTGTTGGTGATGAGTGTCCCCAAAAGCATGGACAGGCCGTTTAAGGTGTCATTCTCGGTGGCAAAGGCGGTGGGCTGGCGGGCGCCGTTCCAGTCGAATGTGGAGGCCATGATGGCTTCCGTGAAGTCAGCGTTGGGCAGCCAGTCCGTCCAGGCGCGCTGACCCTGGAAACCGCCGGCCACGGCGTTCTTGCCCAGGGCTTCCTCATGCCAGCCCATCTCATCCAGCTTCGGGTTGCCAAACATCGCGTCCCTTAATACCAGGCTCAGCTTGGCGATAAACTCCCAGTCCTTATCCGGATGCACGGTCTTTGAGCGCTGGATGATCTCCGGCAGTTCCTTGCCGGCGTTGATGTCAAAGCCCTCCTGGCAGTTTTCCCTGATCCACTTAAGGGCCTTCTCGTACTCCTCAGGGTCATAGATGCCCAGATGCACCCGGCGCAGGACATCAGTCATGTCCATCCACTCAGCCCTTAGGCCAAAGTACTGCTGCATCACGTTCATGTCGCAGTAGGCGCCGGCGATGCCCATGGACACGCCGCCGAAGTTGACGTAGGCCTTGTTCTTCATCCAGCCCACGGCCACCGCGCCCCGGGCAAAGCGGAGCAGCTTCTCCTCCACATCCTTGGGGATGCTGGTGTCCTCCAGGTCCTGCACGTCCCGGCCATAGATGGCAAAAGCGGGCAACCCCTTCTGGGCGTAGGCGGCCAGCACGGCCGCCAGATAGACCGCGCCCGGGCGCTCGGTGCCGTTAAAGCCCCAGACCGCTTTGATGGTGTTAGGGTTGGTGTCCATGGTCTCCATGCCGTAGCACCAGCTGCGGGTAACCGACAGGGTGGCCACCACATTTTCTCTGGAAAACTTGCGCTCACACCTGCCGGCTTCAGCGCCCCCACCGATGGTGGTGTCCGCGATGACGCACTTTACCGGGGTGCCATCCGGGTACCTGAGGGTTGAAATCAGCCTGGCGGCTGACTTGGCCATGTCCATGGTGGTCTTCTCCAGGCTCTCCCTTACACCGCCCCAGCGGCCATCGATGATGGGGCGAATGCCGATTTTGGGATAATCCATGTTCTCCTCCTTCATGCCGCAGGGAAGCGGCAAAATACAGTATATTGACACATATATGCTATCACAGACCTGCCTGCCGGGCAAGGGCAGAGCAGGCCCGTGTGAGGCTCAAATTAGAAGGGGCCGGGCTTGCGCCCGGCCCCGACAGGTCATCTATTCAGAGGATGCGATCAGTCATACACCAGCAGGGCGATGTTGGGCTCGTCGATGTTGTCCTTGGTGTACCACTGGGCGCCGGTGTCCACGTCTTCAACGGCCTCGCCGTTGGCGGCCTTCACGGCCAGTTCAACCGCCAGATAGCCGATGCGGTAGGGGTCCTGGGTCACAGAGCCCACGAACCAGCCGTTCTTGACAGCGTTCTTCTGGGGGGCGCCGGCGTCAAAGCCTGCGACCAGGATGCCGTTGAAGCGGCCGCCCTCGCCAAACTCAGAGCCGTCAGCGGTGGCAGCCAGCATGCCGGCGACCGCGCCTTCGTTGGAGCAGAAGATGGCAGCCAGGTTGTTCTTGTTAAGAACGGCGTTGGCAGCGTTGGTCATGTCGTCAATGCGGGGGGACGCGCCGATTTCCACATGCAGGATGATGGCGGGTTTCTCAGCGGCCATGGCCCAGCTGGTATGGCCCTGGACTTCCACCACGCCGTATTCGCCTGCCAGCTCAACAAACTTGTTGACGAAGCCGGTGGTGCGGCCGGTAACGGACTCAGAGGTGGCGTCCTGGGAAAGGACTGCGACCACCACGGGCGCTTCAGGGGTGGCTGCGGTGAGCTTGGCCTTGAGGCCTTCGTCTTCCAGCAGCTTTTCAGCGGCCAGGGCGGCGGCGTTCTGGTTGTTGGTGGAGGCGGTGGCGTAGATGGCGCCTTCGGGAGCGTTGGGCACGCCGGAGTCAAAGCCGATGACGGGGATGCCCTTCTCGATGGCCTCCTGCAGCTCGGTCATAACGGCGTCCGTGGACAGCGCGGCCAGCGCCAGGGCAGCGGGGTTCTTGGCCATTTCGGCTTTCAGGGCTTCCACCTGGAGCACAATGTCAGCTTCTGAGGGAGGGCCGTAGTAGAACATGTCCACACCCAGCTCGTTGGCGGCGTCTTCGCAGCCCATGCGCACAGCCTGCCAGAAGGCATGCTGCTCGCCCTTGGAGATCACGGAGATGTACATTTTCTCCTGCGCCAGCGCCGCGGTGACGCCCAGTGCCAGGGTAAGAACCAGTACGAGTGCCAGAAGTCGTTTCATGAATAAACCTCCTTATATTTTCAGCGCCCACGCGCCGAATGATCGGGATAAATCAGGTCTTAACCTTCACCTTCTGCGCGGCCCTGACACGCACGTTGTCCATGAGGACCGCGCCAATGACCACAATGCCGGTAAAGAAGGTTTGCCAGTGAGCCTGGAGCCCCAGGGAAGCCAAACCGGCTTTTAAAACCGCCATAATGAAAATCCCGATGAGGGTGCCCACCATGGTTCCGGAGCCGCCGGCCATGGAGGTGCCGCCGATGATGACCGCGGCGATGGCATAGGTCTCAAGCCCGTTTCCGGTGCCGGGGATGGCAGTGGTGTAGGTGGCCGCGTAAAGGATGCCGCCGATGCCAGCGAACAGGCCGCACACAGCGTAAGCCAGGATCTTGAACTTGTCCACTTTCACGCCGGAGAGCCGCGTGGCCTCCTCATTGGAGCCAATGGCATAGACATAACGGCCAAAGCGGGTCTTGTTCAGAACGAAGGCGGCAATCAGAAACGCGGTCAGAAGGTACAGGGCGCCAGTCGGGAAGTTGCCGGTGCGGTAAAACACTGTCTTAAACCACTCGTTTTCCGTGCCGATGGTGGGATAGCGCTGGGTCTGCACCCGGGAGACGATGGAACCAAATCCCTGCGTCACCAACATCATACCCAAAGTGGCGATAAAAGGCGGCAGCTTGGCCTTGGCCACCAGGATGCCGTTTAAGACGCCGAACATTACGCCGACCAACGGCACCAGGCACAGTGCCAGCCACAGGGGCCAGCCCCACATGCTGAAAGCCACGCCGCCGATGATGGCCGAGCACATCATGTTGGTCCCGATGGACAGGTCAATGCCCCCGGTGATGATGACAAATGTGATGCCAAAGCTCATCAGCCCCGTGTAGTAAGCGGACTCCAGAATGGTTTTTAGGGTGTAGCTGGAGAAAAAGTTGTTGCCGAAGATGGCAAAGAACGCGTACATGACCACCAGCACCGCCGGCGCAAGCAGTTTTTGATAGTCCAGTTTCCTGACGTTTTGCGCCTGGGCAACGCCCTGTACAGACATAAATCCTAAACCTCCTATACTTGGGGCGCTGCCAGCGCCATTATTTTCTCCTGGGTGGCTTCCTCGATGCCCAGCTCCCCGGTTTTCTCGCCCTCGCACATCACCAGGATGCGGTCGGCCATGCGCAGGAGTTCCGGCATTTCCGAGGAAATCATGATGATGGACTTGCCCTCCTCGATCAGGCTGTGCATGAGCTTGTAAATCTCGCTCTTGGCGCCCACGTCGATGCCCCGGGTAGGCTCATCAAAAATCAACACGTCGCAATTGCGCACCAGCCATTTGCTGACGACCACCTTTTGCTGGTTGCCGCCGGAAAGGGAACGCACCAGCGTATCCACGCTGGGGGTTCTGATGTCCATCTTCTCCCGGTATTCCCGGGCGGTGGACTTGATTTGTCTGTCATTGACGGCGATGCCTTGGGTGAAGCTGTCCAGCTTGGTAAGGGCGATGTTATTGGCTACGGATAAGCCCAGGCAGAGGCCGTAGCGCCGGCGGTCCTCAGAAAGGTAACCGATGCCCAGTTCCACCGCGTCACACGGGCTCTGGATATCAGCCAGCTTGCCGTTTACATAAATTTCGCCGCCATCCCGTTTGTCAGCGCCGCTGATAAGCCGGCCCACTTCCGTGCGCCCGGCACCCACCAGGCCCGCCAGGCCCAGGATCTCTCCTTTTTTCAGCTGGAAGGACACATCCCTCACATCCCGGGAGCGGAGGTTCTTCACCTCCAGCACCACCGGCGCGCCCGTGGCCACATGGCTTTCGGTCTTGGGCTGCTCATAGATGACCCGGCCCACCATCATGCGGATGATCTCATCAATGGGGGTGGTGGCCGTGTCCACGGTGTCCACATACTGCCCGTCCCGCATGACGGTGATGCGGTCAGAAATCTGCTTGAGCTCTCCCATGCGGTGGGATATATAGATAATGCCAACGCCCCGGGAACGCATGTCCCGGACAAAACGGAAAAGCTCATCGATCTCCACGTCTGACAGGGGGGCGGTGGGCTCGTCCAGGATAAGGATGCGCGTGTTCTCGTAGGAAAGCGCTTTGGCGATCTCCACCATCTGCTGCTTGGCCACCGTCATCCGGCCCACATTCTGGGTGGCCTTGATGTTGAGGTTCAGGCGGTCAAGAAACTCCTGGGCTCGCTTGTTCTGGGCTTTTTTGTCCAGCAGGAAGCCGTTCATGTTTTCCCGGCCGATGTAGACGTTTTCCGCCACCGTCAGGTCTTTTAAGAGGTTGAGTTCCTGATGGACGATGGAAATGCCCAGGTTCTGCGCGTCCTTGGTGCTGCGGATTTCAACGGGCTTGCCCATTACCTCGATCTCGCCGGCGTCCTTCTCATAGATGCCGGTGAGCACCTTCATCAGGGTGGACTTGCCCGCGCCGTTCTCCCCCACCAGGGCGTGCACTTCACCCGCGCGCAATTCAAACTGCACGTCATTCAGCGCGTGCACGCCGGGAAAATATTTGTGGATGCCCGTCATTCTGACGAGGACTTCGTTTTGTTGGCTCAATGCTGTTACTCCTTGGCTTTGTGCGGACGTGCCCTCAGCGGACAACGCCTTTCTTGAGGATGATGTTGGCGTACTGGGCCATTTCGCCGCTGGCGATGATGGCGTACGCCTGCTTCGCCCGCTCATAGTAGGCGAAACGCTCCATGTGCTGCACCTGGGCCTCCGGCTCAAAGCGGTGCAGCGCCTTGCGGAATTCCTGCCAGATCACCGGGTCATAGGGGTCTCCCGGCACCACTTCCATGAGGACAAAGTTGGACTTGTCGTACTGATCCAGCGGGAACAGCGGCAGGATGGCCTCGAGCAGGGCGACCGCCCCGATGCCGTCAGCCCGGATTGGGCGTTGGCCGTAGTTCTCAGTGGGGAAATTGGCGTCCGCCAAAACGATTTCATCGCCGTGCCCCATTTCGCTGAGCACCCTGAGCAATTCAGGGGATATGAGGGGAGAAATTCCTCTTAACATATTGGCACCTTCCTTTTTTCAACATCCCGGCTAATGGCTTCCCTGGAAAACCTTTCTTCGCCCAGATAAACGGTTCATCATGAAGATATTCAAAGGTATCCTATCTTAATATGAATGTTTCTGTTTGTCAATCCATCGGGCGGCCTCCGCGGTGAGTTGTAGAATATAGTGAAACAGAAAAGCTCATGACAATCCTGTAAGATGGATTCACCACAAAACATCAGGAGGATCATCATGAGCTACCACAAGTATACCAGGAAGCGCAGGAAAAACGAAC
>JAQVQY010000001.1 GCA_028701335.1 Eubacteriales bacterium
AAACCCCTTTGTTTCTTGCCCTATTATATCATATTTCGTCTTGTTTCCCTTGATTATTCCTTGCTTTCCTGCAGCTCAATGGCAAAGTCCCAGCTGCTCGGGGCTGGGACTTTGTCTACAGTCTGAAGCGGCGGTATACGCCGCTTTTTGACTTTTATGTTGAGGAGACGTTGATGAAATACCTGATGGTCCTGCTGCTGGCAGCCTCCTGGCTGTCCCTTGCGGCGCGTCCCGCCCGGGCGGAAGGCCCAGTGCCTGACTATCCCCGGCCTTCACCTGAAGAACTGAAAGACAAGCTCAGCGACCTAAGCTACCGGGTGACCCAGCAGGGGGACACCGAGCGCCCCTTCACCGGCGAGTACTGGGATGAGGAACGCCCAGGCCTTTATGTGGATGTAACCACGGGGGAACCGCTGTTCTTCTCCTTTGACAAGTACGATGCCGGCTGCGGCTGGCCCAGCTTTGTGAAGCCCATATCCGAAGACCTGATTAAAGAGTACAAGGACCTGTCCCATGGCATGGTGCGAACGGAGGTTAAAAGCGCTTCGGGTGATGCCCACCTGGGCCATGTCTTCACCGACGGCCCCAAAGACCGGGGCGGCCTGCGCTATTGCATTAACTCAGCTTCTCTTACCTTTATCCCCATTGAGGAGATGGAAGCGCATGGCTACGGCTACCTCCTCCCCGCGTTTGAGGCAAAGCAGCCAGGCGAATAAAAAAACCGCTATGGCGTGATGGTCCGGCTTTCGCCGGTCACGCTGTCCTCCAGCACCATCCGGCGAAACAGGCAGCGCAGATTGCCCGAGGCAATATCCTGATGGTGATGGCCGAAATACCACTTCCTGAAGCGCCCGGCGGCGTAGATCCTGTCCAGCATAAAGGCCGGATGGGCACGGTTGCCGGGCGTTTCTTCCATGTGGGTGTAATAGCTCTGCGGCGGAAGGCGAAGGGGGAAACCAAAGCGCTCGGTTACAAATGTCCGGGGCCCGTCGTGGCTGATGAGGTAATCGGGCACCTCACGGCTGAAGTAGCCGGCGATGATGGCCTCAGCCTGCGCGCTTATCAGCAGTTCCTCCCGAAACACATCGATCCCAAGCTCCCGCAGGAAGAAATCAATGGACAGCCCCCCTGGATAAAACCAGAAGCGCTTGCCGCCCAGGGTGGCCGTTTCTCCCGGCAAGGGGGCAAAGAGGTTCCCGCCCAGGTCATGGCCCAGGCAGCCATGGCGCCTGACAACAGGCTGGCGGGCAATCCAGCCGTAGTTCTCATGGTTTCCCAGGCAGATAATCACCTGCGTGGGCAGGCTCTGCCACCACTTGAGAACCTCATCGGTGTCCGCCCGCCAGGGCGCGCCCAGGTCCCCCAGGTGGATGAGGGCGTCCTCCCCGCCAAGCCCAAGGCGCGCCGCCTCTGGTGAGCGCAGCTTTCCCAGGTCCTTCTTCCCATGGGTGTCTCCTACAAACAAAAAACGCACGGCTTCTCCCCCGCGGCACAGCCCTAAAGCTATATACCCCGGGATTGCCTAAGGCTTCACTGCCCGGGTCAGAATAAAGCTGGGAATATTCATGAGGCGCAGCCGGCCTTCTGAGTTGGTGTCCTCCAGCAGGTGAGTCATAATGAATCCCGCCTTCAGCTGCCCGCCGATCTGCTCCTCCAGCGTATGGGAGAACTGGACGCCCCCGTCCGATGCCTCGAGGCTTTTTTTATGCTCCGCATTATGCAATGGATTAAACGGCAGGCCGAATACAAGGCATTCCTCCCGCTCGTCCACAATAAAATTGATGCCGGTATCCAGGCCACACAAAAGAATGCCGCCAGGCTTCAGCACCCGGAAGCACTCCCTGAAGATGGGCTCAACCTCTTCCACATAGCAGTTGGACACGGGATGGAAAATCAGATCGAATTGCCCGTCATCAAACGGCAACAGCCTGGTCATGTCGCCCCGAATGATGGCGATGGGATACCCCTCCCGCTCTGAAACCATCCGCTCGCTCTCCAGCTGCCGGGGTGAATAGTCCAGCACCGTACATCGGGCCCCCAGGGCCGCGAATACCGGCATCTGCTGGCCGCCGCCGGAGGCCAGGCCCAATACGGCCTTATCCTCAAGATTGCCAAACCAGTCTCTGGGGACCGGTCGGTTGGGCGTCAGCACCACCTGCCACTCCCCCTGCCTGGCTTTCAAATAAACCTCGTGGGAAATGGGCTGCCCCCACTCCCAGCCTTCCGCAGCCCAGCGGTCGATGGCCCGGGCATTGATGTCCTGATAGGGCTCCATCACCGGTTCCGCTCAGAGAGCGTCTCCTCGTCCTCCTGGAGCACCCGGTACATCTCCGCCGCCTGATCCTTGCGTGCCGCCTCCTGCACCAGGGTGATCCCATAGCGGCCCAGGCGGCTGCCAAAGCGGATCTCCAGGATATCGCCCTCCTTAACCTCGGCGCCGGCCTTGGCCACCCGGCCGTTGAGGCTCACCCGCCCGCCATCGCAGGCCTCCTTGGCCACGGTACGGCGCTTGATGATGCGGGATACCTTCAGGTATTTGTCCAGGCGCATGGAACCCTCCTTTGCAGAAAAAAGCTGCGGGCAAACATTTGCGCCGCAGCATGTCAGGTAACTCTGAATTAGTTGAGCTGATCCTTAAAGGTCTTGCTGGCCTTGAACGTGGGGGCTTTGGAGGCCTTGACCTTGATCGGCTCGCCGGTGCGGGGGTTGCGGGCGGTGCGGGCGGGGCGCTTCTTGGCTTCAAAAGTTCCAAAGCCAATCAGCTGAACCTTTTCACCCTTTTTCAGGGTCTTCTGGATGGTGGAGAGTACGGCGTTGACAGTCTTTTCGGCGTCAACTTTCTTCATCTCGGTTTCCTTGGCCACTGCTGCGATCAACTCAGTCTTATTCATGTGCTTACCTCCAATTTTAGTCTGACGAAAGCAAAACTACTGTACTTTCATTTTACTTCGCTCCCAGTATACCCCCAAATCGAGGCTTGTCAACATTTTTAAAGCCTTTTTGTCTGATTTTATCGCATTTTCCATCCATAAAAAGCGCCGGATGAATTTTTCGGTGGCCAAATTAAGCGCCTGGCCGCCTGAAACACCCATCAGACGGGCAGTGTTCACGCAGGCAAAAAGCAAGTCCCCCAACTCCTCCAGCGCTTTTTCGGGGTCACCCAGCGCCTGGCGCAGTTCTTCCGCTTCCTCTTCAACCTTTTCAAGCACCTGGGCGGCCTCCTTCCAGTCAAAGCCCACCCGGGCCGCGGCTGCCTGCACCTTCTCCGCGCGCATCATGGGCGGGAATGAAGCAGGCACTGCCTGCATGGCCTCTCCCGGGCTAGCTTCCCCGCGCTCAGCCTGCTTGATCTCATCCCAGGTTTTCTTCACGCCCTCCGCCGTATCCAGCTTCATTTCGCCAAAGATATGAGGATGGCGCCGGATGAGCTTTGCACAAATGCTCTCAAGCATTTCACCCCAGCTGAGGGTGCCCTGCTCCTCCCCCACCACCGCGTGAAACGCCAGCTGCAGGAAAACGTCCCCCAGCTCCTCCGCCGCGTGGGCCCAGTTTCCTTGTACCAGCTCCGCCGCGGCCTCATTGGCCTCCTCCACCAGGTATTTGGCCAGGCTCCCGTGGGTCTGCTTTTTGTCCCAGGGGCAGCCGTCCTTACCGCGCAGCCTGCGCATGATAGCCAGCAGGTCCTCCGGGTCAAAGGCGGTTTTCTCCAGCAGCGGCACCGGAAACACGATAAATCCCGCTGTGTGGTCGTACTTCCTCTGGCGGTCGATTTCAGGAAGCGCCATCCAGGCCCCCCGCCGCGCCGCCTGCTCTCCGGGGGCAAAGAACAGTACCCGGGCTATCTCGCCATAAACCGGCAGCAGCTTCAGTTTCACGTCCCCCGCCAGGGCGCGGCTGTTCAGCTCCACCACCGCCAGGGGCTGCTGGGCGTTATAGACCTCCAGAGACACGGCGCTTGACACCAAAACGGGCCCCGCTGTATCCGCCTGGGAAATAAAAGCGTTCTCCAATGGCACCCCGGGCAATACCCTGAGGAAATCCCTGGCTTGCTCCCTGATGAGGCGCACCGTCTCGTCCCGGGCCGGGTCTGCCACTGCGTAGGTCACCGCGCGCTTCCCGGCCAAAGAAAGCACATGCCCGGCCGCCTCCCGGGCAAAAGCATCAAAGTCAGGGCTTTTATCATGCAGCTCGTCAAGCGTGGTGAAAGCGATGCCCTCTTCCTCAAGCAACCGGGCAACCCCGTGGCGCGAGGTACGCAGCACCAGGCAGCCAGCTCGCTGCATCTGCTTGTATGCCCCCAGGGTCACAAGGTCCCTGTGTCCGGGCCCCAGGGCCGCCACCGTAATTGTGTGCAATTTCAATCCCTCCCCCGGAGCCTGCTGAAGGGCAGTTCGCTGCGCCGTATCGCCCCCGTTTTCAGCGCCGCAAAGCCATACAGCGCCACTGCGCCTGCCAGCACCAGCCCCATCAGCAGCCAGCTTCGCCCGATCCTTTGACCCCATAAAGCGCTTATCAAATATACCGGCAACGCCATCACCAGGGTGGCAAGCCCCGGCCTTAACACCGTCTCCTGCCAGGACCATCTGAGCCCTGTGATTTTGATCACATAATAGAGGTTCAGCCCGCCGCTGAGGATATAGCAGGCCAGGGAGGCATAAGGCGCACCGCCGATGTTGATTTCCGGCCGGTTCACGGCCGTGTAGTTGATGGCGATCTTCACCACGATCCCCGCCGCAAGTGTGTACATGGGGATGCGCTGCTTGCGCATCCCCTGAAGGATCCCGCTGGTAGCCTGAACCAGGGTGAACACCACGATGGTCAACGAGCTGATTTCAAGCAAATCTGCCCCCAGGCGCAGCTGCTCCGGAGTGTACTCCCGGCCAAACAGCAGCGTCAATATCGGGTGGGCCAGCAGGCTCATGCCCACGGAGCTGGGGAGCCCCACCACCATGGCCAGGCGGATACCCGTGGCGGCGTCGCGCTTCACGCCGTCATGGTCCCGCCGCGCCCTCTTCTCTGAAATGGCGGGTACCAGATTGGTGGACATAGCCATGGCCAGTGCTGTGGGGACGTTGATCAGAGACAATACCAGGCCATAGATGCCATAGCGGGACAGTGCCTCCAGCTCCGGCAGGTAAGCCTTCATCTGGCGCACCAGCATGAAGCTGTCCACCGCCCCTGCCAGGGGCACGATGCTGGCGCCGATGGTAATGGGGATGGCGGTCACCACCAGCTCCCGGGCGATGGCTTTGGTTGGGGTCGGCTGTGAGGTATCCGACTCTGCCTCGCGCACCAGCCTGGGCCTTGCCACCAGATAATCCGCCATCATGTAAAGCATGGCAGCGCCTTCAGCAATGGTGGTGCCCAGCAACGCCCCTGCCGCCCCCAGCACAAAGCCGCCCCGCGCCATGCCGGCATAGGCCAGCGGCAGCGCCACGCCCACCTTTCCCACCTGCTCAATCAGCTGGCTGATGGCTGTGGGCCACATGCGGCGCTGCCCCTGCATATAGCCCCTGAAAGCGCTCATGGCGCACACAAAGAACAGGCTGGGCGCGATCATCATAAACCCGGCCTTAGATTCGGGCGTCCCTGTGGCCTGGGCAAAGCGCCCGCTGAAGAGCATCATCACCAGCATGCTCACAAGCCCCAGGAGGCCGAGCATGATAAGCGCGATGCGAAACATGCGCCTGGCGTTCCCGGCGTGGCCCCGGGCCAGGCTGCCGGCCACCATGCGGGATATGGCCACGGGGATGCCGGCTGAGGATATCGCCAGCATCAGGTTATAGGTGGGGAAAACCTGGTTGTACACCCCCATCCCGGGGGGCCCGATGAGGTTGGCCAGCGGGATGCGGTAGAGCACCCCCACCACCTTGCAGATGAGCCCCGCGGCGGCCAGAATGGAGATGCCCCCCACCAGGGAGCGCTGCCGGGGCGTCACGGATTTGCTCTTAGGGACAATGGCGGAGAAGGAGCTTTTTCCAAACAGCCCCTTCCCCATGCCGAGTCCGCAAAATAGTTTATCATGTCATTGGATGCCGGAGTCTTCAGAATTGGTTTCAGCCACTTCTTCGGGGAGGGTTTCATCCACTACCGCAACTTCACCGCCGTTCTCTTCCGGCAGGTTCTCCTCTTCGTCTTCCTCCGCCAACGCCCGGGCCACGTCCACAATTTGGCTGCCGTTTGACACCCTCATGATGCGCACGCCCTGGGCCGCGCGGCCCGTCTGCCGGATGGTTTCCGCCGGCACCCGGATGATGGTGCCGTCATCGGTGATGACCATGATGTCCTCATCCGGCTGCACCATCAGCAGCGCCGCCAGCGGGCCGGTCTTCTCCGTCAGGTTCATGGACTTCACCCCTTTGCCGCCCCGCCTTTGGCCGCGGTAGAAGTCCAGGTTGCTGCGCTTGCCGTAGCCCAGCACAGAGACGCTCAACACTTCAGCGCCCTCTTCCACCAGCGCCAGGGAAATCACCTCATCCTCCTTGTCCAGGCGGATGGAACGGACGCCCATGCTGGCTCGCCCGGAGGCACGGATATCCGTCTCCTCAAAGCGGATCACCTTGCCCCAGCGGGTGCCCACCATCACCTCGCCGTCCCCTTCGGTAAGGACCGCGCCGATGAGCAGGTCGTCTTCCTTCAGTATAATGGCGATCAGCCCCGCCCGCCTGATGTTGCGGTATTCCCTGAGGGACGTCTTCTTGATGAGGCCGTTTTTGGTCGCCATGACCAGGTACTGGGTATCCCGGTCCTCCTTGGGTACCGGAATCATGCCGGTGACCTTTTCGCCCGCTTCAAGGGGCAGGATATTGACAATCGCCGTGCCCCGCGCCGTGCGTGAGGCTTCGGGTATCTCAAAGCACTTCACATTGTAGGCTCTGCCCCGGTCAGTGAAGAACAGCAGGTCGTCATGGGAGTGGACGGTGAAGACCTGCTCCACATAGTCCTCTTCACGAAGCCCCGTGGCGCTGACGCCCTTGCCGCCCCGATGCTGCGAGCGGTAGGTGGACTGGGGCAGGCGCTTGACATAGCCGTAGTGGGAAAGCGTCACCACCATGTCATCCTTGGGGATTAGGTCCTCATAGTCAATTTCGCCATAGATAAGGGAAATCTCCGTGCGCCGCTCATCCGCGTATTTATCCCGGATGAGCTGGAGCTCATCCTTGATGACAGACAGGAGCTTCGCCCGTTCGGACAGAATGCTGTTCAGGTACGCGATGGTACGCTGCAGTTCGCCATACTCAGCCTGCAGTTTATCCGCTTCAAGGCTGGTAAGCCGGGCCAGGCGCATATCAAGGATGGCCTGGGCCTGCTTGTCGCTGAAGTCGAACGTGCCGATCAGTCCTTCCTTGGCCTGGGCCGTGTCCTTGGAGCCGCGGATGAGCTTCACGATTTCGTCGATGTGGTCCAGCGCCTTCAGGAGCCCTTCCAGGATGTGGGCGCGGGCCAGGGAGCGGTCCAGGTCATATTGGGTACGCCTGGTCACCACATCCTCCTGGTGGCGGATGTAGTGGAAAATCATCTCCTTGAGCGTCAGCACCCTGGGCTGCCCGTCCACCAGCGCCAGCATGATGGCGCCAAAGGTCTCCTGCATCTGGGTGTGCTTGTAGAGGTAGTTTAGAACCACGCTGCTCTGGGCGTCGCGCTTGAGCTCAATGACGATGCGCATGCCTTCCCGATCGGACTCGTCCCGGATGTCGCTGATGCCTTCCAGGCGCTTTTCATGCACCAATTCCGCCATTTTGGTGATAAGGCGGGCCTTGTTCACCATGTAGGGCAACTCTGTCACGATGATGCGGTTGCGGCCATTGGCCAGTGTTTCCACTTCGCTCCTGGCCCGCACAAGAATGCGGCCCCGCCCGGTGTAGTAGGCCTCCCGGATCCCTGCCCGGCCCAGGATGATGCCGGCGGTGGGGAAGTCAGGCCCCTTGATTTGCTCCATCAGCGCGTCCAGGGTGATGTCCGGGTCATCGATCATGGCGATGGTGCCGTCAATCACCTCCCCCAGGTTGTGGGGCGGGATGTTGGTGGCCATGCCCACGGCGATGCCCGAGGAGCCGTTGACCAAAAGGTTGGGGAAGCGGCTGGGAAGGACTGTGGGCTGCATGAGCGTCTCATCAAAGTTGGGGTAGAAGTCCACCGTGTCCTTGTCAATTTCGCCCATCAGGTGGCCTGCGATTTTTGACATGCGCGCCTCGGTGTAGCGCATGGCGGCCGGCTGGTCACCGTCCACGGAGCCAAAGTTCCCCTGCCCGTCCACCAGCATATAGCGGATGGAGAAATCCTGCCCCAGGCGCACCATGGCGTCATACACGGAGGAGTCCCCGTGGGGGTGGTACTTGCCCAGCACATCGCCCACGATGCGGGCGCTCTTGCGGTAGGGCTTGTCACTGGTCATTCCCAGCTCATTCATGGCGTAGAGGATGCGCCGGTGGACAGGCTTAAGCCCGTCCCTGACATCCGGCAGCGCCCGGTTGACGATCACCGCCATGGAATAGGCGATGAAAGATCGCTTTACCTCGGTTTCCAGCTCCGTGGGGAGCAGCCTGTCCTGAATCTCGCTCATCTTCTGTCCTGTCTTTTCATGTTATATGTCAAGGTCGGCGACCATGTCGTAGTTCTGCTCAATGAACTCGCGCCTGGGCTCCACCTGGTCACCCATCAACAGCGTAAAGGTCTCGTCCGCCGCTATGGCGTCGGACACCTCCACCTGCATCATGGTGCGGGTTTCCGGGTTCATGGTGGTCACCCAGAGCTGCTCGGCGGACATCTCCCCCAGTCCCTTGTAGCGCTGAAGCTCGGGCTTGGGCTCCCGGCCGATTTCGTCCAGCAGCTTTTCAAGCGCGGCGTCATTGTAGATGTAGTGCTCCTGCTTGCTCTTGGTGACTTTATACAGTGGCGGCATCGCGATATACACGTGCCCCTTTTCAATCAGCGGCCGCATATAGCGGTAGAAGAAGGTGAGTAGCAGCACCCGGATATGGGCGCCGTCCACGTCCGCGTCCGTCATGCAGACGATACGGTGGTAGCGCAGTTTGGAAAGGTCAAAGTCCTGCCCGATGCCGCAGCCAAAGGCAGTGATCATGTTCTTGATCTCCTCATTCATTAGGATGCGGTCCAGGCGGGTCTTCTCCACGTTCAAAATCTTGCCCCGCAGCGGCAGAATAGCCTGGAAGTGCCGGTCGCGGCCCGACTTGGCGGAGCCGCCGGCGGAGTTGCCCTCCACCAGGAAGATCTCACTTTTGGCGGGGTCGGTTTCCGAACAGTCCGCCAGTTTACCCGGCAGCGCGGCGGACTCCAGCACCGTCTTGCGCCGGGTCAGCTCCCGGGCTTTCCGGGCAGCTTCCCGGGCCCGGGCGGCACCCAGGCAGCGGTCCAGGATCACCTGGCCCACGGAGGGGTTTTCCTCAAGGTAGGTGCCCAGCTGGTCGCCCATCAGGCTGTCCACGATGCCCCGGACTTCGGAGTTGCCCAGCTTGGACTTGGTCTGCCCCTCAAACTGGGGCTCCTCGAGCTTCACGGAGATAACCGCCGCCAGGCTTTCCCGGACATCCTCGCCCTTGAGGTTGGCGTCCGCTTCCTTCAGGAACTTGTGCCGGCGGCCATAGTCGTTGATGGTGCGGGTGAGGGCGGAATAAAAGCCGATCAGGTGGGTGCCGCCCTCGGGTGTACGGATGTTGTTGGCAAAGGCGTACACGCTCTCCTGGTAGGAGTCGTTATACTGCAGCGCCACCTCCACCGCCACCTCGTTCTTGATGCCCTCGATGTAGATGGGCTCAGGGAACAGGGTGCTCCGGTTCTTGTTCAGGTATTTGACGAACTCCCGGATGCCGCCTTCGTAGTGGTAGCTGCGCGCGTCCGCGGGCTCCGCCCGCTCATCGGTGATGTCGATGCGGATGCCCTTGTTCAGAAAAGCCATTTCCCGCATCCGGCCGCTTAAGGTGTCCATGCGGAAATCGCTGCCCACATCAAAGATGCCGCCCGGTTCGTCCTCACCAAGGGTGTCCGGCCAGAAGCGGATCATTGTGCCGGTGCTTTCCGTAACGCCTATGACCTCAAGGTCGTGGTCCGGCTTGCCCCGCTGGTAGCTCTGCTGGTGGATCTTGCCGTGCTGGTGTACGGTGACCGTAAGCCGGCGGGACAGGGCATTTACCACCGACGCGCCAACGCCGTGCAGGCCGCCGGAGACTTTATAGCCGCCGCCGCCAAACTTGCCGCCGGCGTGCAGCACCGTCAGGCACACTTCAACCGCCGGGCGCTTGAGCTTGGGGTGGATGCCCACCGGGAAACCACGCCCGTTGTCCCTGACGCTGACAGAGCCGTCCTGGTGCAGCGTGACCTCAATGTGGTCACAGTAGCCTGCCAGGGCTTCGTCAATTGCGTTATCCACAATTTCGTATACCAGGTGATGCAGGCCGTTCTGGTCGGTGGATCCGATGTACATGCCGGGGCGCTTGCGCACCGCCTCCAGCCCCTCCAGCACCTGGATGTCCTTTTCGTCATAAGCCGCGTCCACATGGGTGGCCATGGCTGAAATATCCTGATATATATCCCCTGTCATTCCTTACCTCGCCTTCCTGTTCACAGCCGTTATGGGTGCTGGAACGCGCCCTTTCCGGTCTTCATATTATAGCATATTTTGGTCGAAAACAAAAGGGAAAACACCCGCCTTCCATATCGATTTTCTCCATATTTCACAAGCATTGCGGCCCGGCCGGGCTTTTGTATAATTTGGTAAGGCGCGGCCTTGGGACAGGGCCCCATATAAGCCCCTTGGGGAACAGGAAAAGTGCAGCCGAATCTTTTTGACACGTGCCTGGATGTGTGGTAGAATGCGCGCATAAACCGATGAGGGAGACAAGTAAGCGGAACCGCTTGAACCAAAGAGAGCCGCCGATGGTGGGAACGCGGCATGAGAGCGTCCGGTGAATGGCCTCCCGAGGGTTGCTTCAAACGGGAAACCAAGTAGAAGCAGACGGGAACCGCGCCCGTTATCAAGGCGGCATGTGTGTCGGCGCATGGAACAAGAAGGCTTCACAGCCAATTTGAGTGGTACCGCGGTCAAACGCCTCAAGCATCATTGCTTGAGGCGTTTTTTATCGCAAGGCATGGACTCCGACTGCCCAATCAAGAAAAGGAGACCTGAAACCATGAAGAAACATCGCGTTATCCTGATCCTGGCCCTGATTCTGGCGCTTTTCACCCTCTCCGTCTCCGCTTCCACAACTCCCCTGCGGATTGGTATCGCCCAGTTCGCTGTCCACGGCTCGCTTGACAATGTGCGGGATGGCTTCCTTATGGGCCTGGCCGAGGGCGGCTATATGAGGGGAGACAACCTCATCGTCGACGAACAAAACGCCCAGGCGGACATGGGCATGGCCAGCGCCATCGCTTCCGCCTTTGTGGACAACCGCTATGACCTGATCTGCGCCATCGCCACCCCCATGGCCGTGGTGAGCGCCAACACCGCCGATGGGGCAATCCCCGTCATCTACGCCGCCGTCACCTCCCCCCTTGAAGCGGGGCTGGCCGATGAAAACGGGCTTTCCACCCTGAACGTCACCGGCACCAGCGACCAGCCGCCCATCGGCCGGCAGCTGGCCCTCATCCGCGCGCTCCAGCCGGAAGCCAAAAAAGTGGGCCTCCTCTACACCGTGGGCGAGGTGAACTCCCAGGTGCTGGCCCGGCAATATAAGGAGCTGGCCCCGGAATATGGATTTGAGATCGTGGAGGCTACAGTGAGCGCGGGCTCTGAGATCTCCCTGGCGCTGCCGGGGCTGGTAAACCAGGCGGATTGCCTGAGCATGCTGCTGGACAACACGGTGGTGCAGTACCTGGACCTGGTGCTTGACGCGGCTGAGGACGCCGGCATCCCGGTGTATGGCAGTGAAATCGAGCAGGTCACCAAGGGTTGTGCCGCCGCCGCGGGCATTGACTACGTGGCCCTTGGCCGGCAGACGGGCCTCCTGGCCACCCGGGTCCTAAACGGCGAGTCCGCGGGCAGCATCCCCTACCTCCAGGTGGAAGACGCCGCGCTGTATGTGAACCCCCAGGTGCTGGAGCGCCTGAACATCAAAATCCCTGAAGGCCTTCAGGGCCAGCTGCTGGACGCCAGCGGCAGGTGACCATGCAGATTCTCTCTTCTTTTTCAGCTGCCCTGCCCAGCGCTGTTGAGCAGGGCCTGCTGTATGCCGTGATGGCGCTGGGTGTGATGATCACCTACCTGGTGCTGGACTTTCCGGACCTGACGGTGGACGGCTCCTTTCCCCTGGGCGCTGTGGTCAGCGCGCGGCTGATTTTGGCAGGGACCAATCCCCTGCTTGCCATGCTGCTTCGGCTCTGGCCGGTGCTATGGCCGGGCTTGCCACAGGCCTGATCCACGTAAAACTGAAGGTACGGGATCTGTTCTCCGGCATCATCATGATGACCGCTCTATACTCCGTCAACCTCCGCCTGGCAGGGGACAGCGCCCTTTTGCCCCTGCCGCGCACCAGTTTCACCCTCTTTCGCAACAACCCCGTGGCAGAAGCGCTGCCGGCAGGCTGCAGCACGCTGATTATCGCCCTGATCGCGGCGCTTGCGGTAAAAGCGCTGCTGGACCTCTTCTTCAAGACCCGCGCCGGTTTTCTGCTACGGGCCGCCGGGGACAACCCCCAGGTGGTCACCTCCCTGGCCCGGGACAAGGGCCAGGTGAAGATCCTGGGCCTGATGATCGCCAACGCCCTGGTGGCGCTTGCCGGCGGCCTGGTGGCCCAGGAGCAGCGCATGTTTGAGATATCCATGGGCACAGGCGCCATGGTGCTGTCCCTGGCATCGGTCATCCTGGGGGTCAACCTGCTTGGCAAGATAGAAAAAATGAGCATCACGCTCAAGGTTATCATCGGATCCATCCTCTATAAGATCAGCGTCGCCTTCGCCATCGCCTGCGGGCTGAAGCCGGGGGACTTAAAGCTGGTCACCGCCGCGCTGTTCCTGGTAATCCTGGCGGCGGGGCTCTTCCCCAAAGGAGGCAAAAAGCATGCTGGCCCTTGAACACGTCAACCTGACCTACAACCCCGGTACCGTGCGGGAGATGGGCCTGTTTCGCGATTTTTCCCTGGACGTGCCCCAAGGGCAGTACCTGAGCGTCGTAGGCTCTAATGGCTCGGGCAAAACCACCATGCTCAACCTCCTCTGCGGCAGCCTCATGCCGGATGAGGGCAAGGTCAGGATGATGGGGCAGGACATCACCGCCCGGAGCGAACATCTACGCGCACGGGAAATCGGCCGCATTCACCAAAACCCCGCCATGGGCAGCTGCGCCAAAATGAGCATCCTTGAGAACCTGGCGCTTTCCGACAGCAAGCAAAAGAAGATGAACCTGCTTCCCGCCGTTGACAAAAAGCAGGTCACCCGGTATCAGGAGATGCTTTCCCCCCTGGGCCTGGGGCTTGAGAACATGCTGGAAGCCCGCGCCGGCACCCTTTCGGGCGGCCAGCGCCAGGCCCTGGCGCTGATCATGGCAGTGATGACGCCCATCTCCTGCCTGATCCTGGATGAGCACACAGCCGCCCTGGACCCCAAGACCGCTGACACCATCATGCGCCTGACCGACAGCCTCATCCATGAGAAAGGCCTCACCGCCATCATGGTCACCCACAACCTACGCTATGCCCTGGACTACGGCAACCGCATCGTCATGATGCACCAGGGCCAGGTGGTGCTGGACGAAAGCGGAGAAGATAAACAGGCCCTGCGCCTGGAGAAGGTGCTGGGCCTGTTTAACGAAATCAGCGTGGAGTGCGGAAACTGAGTCAGGTGCTTACCCGGACGCTTTGATGCCCTGTCAGCGCGGCTGTCCTGCTGTCCGGCTGACCCATCCCCACATAAAATACCGGCTTATCACCCGGCAAGGCTCTGCCCTCCTGGTCATATACCATCAGGCTCTGGTCATCCACCCGGAGCCTGATGGTTTTCTTTTCCCCGCCCTTGAGGCTCACACGCTCAAACGCGCACAGCCTGGGATTTGGGGGGGCATTGGGGTTGCCGGGATGTTCGCAGTACACCTGGACCACGTCCTCCGTACCCCTGGAGGAGCGGTTCATGATATCCGCTGAAACAACATAACCGCTCCCATCAGGATGGGCTTTGGCGGCGGCCACCCGGATATCGCCATAGGTGAGGCCATAGCCAAAGGGATAAAGCGGTTCTTCTTCCAGATAACGGTAGGTTCTGGCGCGCATGCTGTAGTCCTCAAACGCGGGCAGGCGGTCCAGCTGGTGGTTATGATAGAAAGTAAGCGGCAGCTTGCCGGAGGGGGAGGTGTTCCCCAGCAGAATGTCCGCCACGGCCTTGCCGCCCCTTGCACCGGGATACCAGGTGAGAAGAACGGCGTTTGCCCGCTCCCCCGCCTGCTGAAGGTCGATGGCGCTCCCGGCCATCAGGCAGATGACGGTTGGCTTGTTCACACTCATCACCGCGTCCATCAGCCTGATCTGGGATGCCGGGAGCAACAGGTTGGTCTTGTCTCCGGAGGCATCGGCGTTACCGGTGTCTCCTTCCTCGCCTTCCAGGGTTTCATCAAGCCCCACCGCCAGAACCACCGCGTCCGCGTGTTCTGCCATGGCCACAGCTTCTTTCAGCCGGTCATCCTTAAGCGCCAATTTTTCCTCCCGGTCGCGCCATAGGTGGCAGCCCTGGGCATAAAGCACGCGCACCTCCTCAGGCAGTGCGTCCTGCAGGCCCTCCAGCAGGGTGATATAGCGGGAGGAAGTGCCATGATAGTTGCCGATAAGCGCCTGGTGGCTGTTGGCGTTGGGTCCAATGACCGCCAACGTTTTGAGCCTCTGAGGGCTCAGGGGCAGGACGCCGTCGTTCTTCAGCAGCACACAGCTGCGTCGGCTGGCTTCCCCAGCCATTTTCACGTGCTCGGCGCTTTCCACAACTGTCAGGGGGATACTGTCATATTCGGAACCATCAAACAAGCCAAGCAGGAACCGGGTTGTGTAAAGCCTTACGGCGGAGGTCCGGATTTCTTCCTCTGTTGCCAGACCTTCCTGATGGGCAATGAGCAGGTGGAGGTAGGTGTTCCCGCAGTTCAGGTCACATCCTGCTTTCAGCGCCATGGCGGCCGATTCCTGGGCGGTGCGGGTTACCTTGTGGTGCTCATGGAAATCGCGGATGGCCCAGCAGTCGGATACGAAATGCCCCTCAAAGCCCCACTCGTCCCGCAAAATCTCCTGTATCAGCACAGGGCTGCCGCAGGCGGGCTCACCGTTGACGCGGTTGTAAGCGCCCATCACTGCCTCCACTTTTGCTTCTGTGACCAGCGCCTTGAATGCCGGGAGATAGGTTTCCGCCATGTCCTTTGGGCTCGCAATGGCGTCAAATTCATGCCGCAGCGCCTCCGGGCCTGAATGCGCCGCGTAGTGCTTGGCGCAGGCAGCAGCCTTTAGCATTTCTCCATTGCCCTGAAGGCCCTGGACGAAGCTGACGCCCAGGGCGCTGGTCAAAAAGGGATCTTCCCCATAGGTTTCCTGACCGCGCCCCCAGCGGGGATCACGGAAAATGTTCACATTGGGTGACCAAAAGGTGAGTCCTTTGTAAATATCCCGGTCATTATGCACGGAGGCGGCATTGTACTTGGCCCGCCCCTCGGCGGCGACAATTTCGCCCATTGCGCGGGTTAATTCCGGGTCAAAGCAGGCCGCCATGCCAATGGCCTGGGGGAAGCTGGTCGCTGTCCCCGCCCGCGCCACGCCATGCAGGCCCTCGTTCCACCAGTTGTAGGCGGGAATGCCCAGCCGGGGAATAGCGGGCGCGTCATAGCGCAGCTGTGAAGCGGCCTCCTCCAGGGTCATCCGCCCCACAACTTCTTCCGCCTTTTGCCTGGCCTCATCCCGCCGCATGGCACTCTCCTCCCTGGACCGGGCATTAACCCTTAACTGCGCCAAGCGCAACGCCCGCAATAATGTATTTGGACAATAGGAAATAGATGACAAACAGGGGCAGCACCGTAAGTGCCAGTCCCAGGTACACCGCGCCATACTCCGTGCGGTAGATATCTCCACGCAGCAGGCTCACCATGATGGGCAGGGTGTATTTGTCGTTGTCGGTCAAAAGGATCAGCGGCAGGAAGAGGTTATTCCAGCTGGCCACAAAGATGAAAATGGCCTGGGTGGCCATGGCGGGCTTCATGACCGGCAGGACAATGCGGTTAAAGGTGCTCAGCTCGCCTGATCCATCGATCCTGGCCGAGTCCACCAACTCCAATTGAAGCGAGGCCATCATATACTGCCGCATGAAAAATACCGTGGCCGGGGATGCGATGGCGGGCAGTATCAGCGCCAGGTGGTTGTTGGTCATCCCGATGCGGTACATAAACTGGTAGAATCCGATGCTGGTCACCTGGGCCGGAATCATCATCACGGCCAGGATGACGGTGAAAAAAGCCTGCCGCAGTTTCCACGAGTAGGCGAACAGGGCATAGGCTGTCAAAGTGGAAAAATAGACCGCCAGGACGGTGGCCCCGGTGGAGATGATCACCGAGTTGTAGAAGCCCTTCAGGGGGTCAAAGGTTTTGCCGGTGAGGATCGCGTAGTTGCTGGCCAGATAGCTTGAGGGAATCAGGGAAATGCCGCTTTGCTGGATTTCAAAGGTACTGCGGGTGGCGTTGATGAACATGATCACAAACGGAAACAGGCTAAGAACCGCCAGAAAAATGAGGAACGCGTAGATAAACAGGCGGTAAGCGGCGCGCCCGGCAGAACTGCTTCGCATCATTTCCCGGCTCCTTTCCCCAGGTATTCGCCCCGCTTGATTTGCCGGGCAAGCTGGCGGGCTTCCCTCTTTTCCTGTGCCGCGCCCTTGTCGCGCATCAAAAGAAAAATGGCAATGGAAAAGATGACTATAATTGCAAATACAATCATGCTGGCGGCGGCCGCGCGGTTGTAAAGATAGCTGCCGCTGAAAGCCTGGTTATAGATGAACAGGCTGGTGGTGAGCGTTGCGTTCCCGGGCTGGCCCAGGTTGAACAGCTTGGGAATATCAAACATATTCAGCCCGCCGATCATGCTGGTAATCAGCACAAACAGCAGGATAGTCCGCAGGTTGGGCAGTGTGATCAGGAAAAAAGTCTGCCAGTCATTTGCGCCGTCTATTTCCGCCGCCTCAAAGATTTCCGGGTTGATGCCCAAAACGCCCGAAACCAGGATGATCATGGTGTAGCCATACCACATCCAGAACTGGATGAACGCAATGATCAGCTGGGAGGCGGTTTTATCAGACAGGTAATAATAGGGCTGGGCAAGCGCGCCGGTTTTCACCAGGATGTCATTGATCGGGCCCATGGGGTAGCCGAAGAGCACGTTAAAGAGGATTGCGATGGTGGCTGCCGTGATAATATTGGGCAGATAAAACACCACCTTGAAAAACCCCTTGCCCCTGATTTTGTTGCGGCTTGAGGTAATCCAGGCTGTCAGGAGCAAAGCCAGCAGGATCTGCGGAATGAAATTCATCAGCCAGATCTTCAGCGTGTTTACCAGTGACAGCCTGAAAGAGGCGTTGTTCAGAATCAGCCTGAAATTCTGGAACGGATCCTCCAGGATGTTCATGCTGGTCTTGAGCAAGCCCTTCAGGTCCGTAAACCCAATGAACGCCGTATACAGCGTGGGATAGAGGGAAAAAATCAGGAAGGCCGCGACAAAGGGAATGCTGAAGATGTAGCCGTATTTCGCGTAACTGAGGCGCCGTTTCCGCTTCAAAAAACCCACTCCTTTACGGGATTGAAACGCCGCGGAAACAGGCCCTCCCCATTTCCGCGGCGCGCTCAGGCAATGTTATTCCACGGTGACGTCCAGGTTGTCGGCGACATTCTGTTTGAACTGCGCGATCGCCTCATCCCGGCTGATCTGGCCGGAGGTGTACATCCGGACGCTGTCGCGCCAGTAACGGTTGATGGTCTCGTCGTATTGGGTCAGGTTCTTGCCGTTGGCAAACTGGTTGGCGGGAACGAACACGTCAAACATGTTCTGGCCTCCCAGGAAAGGCAGTGAGCCGTCAGACTTGGCCATGACCACGCCGGAGGCCACGGTGTCCTTGGTGCCGCCTTCGCCCTCTAGGGTGCCGTTGGCCCAGTGGTACTGCAGGCCTGTCTCAGAGGTGTCCAGGGTGATCCAGTGGATGATTTTCCCAACGGCTTCCTTCTTGCCGCTGGCGGCGTTGGCAAGAAGCCAGGTGCCGCCCCAGAAGAAGCCGACCGGGGGCTCGCTCACGGCCCAGTCGCCGTAGGTGCCCTCACCGGGCGCGCTGCCGCCGGAGTTGCCGGCCATCACGTAGTTGATCAGCCATGCGGGGCCAAAGAAGCCGAAGATGCCCTTGGCGCCCTCGCCCTTCATGTCCGCGAACCAGGCGTCCGTCCAGTCCTGGGTGTCGTTGTAGAGGTCCTGCTCCCTGAGCTTCATGGAGATATCGATGAACTCCTCACGGTTGGGGTCGAAGTTCAGTTTCCCGTCAACCACCCAGCCGGCCTCGGAACTGTTCTCCACCGCGTGCCAGATATCCCCGTCACCGGAGACGATGCCGTAGCCTTTCTCTTTCAGCGCCTCGGCAGCCTCAAAGAATTTGTCCCAGCCGGGACCGATTTTTGCGCCGATCTCAGCCGGATCGTCGGTGCCGAACACTTCTTTGGCGATGGAACGGCGGTAGATGAAAGCGCCGCCGGTAGCCTGATAGCCAAGCGCTACCAGATCGCCCTCTGGGTTGGTGCCGATGTCAACGGTGTACTGGGCGATGTCGGCGGACGCCACTTCGGCTACGTCAATGCCCAGGTCTTTGTAGGTCGCAGCGAAGCTGAAGGCGTCGCCCTGTGTGTATTTCAGGACAAAAGCCGCTTCAGCGCAGTAGATGTCCGGCGCGTCCGCGCCGCCGGCCGCCAGGGCCTGGTCCAGCGCCGGCTGATAGGCGCCGTCAGTGGTGGCGATGATGGTGGTCTTTACATCGTACTTCGCGGCGAAATCAGGGTTGAACTCCAGATACTTCTCAACCATCCTGGGCACTTCGTCTGTGAAAGACCAGAGGTTGATGGTCTGTTTCCCTTCAGCCGCCGCCGTAGTCAGGCCCAAGCCCAACAGAAGGGATACCGCAAGCAATAGGGACAGGGTCTTCTTCATCATGTTCCACTCTCCATTCTTTATGTTGTTGTCGCGGTTCAAGGTAGCATCGCCGGGGCAGCGTGTGCAGGTTCATCTGTGTTGTCAGTAACTTCGATTTTTATGGTAATTGTTGGCGCCGCGCTTGTCAATAGCGCGGCGGCCAAACACAAGCGAAAACTACGAAAACGATTTCCCTGAAAGGCTTGGCCGCGCATTTGAATACAGGAGCCTTGCTCATCCTTTGGCGCGTTGGTTTTGCGGGGCGTTGGCCTTATGCTGAAGAAGGCGGGAATACTGCCGGAAAACTTGATACAGGGGCTCAAAAATGGACATTTTGTTTTCGCTGAGGGATCTGCGGTTTTTGGATATCCTCTCCTATCCGGACATGGATTTCCCGGCCGGACGGCGTACCTTCCTGCGGGGGGAGAGCGGAAGCGGCAAAAGCGCCCTGCTGAGGCTCTTGAACGGCAGCCTCAGCCCGTCCGCCGGGCAGGTGTTTTATAAGGGACAGGACATCATGGGCCTGGACAGCCTTCAGCTCCGCCGGCAGGCTATCCCGGCGGGCTCAGGACGCCTATCTGTTCCCGGTCAGCATCCGGGAAAACTTCGCCCAGTACCGCTCTTTCCGGGATGAAAAACCCATCGGTGATGATGAAATCAGGCGGTATCTGAGCATTGGCGCGGCAGGCCTGCCCCGGGACGCGCGGACCGCCAGCCATTCCCGTGGCTTGTCGGACGCGTTTGCCGAGAGTGTCATCATTAAACGGGAAGGCGCGCGCATGAACAGCGGCATTGTGCAGCTGCAGCTCTGGCTGTTTTCTTTTGTTTATCTGCTGCTGATTATTATCTCCCTGGCGATGAAAGAGAACAGGGTCAACCTGGTGCGCCGGCTGCTCATCGCCAGCCTGCGCATGAGCGTGCAGCTGGTGCTGGCCGGGCTGGTATTGACCTATGTGTTCGAAAACCCGCATCCGATTTTTGTTCTGCTCTACCTGGCCGTCATCATCGGCTTCTCCATCTACCGGGTCCTGAAGCAAAACAAGGGCTTGAACCGGCGCTTTAAAGCCGTGATCGCCCTGTCCATCCTGTTCTCGGGGCTGTCAGTGCTTTCGTTCTTCATCCTGGCGGTGGTGGGCGAAGGCATGTTTAACCCCCAGTACGTCATCCCCATCGCCGGCATGCTCATGGGCAATGCCATGACCGGCGTGGGCCTGGGCATCCGGTCCTTTAGAGCCAGCATAGAAGACCAGCGCCCCCCGGATGCTGGCCCTCATCAATATCGGCGCCTCTCCCCGGAACATCCTGCTGCCTTTTGTGCGCCAGGCCATGGAGACGGCCCTGCTGCCTACTCTAAACTCCATGATGGGCAAGGGCATCGTGTCCCTCCCCGGCATGATGACAGGCCAGATCCTCTCCGGCACCCTGCCCATGACCGCCATCCTCTACCAGATCGCCATCATGATCGCCATTTGCGCTGTCGTCTGCCTGGCTTCCTTTGGATCGCTGCACTTTGGCTATCAAACCCTCTACAACGGCCGGAACCAGATCACCCCCGAAGAAAACAGGCCTTTGTGAGCATATAAATTAACCGGCCATGCCGCAGACTCCGGGCAGCGCTGAAAGGCGCTGTATTATTCAACTGGTTCCGTTTCCGGCTCAGGAGCCGGCACAAAGGGCTGCAAGGCTCCAACGCCCTCCACATAAGGGGCCAGTTCAAAGGGTGTATCCCGCTGGGCCAGTTCGATGACGGCCCGGGCGGCGTCTCCCCTTAAAATAACGGGCTGGTAGTTGTTGTAGTCGGCAGTGCCTGAAGGGCTGACGGGGATCAGGTTGACCTGGTGGCCCAGATAGCCTTCCTCCCGGCTGAACCTGAGGGTCACCTGGGCCAGGAGCGCCTGGGTGGCGCGCAGCTGGGCGTTGCCGCCAAAGGAAAAATTGCCCAGGGAATAGACGACCGAGACGCCGCCTATGATGTCCATCCCCTGCACCACGTGCGGATGGTGCCCCACCACCACGGAAGCGCCGTTTTCCACATACCATTTGGCCAGGCGCTCCTGGCTCTTCACGCGGACGGGGCTGTATTCCGCGCCCGCGTGCATCACCGCCACGATGGCGTCGCACCCTGCGTCCTTAAGGGTTTGCAGGTCCTTCACCATCTGGTCCCTGAAGCCGCCGAAGGTGGCGTTGTAGGCGCCGGTGAAACCCACCTTAAAACCCCCTTTCTCAAGTATCCAGGTGTTGGAGAGCATGTTGGTGGCGGCGAACCAGGGCACGCTTACTTCCTCAAGCGCCGCAATGGTGCTCCTGAAGCCCTGGATACCGTAGTCAATGATATGGTTGTTTCCCACAAACACCGCTTCCACGCTGCCTGCCGGCAGGATCCGGGCAAAATCAGTGGGGCCCCGGAAATTATAGGTTTTCTCAGCCCGGTTAGCGGAATGGTTGTAGAATACGCCCTCCAGGTTGATGACCGTCACATCATCCCCGGCAAAAATGGACTGCACCTTTTTGAAGGGATAATCATAACCCCTGGCGGCGATAAAGCTGTCAAAAGAAAGCAGGTTCCTCCGGATGTGTTCCTCGCTGCCCAGGGTTGAGTCCCCCGCCAGGGTGACCACAACCTCCACCACATCCCCACCCGCCTTCGCGGGCAAACAGGATAAGGCAATCAGGCAAACAAGCGCCATGGCCAGGGTTCTTCGCATTTCGTCTCCAATCACAAGCGATTTTACGGGCATCTTAGCAAACCGCCTGTTGCCATGTCAAACAGCAGCGCCTTGTATTCTTTGGGGCAGTGCCCTACAATGCCGGGACGGAAGTATACAAAAAAGGAGCGCAGGATGAAAAGAACGGCAACAATCGCACTGGTCCTGCTGCTGGCCATCTCCACCGCGCTGGCGGCAGGGGGAAGCCTCAGCATCACCTCCAGCCAAAGCCTGGACAGCCAGTTCGGGGCATTCAGGGAATATCTGGACGAACTGCCCCGGAATGAACATGACCTTTGGCTGGCGGAACTGGCCTTAATCTGCCGGGAACAGCAGGAAGATACCACCTTGCAGGTATGGATTCCCGAATCAGGGAAAAGGTTCCACAAACACGCCGAATGCTCCGGCATGAAAAATCCGCGGCAGGTCCCCCGGCAGGAGGCTGTCAGCCTGGGCCTTGAGCCCTGCAAGCGCTGCAAGCCGTGATGCGCTTGGGAGGCGGGCCATGCCCATCCGTATAAGCGGCATTCGGCTAAGGCCGGAAAAGAATGTTGACCAAGCCGCCTTTCAGGCAGCAATAAAACGGCTTGGGCTTAAGGAAATCCAGCCCATCAGCCGCCGCATCGTTAAAAAAAGCGTGGACGCCCGGGACAAGGGTGACATCCACTTGGTTTATTCGATTGAACTGGCGTTTGAAGGAGACGAGAAAGCCCTGTTTGGCCGCTTGGCCACAGGTGCCGGTCAATGGGTGCCCGCGCCAACGCCTACAAAATGGCATAAATCACCAGCTATTTTTCGCCCCTTGGTGGCGGGTCTGGGGCCCTGCGGCCTGTTTGCCGCCCTGGCGCTGGCCAAAGCGGGGCTCAAGCCCCTGGTGCTGGAGCGGGGCGAGCCGGTGGACGCAAGGAGGAAAACAGCCCAGCGATTCCTTCAAACCGGGGAACTGGACCCGGAGAGCAACCTTTTGTTTGGCGAGGGCGGCGCCGGCGCGTTTTCTGACGGCAAGCTCACCACCGGCACCAGCAGCCAGCTTAACCGCCAGGTACTGGAGATCCTGGCGGAGCACGGCGCGCCGGAGGAGATCCTCTACCTCTCCCGCCCCCATATGGGCACGGACCTTTTGCCCCGGGTGGTGGCCTCCATCCGCCGGGAAATCGAATCCCTGGGCGGGCAGGTCATGTTTGGATCCAGGTTAACGGAGGCGGTCCATGAACAGGGGCGGCTGATCGGCGTGCGATGCGCCCAGGGGGGCGCCATAAAGGAATACTCCTGCGATGCCCTGATCCTGGCCCTGGGCCACTCCGCCCGGGACACCATCACGGATTTTTATCAAGCCGGCCTGGCCCATTCACCAAAACCCTTCTCCATCGGCCTGCGCATAGAGCATTCCCAGGAGATGGTTGACCGAGCCCAATACGGCAAAGAGGCCGAAAACGGCCTCCTGCCGCCGGCGGAATACCACCTGGCCGCGCGAACCGCATCCGGCCGGGGCGCCTACACATTCTGCATGTGCCCGGGCGGCCAGGTGGTGCCCGCCGCCAGCGAGAAAGGTATGCTTTGCATCAACGGCATGAGCCCCTATCTCAGGGACGGCCGCAACGCCAACGCGGCGCTGCTGGTGGATGTAAGGCCTGAAGATTATATGCAAGGGGATGATCCCTTGAGTGGCTTTCATTTCCAGCGCCGTTACGAGCGCCTGGCCTTTGACCTGGGCGGCGGGGGCTACCGCGCGCCGGTGCAGCTGGTGGGCGATTTCCTTGCCGGGCGGCCTTCAACCGCGCTTGGCGCGCTGCAGCCTACTATCCTCCCCGGCTATATCCTCACGGACCTGAGCCCCGCGCTTCCCGATTTCGCGGCGGCGGGCATCAGGGAGGCCATCCAGCATTTTAACCGGCGGCTTAAGGGCTTCGCCCGGCCGGACGCCCTGCTCACCGGCGTGGAAACCCGCTCCTCCTGCCCGGTGCAGGCCCATCGGGACGAGCGCTTCAGGGGAACGCTGCCTGGCGTCTACCCAGCCGGAGAGGGCGCGGGCCGCGCGGGGGGCATCATGTCAGCCGCCGTGGACGGCCTGAGATGCGCCCGGATGATGATGGAAAACGCAGCGGCCGGCAGCCTGTAATGAAAAGTGCTATACTCAAACGAAAATTCGGGAGGTAAGGAATCATGCTGCTGATCAAAGGCGGAGAAATCCACGATGGTATTAAGGAGAAAGGTTTTATCGCTGACATCCTGGTGGAAGGCGGAAAAATCAAGCGCGTTGGAAAAAACATCCGGGTACCCAAAAGCGCCAAAGAGGTGGACGCCAGGGGGCTATTGGTCTATCCCGGTTTTATTGACGCCCACAGCCACCTGGGCATGGACGGCTTCGGAATCGGCTATGAAGGCGCGGATTACAATGAATTAAATGATATTTTGAGCCCCCAGCTTCGGGGCATTGACGGCTTCAAACCCATACAGCCCACCCTGAAGGAGGCTGCCCTGGCCGGTGTCACCACAGTGAACACCGGCCCCGGCAGCGCCAATGTGCTGGGCGGCACCTTTGTGGCGGTAAAGACCGTTGGCATCCGGGCGGATGATATGGTGGTAAAGCGTGAGACCGCCATGAAATGCGCCTTCGGCGAGAACCCCAAGCGCGTCTACCGGGACAAAACGGATTCCAGCCGCATGACCACCGCCGCCAAACTGCGGGAGATGCTCTTTAAAGCCCGGGAGTACGCGGACAAAAAGGCAGCCGCCGGGGATGACACCTCAAAGCAGCCCGCGTTTGATATGAAGCTGGAAGCCCTGCTCCCGGTCCTTAGCGGGGAGATGCCCCTAAAGGCCCACGCCCACGCCACCGAGGACATCTTCACCGCCGTCCGCATCGCCCGGGAGTTTGGCGTGGGGATCACCCTGGAGCATGTCACCGAGGGGCATATGATCGCCGATGATCTGGTAAAGGAGAACATTCCCCTGGCAATTGGCCCCTCCCTCACCCACGCCAGCAAGTTTGAACTGCGCAACAAAACCTTTGACACCCCCGGCGTATTGGCCAAAGCCGGCTGCCAGGTGTCAATCATCACCGACGCGCCGGTCATCCCGCAGGAATACCTGCCCCTGTGCGCTGCCCTGGCGGTCAAGTCCGGCATGGACCCCTTCCAGGCCCTGCAGGCCATCACTATCAACCCAGCCCGCCACTGCGGTATCCAGCAGCGTGTGGGCAGCCTGGAAGCCGGCAAGGACGCCGATATCCTCCTGTTTGAAGCGGACCCCTTCCTGCTGGCCTCAAAGCCTGTCAAAGTGTTCGTGCTGGGTGAAGAGGTGAAGTGAGCAGGCCGGTCCCATGGAGAACATTGAATTTACGTTGATTTTACATCCTCATCAACAAGGGTTTACACAGGCCGGGTATGGTCATGCTGTACCACATTTTAGGAGGAAAACAATTCGTGAAGATCAGAAAAATCCTGGCCCTGGCACTGGCCCTCACCGCGCTTTCCGCAGTGGCGATGGCTGAGTTTGACGCTTCAAAGACCATCTCCGTCATCTCCCGTGAAGAGGGCAGCGGCACCCGCGGCGCCTTTCTTGAGCTCACCGGCATCCTGGCCAAGGACGCCCAGGGCGTGGAAGTGGACCACACCTACGCCGAAGCCATTATCTCCAACGGCACGAACCTGGTCCTGACCACCGTGGCCGGCAACGACGCCGCCATCGGCTACGCCTCCCTATCCTCAGTGCTGCACAATGACACCGTCAAGGCCCTGAAGGTTGAAGGCGTTGAGGCAACCACCGAAAACATTTTAAACGGCACCTACAGGATCGCCCGCCCCTTCAACGCTGTCACCAGGGGCGAACTCACCGATCCCCTGGCCGTTGACTTCATGCAGTTCGTTTTGAGCAAAGAGGGCCAGGCGATCGTGATGGAGGACGGCCTGGTATCCGATGTCAACAATGAAACCCCTTCCTATACAGCCGCCAACCTGGCCGGCAGCCTGACCGTGGGCGGCTCCACCTCCGTGGCCCCCGTCATGGAACTCCTGGCGGAAGCCTACATGGAGTATAATCCGGACGCGGTCATCGAAGTGCAGTCCACCGGCTCCTCCGCCGGCGTCACCGGCGCGCTTGACGGAACCTATGACATCGGTATGGCTTCCCGCGCGCTTAAAGACAGCGAAATGGAAAAGGGTGCTGAGGCTATCGTCATCGGCACCGATGGCATCGCCGTGGTTGTCAACCTGAATAATCCTGTGGAGGATATCACCGTGGAGCAGGTGCGCCAGGTGTTCACCGGCGAGGTTGCTGTCTGGGCCGATCTGGCCAGGTAATTTATGCGACAACGGAAAAACGTTTCCGAAGGACTCATGCGGGGGCTGTTTCTGGCCTCCGCATGCGTCTGCATTCTGGCGGTAGGCGTCATCTGCTATTTCCTGTTTGCCAACGGGCTGCCCTTCTTCTCCCAGTATTCTGTGGTGGGCTTCATCACAGGCACTGAGTGGGCCCCGCTGCGCGGCGTGTTTGGCATCCTGCCGATGATTGTGGGATCCTTTGTCATCACCCTGGGCGCGCTCCTCCTGGGCGCGCCGATCGGGGTGCTGACCGCTGTCATGATGGCGCGCTTCGCTTCAGGCCGGGTCGTCAGGCTGATGAAGCCGGCCGTTGCCCTGCTGGCGGGTATCCCTTCAGTGGTGTACGGCTTCTTTGGCCTGATGCTGCTGGTCCCCTTCACGCGCAATACCCTGGGCGGCGATGGGCTGAGCATCCTGGTGGCCTCCGTCCTTTTGGCGATCATGATCCTGCCCACCATTATCCAGACTTCCCAGGCGGCCATTGAGGCCGTGCCGGACGCCTATTACGAGGGCAGCCTGGCGCTGGGAGCTACCCATGAGAGCAGCGTGTTCCGAGCGGTGCTGCCGGCGGCGCGATCGGGGATTATCTCGGGCATCGTGCTGGGGGTCGGCCGCGCCATCGGGGAGACCACCGCCGTCCTGATGGTGGCGGGCAACCAGGCGCGCCTGCCCACCAGCTTACTTAAGGGTGTCAGGACGCTGACAGTCAATGTCCTGCTGGAAATGGGCTACGCGGCAGAACTGCACCGTGAGTCGCTGATCGCCACGGGCGTCGTGCTGTTCATCATCATTATGGCCATCAACTTCGTCTTTTCCTTTGTCAACCGCAGGAGGGTGCTGCAATGAGCCAGAGCGTGGACGCCGGGGCGGACCGGCGGCAAATCGACATATCCGTGCCGACACGCGGACGCGCGCCCTGGGGCTCCAGGGCGCTCAAGTGGCTGTGCTGGCTGGCCGGCGCCATCACTATGGGCGTGCTCCTGCTAATCGTGTCCTATATCCTGGCCAATGGCATTCCCGAGTTTTTCTTCAGGGATGAAGAGGGCGTGCTGCGTTTCAAGGACCAGCTGTTCGCCGTCAGGTACAGTTCAAAGAACCTCTCCATGTTCCCCGCCATCATCAATACCCTTTCCATGACGGGGCTTTCCCTCCTCTTCTCCGTCCCCCTGGGCGTGGGCGGAGGCATTTACCTGGCGGAATATGCCAAGCCCAACAGCAAACTGGTCAAGGTCATCCGCGTGACAGCGGAAACCCTGGCCGGCATCCCGTCAATCATCTACGCGCTGTTTGGCATGCTTGTTTTTGTGGTCACCCTGGGCCTGGGCATTTCCATGGTGGCCGGCGCCCTGACCCTTGGCACCATGACCCTGCCGATGATCCTCCGGCAGACGGAGGAGAGCCTCCTGGGGGTGCCGATGAGCTACCGGGAGGGCAGCTATGGCCTGGGCGCCGGAAAACTGCGCACCACCATCCGGATCGTCCTGCCGGTGGCGATGCCTGGCATCCTGGCCGCGGTGCTCTTGTCCATCGGGCGCATATCAGGCGAAACGGCCGCCCTTATCTTTACTTCAGGCACCGGCACCAGGATCGCGGGCCTCAATGATTCCGGGCGCACGCTGGCCGTCCACCTCTTCAAGCTGCAGGAGGAAGGCCGGGCCGTGGGGGCTTCGTTCGCGGTGGCGGTGGTGCTGCTCATCATCGTTGTGCTGATGAACGCGCTCTCGGCCTACGTCGCCAAAAAACTCACAACGAAAGGCTGAAAGCATGACCAACTTCGCCCAGAACAGCAGGACTGTTTCCACAGGAGAGGAGAACCGGGTCAAGTTTGACATCCGGGACGTCGACCTGTTTTACGGCAGTTTCCAGGCGCTCAAAAAAATCAATATGCGGATATCTAAGCGCCAGGTGACCGCCCTCATCGGGCCCTCCGGCTGCGGGAAATCCACCCTCCTCAAGTCCTTAAACCGCATGAACGACCTGATCCCCGACTGCAGGCTGACCGGCCAGGTGCTGCTTGACGGCATGGACATTTACGCCGGCGGCACGGACGTCAACCAACTGCGCAAGCGCGTGGGCATGGTGTTTCAAAAACCCAACCCCTTTCCCATGTCCATCTATGACAATATCGCCTACGGGCCCCGCACCCATGGCGTCAGGGGGAAGCTGAAGCTGGACGCCATTGTGGAGAACGCCCTGAAGAAGGCGGCGCTGTGGGATGAGGTGAAGGATGACCTGCGCAAGAGCGCCATGGCCATCTCTGGAGGTCAGCAGCAGCGCCTGTGCATCGCCCGCTGCCTGGCGGTGCAGCCGGAAGTCCTTCTGATGGACGAGCCCACCAGCGCGCTGGACCCCATCTCCACCTCCAAAATCGAGGACCTTGTGCTGGAAATCAAAAAAGAATATACTGTGGTCATCGTCACCCACAATATGCAGCAGGCGGCCCGGATCAGCGACCTGACCTCATTCTTCCTTCTTGGTGAGATGATTGAGATGGACCAGACGGCGCGCCTTTTCTCTAATCCCGCCGATAAGCGGACAGAAAATTATATCACGGGGAGATTTGGTTGATGCGCAGGAGATTTGATGAACAGCTGCTGGAGCTGAACAAAGAGATGATCACCATGGGCAGCCTGATTGAGCAGGCCATTGAGAGCGCCGGCGAGGTGGTGGTCAGCCGGGACGTGGAAGCGGCCCAGGTCATCATGCGGGGAGACCAGGAAATCGACCGGATGGAGCGGGATATTGAAGCCATGTGCTTAAAGCTCCTCCTGATGCAGCAGCCCGTTGCCAGCGACCTCAGGCTGATTTCCTCGGCCCTTAAGATGATCACCGACATGGAGCGCATCGGTGACCAGTCAGCGGACATCGCTGAGATCATCACCATGCCGGTGGAAGGCGATATCATCCCCTTCCCGGCGCAGCTGCAGCAGATGGCCAGGGAAACGGCTAAAATGGTGCGCCGGTCTGTGGACGCCTATGTCACCCGGGACGCCCAACTGGCCCGGGATGTGATTATGAGTGATGACGTGGTGGATGATCTCTTTGACGAAGTAAAAAATGAGCTGATCAGGATGATGAACAGCTACGCCAAAACCGGTCTTAAAGCCAACGGCATGCAGCTGCTTGATATGCTGATGATCGCCAAGTATTTTGAGCGCAGCGCTGACCACGCCACCAACATCGCCGAATGGGTGGAGTACGCGGTCACCGGGAAATACAAGGGGGATGTGCTGCAGTGATTTACTCGGTGGAAGATGACCAGGCGATCCGCGACCTCCTGCTGTATACCTTGAAGCAGGCGGGCTATGAGGCGGAAGGCTTCGCGGACGGCCAGGCGTTCCAGGCGGCTCTGGCCCAAAGGCTGCCCAAGCTGGTGCTGCTTGACCAGATGTTGCCCGGGATGGATGGGGAGCGCCTGCTCGTCCAGATGCGCCGGAATGAGCGCACCCGCCATATCCCTGTGATTATGCTGACCGCCAGGGACTCAGAAATGGACAAGGTCCGCTCACTGGATGCCGGCGCCGATGACTATATCGTGAAGCCTTTCGGGGTGATGGAGTTGCTTTCCCGCATCCGCGCCGTGCTCAGGAGAAGCGAAAAAAAGCATAAACTGGAGCGCCTTGCCCTGGGCCCGATTGAGATGGATCCGGGCCGCCGGGAGGTGAAAGTCAGCGGGGAACCGGTCACCCTCACCAATCTGGAGTTCCGCCTGCTGCAGTTCCTCCTGTCAAACCCAGGGCTGGTCTTCACCCGGGAACAGCTGCTGGATAACGTCTGGGACACGGGCTATGCCGGGGACACCCGCACCGTGGATATGCATGTGCGCACCCTCAGGGTCAAGCTTGGGGAGGGCGCCGGGTATATTCAAACGGTGCGCGGCGTTGGCTACAAGCTGGCCGAAACGCCCGGGCAGGCCTGAGGCGGGGAGGAAGCGCCGGATGAGAAAGCGGATATTCATCAGTTTCATCGCCCTGATCCTTGTTTTTGGCACCCTGTCGTCCCTGCTTGTAGCCAGCATCATCTCCACCGTCATCCCGGGCCAGGTGATGAACCGCCTATGGGCGGAAACGGCCCTGGTCATGTCACGGATGGAAACCTCCGGCGCCGAAGCGGCGTTTGAGAACCTGATCAGCACCTCCCGGGTCACCCACATCGCCCCGGACGGCACGGTGCTTTTTGACAGCACAGGCATTGAGGATCTGGACAACCACACCGGGCGGAAGGAAGTGCAGGCGGCGCTGAACACCGGTGAGGGGAGCGCTGTGCGTTACTCCCGCACCCTGCGCGCCAACCTGATCTATGTGGCTACCCTTCTCCCGGACGGCAGCGTGCTTCGCCTGGCCACCTCTGAGAGCGCCAGCCGGGAAATGACGGGCAGCATGCTTCCCTGGCAGATATTTGGCACCGTGGCCATCCTCATCCTGTGCCTGCCTTTGGCCGCCTGGCTCACCTCACTTCTGGTCAAACCCATTCTGGAAATCGATCTGGACAGCCCGGATGACAGCCTGGTGTATGAGGAGCTGATGCCCCTGGTGCGCCGTATCGATGAACAGGCCAGGCAAAACCGCCAGCAGCTGGAAACCCTCAGTGACCGCCGCCAGGAGCTGGACGCCCTGCTGGGCGGCATGCAGGAGGGTTTTATTGCCATGGATGAAGACCAGCGCATCCTTTTGATCAATGGCAGCGCCTGCCGCATGCTGGGCGTGGACCACAGCTGGGCGCTGGGGAAAACGGTGCCTGAGATAAACCGCCGCCGGGAGATGCTACTTCTGCTTTCAGAACTGAAGGAAAAGGGCTGCGCCCAGGGCATGATGGCCCGGGGCGGGCGAAGCTACATACTGTCTACCAGCACGGTGCCCCACGGCCGCGGCGCGGTGCTGCTGATCAGCGACCAGACGGAAAAGGTGGAGGGCGAGGAGATGCGCAAGCGCTTCACCGCCAACGTCTCCCATGAGCTGCGCACCCCGCTGACCACCATTTTTGGTTACGCGGAGATGCTGGACAAGGGCATGGTGATGCAGGAGGACATCCCCGCCATCAGCGGCGTGATTTTAAAGGAAAGCAGGCGGATGCTCTCCCTGGTGGAGGACATCCTGCGCCTGTCCAGGCTGGATGAGGGCTTCCCCGGGGGCGCCCACGCGCGGGTCAGCCTGGCTGACACGACCAGCATCGCCTGCGAATCCCTGCGCCCGGCAGCCAGGGAGCTGGGCGTCACGGTCAACTATGAGGGGGAAGAAGCTTTTGTCCGGGGTGACCGGACGCTGCTGGGCGAGCTCTGCTCCAACCTTATCGATAACGCCATCAAGTATAACCAGCCCGGCGGAAGCGTCAGGGTCAGGGTGGAAGTAAAGGATCGCCAGGCGGTCCTTACGGTGGCTGACACCGGCATCGGCATCGAGCCGGAGCATCAGCCCCATATTTTCGAGCGCTTCTACCGCACGGACAAAAGCCGCTCCAAGGCCACCGGAGGCACCGGCCTGGGCCTTTCCATCGTGAAGCACGCCGCGGAATACCACGGCGCCAGGATATCCCTTGACAGCGCGCCCGGGCGCGGCACCACCATCAGCGTGGCTTTTCCCGAACCAGATAATGAAGGGGCATGAGGCGGGCCGTCAAAAAAGCCATTGCATCGCTGGCGGGAATACGGTAGTTTTTTTCTTCCTTTGGGACCCCTTGGGGTATACTCCTGCAATATGATGGTTCAATGGAGCGTTAATGTTTACAAACCCTGAAGTGAAAGCCTTGCCCTTGGCTGAACGGCGCCGGCGTTACCGGGAGATTGCCCTGGCATTTCTGCGCCTGGGCGTAGTGGCCTTTGGCGGCCCGGCAGCGCACATCGCTATGATGGAAGAAGAACTTATCCAGAAGCGCAAGTGGGCAAGCCTCGAAAAGCTCATGGATTTCCTGGGAGCCACCAACCTGATCCCCGGGCCCAACTCAACGGAGATGGCCCTTCACCTGGGCTTTGCCCGGGGCGGGCTCATGGGGCTGTTGATCGCGGGCGTGTGCTTCATTCTGCCGGCCGTGCTGTCCGTCCTTCTGTTCGCCTTCCTCTACGCGCGCCACGGCCATGTGAGCGAGCTGGCAGGGGTGATGGACGGCATCAAGCCGGTGGTGATGGCGGTTATCCTTCAGGCGCTTCTGCGCCTGGGAAAAACTGTTATCACGGGGCCTCTGGCATCAGCGGCGGCGGCGGCGGTCATCGCGCTAAACCTTATGGGAATATCAGAAATCCCCCTGCTCCTGCTGGCAGGCGTTGCCGTGATGCTCATTAAGAACCGCGGCCGTTTGAGCGGCCGCCTGGCCGCCCTGCCCCTGTTGTCGCCATTGGCTCCACCGGCCTCAGAACTGGCTGTAAGCATAAGCGCCGCGCCCCTGGGCACAGCCGGCCTTTTCTTCACTTTTTTAAAGATCGGCGCCTTTCTTTACGGCTCGGGTTATGTGCTTTTGGCCTTCCTCGAGAGCGAATTTGTGACCCGCCTGGGCGTCCTCTCCAACCAGCAGCTGCTGGACGCGGTGGCCGTTGGCCAGTTCACCCCCGGCCCGGTCTTTACCACCGCCACCTTTATCGGCTACCTCTTGGGCGGCGCGGGCGGCGCCGCGGCCGCCACGGCGGGCATCTTCCTGCCCTCTTTCATACTGGTCATCTTCTTGAACCCCATCATCCCCCGGCTCAGGGCGTCCAAATGGCTGTCCGCCGCCCTGGACGGTGTCAACGCCGCCTCCCTGGCCTTGATGGCCGTGGTCAGCGTAAAGCTGGGCATCTCCTCCATCACCGGCTGGTTCACAGCGCTTCTGGCGGTGTTCTCCCTCATAGCCCTCCTGCGTTTCAAGGTGAATTCCTTCTACCTGATCCTTGCGGGCGGGCTGCTGGGTTACTTATATCAGTTGGTGTATTAGTCCCTTATCGGCTCAAACAATACATCAGGCTCTTCAATATCCACCCTAATAACAAGCCCGTTGCCAAGCTTGGCCTTTGGCCAGGGGATACGCCAGCTGGCGTCCCCTTCCCCCGTAGTGCGCAGGGTCACAGGCAGTTCCTGGCCGTCTATTAGTAAGGTGGCCCTTAGGGGCTTGTTCTTGATGCCCAGAAGGTAGATATCCTCCCGTTTCTCTAACAGATGCAGATAAAGCGCGTGCGGTTTTGCGGTGAACAAACACCAGTCCCCCACATCATATGGATAGATCGGTACAGGGCTTGCACCATAAAGGGCTTCGCCATTCTCCCGCATGAAGGCACCGATTTCCCCGATCCTGTTAACGCTGTCCTCAGGCACCCGGCCGTATGCGTCAGGCCCAATATTCAGCAGGTAGTTGCCGCCCCGGCTCACGGTTTTCACGAGGCTCCTGATCAGGTGCCCGGCGCTTTTCCAGTTTGTGTCAAAGCGGCTGTACCCCCAGGTGTGGTTGATGGTAGCCGGCACCTCAAAGGGCTTTGGATATGGAAGGAGAGGAAGGAAGTTGTCCCCGGTGGTCATGTAATCTCCCAGCCCGTGCCCAACGCGCCCGCTGATAAGGCAATCGGGCTGAATGGAGCGCACCAGGCCCGTCAGTTCCGATGATTCTGCCCGCGTCATCCGCATGGGCGTGTCAAACCAGATCAGGCCGATGTCCCCATAGTTGGTCAGCAGCTCTTTTAGCTGCGGGATGCATTTCTCATCCAAGTACTCCCGGAAGCGCGGGTTGGGATCCCGAAACCGCTCTTCGATCCCGCCTGGGTGATGCCAATCCTGGGCCTGGGAATAATAGAAGCACAGTTTCAGCCCGTATTTATCGCAAGCCCGGCGGAAGTCCTCCGCCGGATCGCGGCCGTAAGGCGTTGCCGCCACGATATTGTACGGGCTCGCCTTTGAGTCAAACATGGCAAAACCATCATGATGTTTGGCCGTAAACACAAGATAGCGCATCCCGGCGTCTCTGGCCATGCGTACGACGGCATTCGCGTTAAAGTCCGATGGCTGAAAATACCCAGCCAGCTTCTCATATTCTTGCCTGGGAATCTTTAGATCGTGCATGATCCATTCGGCGATATTATGGGTTCGTTTCCCGCGGTATTCCCCTGCCAGCAGCGCGTATAATCCCCAATGCACAAATAGCCCGAATTTACCCTCTGACCACCAGGAGGCTTTCTTGGCGATTGACAGCACAGGCTTTATCCTCTTTTTCTTTCGTTATCCCTTGACCGCACCCGCGGTCAATCCCTCAACTACAAAGCGCTGCATTACCGCAAACATGATAGCCGTTGGAAGCAATGCGAGCACACCGCCGGCCATCAGCACGCCCCACTTCACATCGTATTTGCCGATGAGCGATTTGAGCCCCACCGGCACCGTCCACATGTCTGATGTGCTGATGAAAATAGTTCCCGCAATTAACTCGTTCCATGAGCCAATAAATGCAAAGACAAACACCGCAACAATCCCCGGAAACATGATGGGCAAAATAATTTTGAACAGCCCCTGCCAACGGGTGCAGCCATCCACAAAAGCTGCCTCCTCCAGCGTATAGGGAATACGCTCAAAGAAGCTACGCATGGTTATAACACAGAAGGGAAGATTCACTACCAAGTAGTAGATAAAGAGGCTGAAACGCTTATTGATCAGCCCGGCGTTGGCGAAAATGACATACAGCGGAATGATGACCAGAATTCCTGGAATCATCTGGGTCAAGAGAAAAAACATAAGCATGCTCCCCTTGCCCCTAAATTCATAGCGCGCGAAAGCATATCCGCCCAGGATAGACAGCAGGGTGATTACAATGGCAGTGCTGCCAGAGATAATCACGGAGTTCTTGAGCATTGAGCCATAATTGTACATGGAAAACAGCTGGTCATAGTTTTCGCCTGTTATAGCCTGCGGGAAGTAGGTGAGATTTTGGGCATCTATGATCTCGGTGTGCGGCTTGAGCGAGGTGGCCATCATCCAGTAAATGGGCAAAATGACCAACAGCAAATATGCCGCCAGTAGCAACACACGCCCTGAGGTGGACAGGTTTCTTTTCATTCTGTCAGTCATCAGAAATCACCTGCCTTGTTATATTTTGTCACCTTTAGAAAGAACACCGCGTAGAGGCCCAGCGCCACCATCAATATCACGCCAAGGGCCGATGCCAGCCCAAAGTCGTACCCTGAAAACGCGCGGGTGTACATGTATGAAGGAAGTGTCTGGGAGTGGTTGGCAGGTCCTCCGCCGGTAATCACCACAATCAGGTCAAAGGAATTAAACACCCAAATTGTGCGCAACAGAAGCGTCATGATGACCGTTGGTTTGATGTAGGGTAAAGTGATAGCAAAATAACGTCGAACCGCGCCGCAGCCATCGATGTCCGCAGCTTCATATACATCCTCGGGAATGGACTGAAGCGCTGCCAGATACATGATGGCGAAAAAGGGGACACCCATCCAGATCATGGCCAGAATAACCACCAGCAGCGATAGTCCCGGCGTGCCCAACCACGCGATTTTTTCGGTGATGATGCCCAGCTTCATCAGCAGATCATTTACCACGCCATACTCGCCGTTAAAGGACCAGCGAAACATTAGTCCCACCACAAAAGCGGAGAATGCCCAAGGTAAAAAAACAATGGCCTGATAGACACCTCTTCCCTTGAATTTTCGCCTCAATGCCAGCGCCAGCGTCATTCCCAAAAGGAACTGCATCCCCACGCTGGCGACCACATAAATGAGGGAATTTCGGATAATCAGCCCAATATCACGATCTGCGAACAGGGTTTTGAAATTACCGAAATTGTTAAAATAGCTGTTTCCCGGCTGAGTGAGTTTATAGTTCTGCAGGGACATGACCACAGAGTTGATCAGTGGATAACCAAATGCCAGTAACAGCAGAATAAGCACTGGCATGATAAACAAATAGGGCTCCAGTTTTCGGCTCACCTGAAATCGCTTGTTGTGTTTTTTTTCATAACGCCGCAGGAGCCTGATTCCTAATACAAACAAGGCAACAATTAGCAGGATATATAGCGCGATTTGCCAACCCATGTAGTATGCGCCTCCTTTCTGTGACCAAGTATCCCAGGCTCGCCGGAATTAACAGCAGGCGGCGGTTTTATTCCGCCGCCTGCCAGGGAAATCAGTCGCTCAGACTCTTGGGCTGCTCAACGGCGCTTCCCGGATTATCTGCCAGGTATTGCTTCATGCGATTCTCCAACTCCCCTGCCACATAGCCCAGGGAAGCCTCAGCGTCCTGCTGGCCCAGGAGGTATTTCTGCATTTCCTCATGCATCATGCCCTGGTGCATATCAGTGTAGCTGAAAGGGCCAAAGGCGCATGGTACCACGAGCTTTGGATCGTTCAACTGCTGCATGAATGTGGCATAATAGCCATCCGGGCCATAGAAGGGATCGTCACCCACATCCTTCTTAATGGGAATCAGCCCGGTCAGTTTGCAGTATTCAATGTTATTGTCGGGCCTGGTCAGGAACTGAATCAGCTCCCAGGCAGCATCGGGGTTTTGGGAGTTGGCGGAAATGGAATAGGCATAAGGAGAGTTGATGGTGTTGTAAATTTGGCCGTCCACGTCACTTGCGGGCATAGGCATCACCATCCACTCGTCATCCTCCATGTTGGCGATGCAGGTGGCCGTCACTTCCGAGTCGTTGATGAGGGTGCCGGTAAGTCCGCCGGTGAAGTTGTCTACCATCTCGATGAAGCCCCAGTTGATGGAATCCTTTGGAGCGTTCCCATCCAGATACAGACCATTCCAAATTTTATAGGCCTCAGTAGCCTCTGGGGAATTAAACAGCGCGGAACCGTCATCCGCGTAAGCCCGGCCACCAGTGAAAGTTTGCAGGTACACAAACAAGGGGTCAAAAGCACCGCGCGCACCACGGAAGGAGGTGCCATAGCGGTTCTTTTCCGGGTTGGTGAGTTTCCTAACCGTGTCAAAATACTCGGTGTAGGTCCAACCCTTGGCTGGATCCAGCTCAAGGCCTTCCTCAGCCGCCCAGTCTTTGCGTACAAATACGCCCTTGACCATCATGCCATCCGGAACGGTATAGGTATCACCATATAGCTCGTTTTCGCCTTTCCAGACCAACTTGGTGACAGTGTCCGTGTATTCGGCTTCAGTGCCCGCTATGTAGTCCTTCAGCGGGATTACCCAGTTGGCGGCAGTGAACTGCCCCAACCAGCCAGCCCATGTGGTAATTACATCGGGCAATTGGTTTGAAGCGCCCAGGATTGTGAGCTTATTGGCCGCGTCATCCCACGGCACGCTCTCATACGCCACCGCGATGCCTGTTTCTTGCTGGAACTTGGCAAAGGTCTTCTCAAAGTATTCCTGCCTAACAGGGCTGGGGGAGACGTCAATGAACCGGAGTTCCACACCCGTGGCGGCTCCTGCCAGGGTAATCGGCAATACCAGCGCCAGGCAGAGCAGTGCTGCAACCAGTCTCTTCTTCATCAATTTCGACCTCCAATTTTATTTATGGGCATGCCATCATGCCTGTTATACTTGCTCAAGCGCCTGCGTCAGGTCGGCGATCAGATTATCCGCGCCCTCCAGGCCGCAATGGATGCGGACAAGGCCCCTGGAAACGCCGGAGTCACGCAGTTCTTCCTCCTCGGCGCCATACATCGGGCAGAGGGCCAGGCTTTCATAGCCGCCCCAGGAACAGCCCTTTCCATAGAGCTTAAGGGCGTTGATCATCCTCACCGCATCCTCAGGCGACCGGTCCAGCTCAAAGCTCATCAGCCCCGTGTGCCCGCGCATCTGCCGGGCAATGAGGTCCGCCTGGGGATGGGACATTAGCCCGGTATAGTGCACCCGCTTGACCTTGGGGTGCCTTTCCAGAAACAGCGCCACTTTCATGGCCGTATCCTGGTGAACCGCCAGCCGCGCGGCAAGCGACCGAAGCCCGCGGATGGCCAGCCAGGCCTCCATCGGTCCCAATATGCCACCCAGCCATTCCCTGACGCTGTGGCGCATCTCATGGATCCATGCGCCATCCCGGGAAATCAAAGCGCCGCCAATCAGGTCACTGTGGCCACCGACGTATTTGGACAAGGTGTGCATCACGATGTCGATGCCGAAGTCAAGAGGGTTCTGGTTCAGGGGCGTGGCGTAGGTGTTGTCCATGTAAGTCTTCACCCCGCGCTCGCAGCAGATATCTGCAATGGCCTTCAAATCAACCACGGAGAACACAAAGGTGGCCGGGCTCTCAAGGATCATCAGCCGTGTGGTGGGGCGGATAGCACTCCGGATTTCCTCCAGGTCCTGGCCTGACACGAAACTGATGTCGATGTTCAGCCTTGGCTTCCCCACCTGAGCCATAAAACGGTGGACGGGGCGGTAGGAATCACGCATACACAGGATGTGGTCCCCCGCCTGGCAGGTGCCAAGGATGGCGCTGGTGGCCGCCGCCATGCCGGAGGAGAACACCAGCGCGTCTTCCCCGTGTTCCAGCGCCGCCAGCTTCTGCTCCAAAAGCCGCGCGGTGGGATTGGATACCCGGCCGTAAATGAAGGCCTCCTCATCCTCCCCTGCTCCCGCCTTCATGTATTCCTCAAAAGTAGGGAACACATGCAGGGAGCTGAAATACACCGGCGGGGATATGGCCCCCAACTGGCCGGCATAGTCCTCAAACCCATGGGTCAGGTTATATAGTTGTTCGTTGTCCAACTTCATCTTTGCTTACATCCTTTAAAAACACTACAGCAAATCGTCCAATGCCATCCTAAGGGAAGGCCACATACCCTGTCAAGTGAACTCAGGCTTCGCTGCCCGCGTGATTGTAGCCTCCATACACCGTACCGGACAGGGTCACGCAGGTCCGCTCGTCCTTCTGGCAGCGCAGGGAAAACGCGTCGCCGTTTATCATAAAGCGCAGGTCCACTTCCTCCTCCGGCAGCATCTCCTGGTGGAAGGTTACCTTGAGGGTGTGGATGGGCTGGCGCTTCAGGTCAACGCATTCGCTTAAGAAGCACAGGGCCCAGTCCGCGGTCCGGGAGTTGTTCACATGGCCGTTGCGGTCAATATCAGTGTACAGGGGCTTCCAGCGGTACAGAATCTCCCGGCCTTCCATAAGCTCCTGAGCGCCTCCGGGATAGGGCAGGGGTTTATCCAGGCCTTCATTGTCCGGCATGGCGGCGGCGATTTCCGGCACCTGGGTCATAGCGCGGCTGCGAATGTCAGCCAGCGTCCAAAAGCTGCTGCCCCGCACCAGCCGTTGCCCTGCCTCATCCTCCACCAGATAAAAGCGGGGGTAGATGCCCCGGCGCGCCCGGGTTGGAAAGGACTTGCCCACGATGGTGTCAGCGATGGCCGGATAGCGGTCAATCACCATCTCATGCCGGGTCACCACCCAGACCGCCTGGTGCCGGTCCATCATGGCCTGCCGGCCCGTGCCCAGACGCGCGGCGTGAAGCCCCGCCAACTCCTGCATGAACGACATGATGGCGTTGGGCTTCCAATATCCATAGCGGTCGCATTCGCCTGATTCCAGCAGACGCCGGATGAGCTGCACATTCATCCCCTTATCCCTCCTGTTCCCGGAAATTATATGGATTTCCCGCTAAAACTTCAACAATATCCCTGCCATGGCTGATATTGCGATATAGAGAATGGGGCTCTTTTTAAATTTCCGGATGCCCGCCAGCATGATGGCGAAGAAAAGGATATACTTCAGGCTGATCAGGTCTGACAGCACCCCGGTCTGTTGGTAAAGGTCAAAGTCCAAAACCGCCGTCCTGAAAACGCTCACCACAGCGGCAGCGATCAGCCCCGTAACCGCCGGGCGCAGGCCGTAAAAAGCATATGTCACATACTTGCTTGAGCTGAAGCGTGCCAGTGATTTTGACACCAGCACCACGATAATGATGGAGGGCAGGATCTCAGCCAGGGTGGCCACAATGCCGCCAAAAACGCCCGCGGTGTTGTAACCCACAAAGGTGGCCATATTGATGCCGATGGGCCCCGGAGTAGATTCGGAGATAGCGATCATGTCGGTGATAAGCTGCTGGTCAAACCAGCCGGTGCGCTCGCCCAGCCGCTGCAAAAAGGGCAGGGTGGCCATGCCTCCGCCTACGGCAAACAGGCCGATTTGCATGAATTCCCAGGCCAGCTGAAGGTAAATCATGTCTTGCCCTCTCCCGCCCTCTTTACGGTTACGCCAGCCAGGGCGGAGACAAGCACCAGCCAAACGGGAGACACCTGGGTAAATACCGCCAGCGTGAACACTGTCACAGTGATGAGAACACCCACCCAGTCCTTCACGCCCCGCTTCCACATGCTGATGACCGCGTCCAGGATCAGGGCGCATACGCAGATGGCGATGCCCTTAAAGGCGTGGCGCACCACGGGATTGTTCTGGAAATCCTGCATCAGGGACGCAATCAAGGTAATGATGATGATGCTTGGAGTCACCACGCCCAGGGCTGCGGCGATGGCTCCCGGCGTCTTGCGGCGCTGGTAGCCGATGAACACCGAGACATTTGACGCGATGAGACCGGGCAGTGTCTGGCTCACGGCGAAAAAGTCCATCACCTGCTCTTCGGTGAGCCAAGCGCGCTTCTCCACGATTTCCCGCCTTAAAATCGGCAGCATTGAGTAGCCCCCGCCAAAGGTCACCGACCCCATCTTAAAAAACAGCAGATAAATCTCCAGCAGCTCTTTCACCTTGCCCCGCCTCTCGTTCTCGTGATGCGCCCATTATAACGCTTTATCATGCGAATGGGACACAATGAAAAAGGCGGGGACTTCCTTTGAGGGACTCCCCGCCTTCTTGCGTCAGTAAAGTCTTACTTGGCGAGTTCCACGCTCCGGGTTTCCCGGATGACGTTCACCCGGATCTGCCCGGGGAATTCCATCTCGTCCTCAATCTGCTTGGCGATCTGCTTGGCCATCACGCGGATGCCCTCGTCGTTTACGTCCTCGGGCTTCACCATGATGCGAAGCTCGCGGCCGGACTGGATGGCATAGCTTTTGTCCACACCGGTAAAGCTGTTGGCGATTTCCTCAAGTTTGTTCAGGCGCTTGATATAGTTCTCCAGCATCTCGCGCCGGGCACCGGGCCTGGCGGCGGAGATGGCGTCAGCCGCCTGCACCAGCACCGCTTCCACGGTCATGGGTTCCTCATCGTTATGGTGGGCCAGGATACAGTGGATGACTTCCGGATGTTCCCGGTACTTGCGGGCGATTTCCCCGCCCAGGGCGGTGTGGGTGCCCTCCTGTTCCCGGTCAACCGCCTTGCCCAGGTCATGAAGGAGCCCAGCGCGCTTGGCCAATTGCACATCGGCTCCCAGCTCCGCTGCCATCAGCCCTGCCAGGTGGGACACCTCAATCGAGTGCTTCAACACGTTTTGCCCGTAACTGGTGCGGTAGCGCATGCGGCCCAACAGCTTAACAATCTCCGGGTGCAGCCCGTGCTGCCCGGTCTCAAACACGGCCTGTTCGCCGGCTTCCTTGATCTGCTCGTCAATTTCCTTCTTGGCTTTCTCCACCATCTCCTCAATGCGGGCGGGGTGGATGCGGCCGTCGGCCAGCAGGCGCTCAATGGCGATGCGGGCCGTCTCCCGGCGGATGGGATCAAAGGCGGAGATGATCACCGCCTCGGGGGTGTCGTCAATGATCAGGTCAACGCCGGTGGCTGCCTCAAGGGCGCGGATATTGCGGCCCTCACGACCAATGATGCGGCCTTTCATATCGTCATTGGGCAGGGGGATGACGGATACGGTGGTTTCCGACACATGGTCGGAAGCGCACTTCTGAATCGCCATGGCGATAATGTTCCGGGCCTTTTTATTGCCCTCTTCCTTGGCGTTTAGTTCAATGTCCCGCACGGCGGCGGCGGCGTCATGGTAGGCTTCCTTCTCCACCCGGGCGATGATGGCCTGGGTGGCCTCATCAGCGGTGAGCCCGGCGATGCGCTCAAGCTCACTGGACTGCTGATCCCTGAGCCGCTCGGCTTCAGCCAGGCGATGGTCGATTTCCTCAGATTTCTGGTTCATGCGTTCTTCGCGCTTTTCCAGGTTGTCCAACTTTTTGTCCAGCGTCTCTTCCCGCTGGGCCACGCGGCGTTCGCTGCGCAGCTGCTCATTGCGGCGGCTGGAGATCTCTCGGTCCAGCTCGGTCTTCAGGCGAAGGACCTCTTCCTTGGCTTCCAGGATGGCACTTTTTTTGTTTTCTTCCGCTTTTCTGGCGGCGTCATCAAGCAGTTCTTTGGCGTATGTTTCGGCGCGGCCAATTTTCTTTTCGCTGGTGTTCTTGTGGTAGGCGAATCCCCCGGCACCGCCCAGGGCGGCGGCCGCGAGCGCGATTATAACCCAAACAATGGGCGGCATGCTCTCCTCCTTCTTCATCATTTCTGATGCGTTTCAATATCAATGTGTCCGTACTCACGCAAAAAGCCGTCAGCCAAAAGGCCTGGCGGCATTCAGAATGAAGGTGCATGAAAAGCAAGAAGCAACTATATCTCGTGCAGTCTGCTTACGCGTCCTGTGTAGAAACGGCGATGCAATGCTTGCGTCGCCGGTAGAGCCCCTGTGTATCAAAACAGCCATTCCGTCTTACATTGGCGGGAATGCCGGACAGGCACATTGTAACAAACGGTATCCCCCCATGTCAACACATCGCAAAACCTCGAAGAATGTGCCTATTCAAAATTATATCCCGTCACGATGGGCTCCCGGTTGAAGGTCTGATCCTGATAATATTCATGCCAGGACAGCGCCAGAAAAGAGCCCGCGATATTGTAGGCGTCAATGCCCTCCTGCATCATCGCGCGCGACGCGTTATAGCTGCGGGCGCCGCTGCGGCAGAAAACGTAAACCGGGTGGTCCCGGGGAATTTCATCCATCCGCTCGCGCAGCTGGCTTAGCGGGATGTTTTTGGATCCCTTCACATGCCCCTGAGTATACTCGTCCGTCTCCCGAACATCCAGGAGGTATTCACCTTTTTCCGCAAGCTCCCGCACCTGGCTGAACAGCACCTGGCGCAGTTTGCCTTCCAGCAGGTTTGTGGCCTGCAGCGCCGCCTGATTCACAGGATCCCGGGCTGTGGAATACAGCGGGCTGTAGCACAGGTCCAGGTCCTTCAGATCATGCACGCTTGCCCCAAAGCGGACGGCAGTTGCGATCACATCAATCCGTTTTTCCGCAGCTCCCTGCCCAATTGCCTGCGCGCCCAGCACCTTGCCGCCGGTCTTCTCAAAGAACAGCTTCAGGAAAATCGGTGAAGCGCCGGGCATGATGCCCACGATGTCATTGGCCACCACAAAGGACACACCATAGTCAATGCCCGCATCCCGAAGGGCCTTGCCGTTCATGCCGGTGGACGCGGCGGTCAGGCCAAATACCCGGATGACGCTGGAGCCAAGCACGCCTGGGATATCCGGCACCTCTTCGGTCTGCGCCGTTGCGGCATGGCGTGCCTGCCGCAGGGCAGGGCCGGCGAGGGGCAGCCGGCAGGGCTTTCCGGTCTGAAAGTTCACCAACTCCGCCGCGTCTCCCACAGCATAAATGCTGGGATCAGAGGTGCGCATGGCGCCGTCAACCTTGATGCCACCGGTGGGACCAATCTCAAGCCCGCAGCCTGTGGCCAACGCTGTTTCAGGCCTCACCCCAATAGCCATAATCACAACTTGGGCAGGAATTTCCCGGCCTGAGGCAAGCGTGACATGATCAGAATGGATTTCCATAAGGCCATCCCCCAGGGCCAGCGCCACACCGTGGTCCAGGACTTCCTTATGCAGAAACTGGGCCATGTCCCTGTCAAAGGGCAGCATCACCTGGGGCGCCATGTCCGCCACGGTGACCTCAAGGCCCCGATGGCGCAGGTTTTCCGCCATCTCAAGGCCGATAAAGCCTCCGCCGATGACCGCTGCCTCCCTGACAGCGTGATCCTTGAGATACGCGTCAATCCGCTCCACATCCACCACATTGCGGACGCTGAAAACATGGGGCAGGCTGATGCCGGGGAGGCTGGCCGGCATGATGGGGCTGGCGCCGGGAGAGAGGAACAGGGCATCATAGGGCAGGGTTTCCTCCTGCCCAGTCTGAAGGTTGCGCGCCAGCACGGTTTTGTTTTCCCGGTCGATGGCTGCGGCCTCCGTCAGCGTCCGGGCACGGATACGGTAGCGCTGCCAGAAGGTATCCGGGCTCACCAGGATCAGCTCCCCGCTTAAGCCTATGTCCCCGCCGATAAAGTAGGGAAGCGCGCAGTTGGAAAAGGACACATCCCGACCCCGCTCCAGCATCGTGATCTCAGCCCGCTCGTCCAAGCGCCTTAAGCGCGCCGCAACCGAGGCTCCGCCCGCAACGCCGCCGATGATGAGGTATTTCTTTGCCATGGTCTGTCCTCCGGTCAGTTCTCCTGCTTTTCGGCGGTAATTTCCAGCCGCAGTTCCTTTTCATTCCTGAGTGTCCCAAGCAACTGGGGGCTCAGCTTTGCCGTAGCCATTTCCCCCGGGGTGAGGATGCGCCGGCGCTGGCTCAGCAGCACCGTCCCGCCCGCCCTAATGGTGAGAAAACAATTGTTGTAAACACGGTCAGGCCGGAACATCATCTCAAGCCCTTCAGCGATTTCCCCCTCAGGGATGATCAGGCGCTGGGGCACCGTGCCCCGGATCCCGGCGCCGTCCACAACCTGCACCTCCACGGCGCCCGTATCCTCATAGCCCGCCAGGTATCGGGCGGCGGCTTCGCCGGCCTGGGCGCTCTCCTGGCTTACAAAGTCCACCAGGTCATGTACATGAAGCACATTCCCGCAGGCGAAGACGCCGGGCACATCCGTTTCAAAGCGGTTATCCACTATGGGGCCCTGTGTGGTGTTGGAAATCGTAACCCCAATGCCCAGGGACAGCTCATTCTCGGGAATCAGCCCTACTGAAAGCAGCAGTGTGTCGCAGGGGATGTCCTGCTCAGTCCCCGGGATGGGCAGCCGATCCTCCCCCACCTGGGCAACGGTGACGCCCTCAACCCGGCCCTGCCCCTTCACGTCAATGACGGTGTGGGAGAGCATCAGGGGGATGCCATAGTCATCCAGGCACTGGACGATGTTGCGGTTTAAGCCGCTGGAGTAGGGCATAAGCTCTACGCAGGCCCTGACTATTGCTCCCTGAAGCGTCATACGCCGGGCCATGATGAGGCCGATGTCCCCGCTGCCCAGGATCACAACCTCCTTCCCCGGCATATAGCCCATCATATTCACGATTTTCTGGGCGGTGCCGGCGCTGAAGACGCCGGCAGGCCGGGTGCCGGGAATGGCAAGCGCTCCCCGGGGCCGTTCCCTGCAGCCCATGGCCAGGATCACCGCCCGGGCCCGGAAGGTCTCCAGTCCTTTCTCCCGGCTGACAACAGTGACCACCTTATCCGGTGTGATATCAAGCACCATGGCGCCGCAGCGTACATTGATTCCCAGATCCCGGGCCTCGCGGATATCCCGCTGGGCGTACTCAGGGCCGGTCAGCTCTTCCTTAAAGCGATGCAAACCAAAGCCGTTATGGATGCACTGGTTTAGAATGCCGCCCTGCTCATCCTCACGTTCCAGTACAACAAGGTCCATCACGCCAGCCTTTTTGGCGGCGATGGCGGCTGCCAGGCCCGCCGGGCCCGCGCCAATGATCAAAAGGTCAATGGCTTTTATCTTTTCAGACATTTCGCGCCTCTCCAATCGGTCCATTGAGCACAGCGCTGCCCGGGCCTTTTTTGCTGACTTCCTCAAAGGGAATGCCCGTTTCCTCGCTGATGATCTCCATCACCCGCGTCATGCAGAAACCGCCCTGGCAGCGCCCCATGCCGGCGCGCACCCGGCGTTTCACGCCGTCAATATCCCTGGCGCCCACATGCCGCCGGATGGCCCTCCTGACCTCCGCCTCCGTCACTGTTTCACAGCGGCAGATCACCTTGCCATAGTCAGGATCCGTCTGGCAGGCAATGCGGCGCTCCTCTTCGGTCATGGCGGAAAAGGCCTTGGGTACAGGCGTAGGCGGGATATAGCGGGGGTTCACGGGCATCTTCAGGTAATAGGCCACCCAATCTCCCAACTCCTCCCCTATGGCGGGCGCCGCGGTCAGGCCCGGGCTTTCAATGCCGATGGCCTCAAAGGCGCCCTCGGGCGCCCCTTCCACAGCGCCAATGATGAAGTCCCCGCCTTTCTCATGGGCACGGATGCCTGAAAACGTGGTGATTACCGTGCGCGTGCCGGCATCAGGATAGCTCAGGCGCACCTTCTGGAGCACCTCCTGAAGGCCCTTGTGGGTGGTGGCGGTGTCCCCGCCGTCCGGGATGTCCTCGGCCGTGGGTCCAAACAGTAGGTTCCCGTGGGTAGTGGGAGTCACCAGCACGCCCTTTCCCATGGGGGTGGGCAGCTGAAACAGCGTCATCTGAAAAGCCAGCGGCAGCGTATGGTCCAACAGGTAATATTGCCCGCGCCGGGGAACGATCTCCACCTGGCGGCTCGAAATTTGGTTGTGCAGCTCCCCCGCGCCCACGCCCGCGCAGTTGACCACCGAGCGGCAGGCGTAATCGCCCCGGTCGGTTTCAACCAGCCAGGCATCCCCCTCGCGGCGCAGGGCTTTCACCCGCGTATTCAGTTGAAACCGGACGCCGTTTTCGGCCGCGGAGTCCGCCAGGGCGCAGGTCAGCTCATAAGGGCTCACCAGCCCGGACTCCGGTACATACAGCGCGTAGTAAACCTCCGGATTCACCAGCGGCTCCATTTTCAGGATTTCCTCACGCCCAATGATCCGGCAGCCGGGAACGCCGTTTTCCCTGGCCTTTTTCAGGAGCTCCTCAAGCGCCGGCTTGTCTCCTTCGTCAAACGCCAGCACCAGTGCCCCGGGTTTCCCATAGGGCACGCCCAGGCTTGAGCATAGGCTGGGCATCATCCGGGCGCCTTTGGTGTTCAGCCGCGCTTTGTCCGTTCCCGGCACGGCGTCGTATCCGGCGTGGACAATCCCGCTGTTGGCCTTGCTGGCACCGCAGCTTATGTCGTTATCCGCTTCCAGCACCAGCACCTCTCCCGTGTAGCGCCCCAGGCGCTGGGCCACGGCGCACCCCACTACCCCAGCGCCAATGATAATCACATCCCGCATGTTTTTCCTCCCCTATTATGCAGGGATGATTATAGCATGCGGAAACAGGTTCGTCCAAATCACTTCGTTTTTATGGCCTCAGGACCGATGGATGGCCTCCTAAACCATTGCGCGCATAAGCTTGTTTAGCAGCATGGGATCGTTCTTTCTGCCGGCCAGCACCTGTCCTTCTTTCAGGCTGCTGTTTTTCTCGTGGAAAGTGGGCCTCTCTTCTTCAAACAGCACACCGATGGGGATCCGGTCTCCGAACTCCTTGGCGCGCCGCATCGCGCCCATCCGGTCCCTGGTGTCGTGGCTTTTGTCCAGCTCATACACCCGCTGATTATACCAGGCAAAGGTGTTGAGCTTGTTAAAGCTCACACAGGGCTGGAAGATGTCCACCAGCGCATAGCCCTTGTAGCTGATCGCGCGCTCCATCAGCATCTGCAGATGCTCAGGCTTGCCGCTGAAACCCCGGGCCACAAAGCCAGCGCCCGCCACCAGGGCGATCAACACGGGGTTAAAAGGCGTGTTCTGGCTGCCTTCCGCCTGGGCGTCTGTCACCATGCCCTCAAGGGTGGTGGGAGATGACTGTCCCTTGGTAAGGCCGTAAACCTGGTTGTCATGCACAAAGTGCGTGATGTCCACGTTGCGCCGGATGTTGTGGAGGAAATGGTTGCCGCCCTCGCCATAGGAGTCGCCATCCCCGGTGTTGATAATCACCGTCAGATTCGGGTTGGCCATCTTCATGGCCACCGCCGGTGGCAGCGCCCGGCCGTGCAGGCCACAGAAGCTGTTGGCCCGCAGGTACTGGGGCGTCTTGGCCGCCTGGCCGATGCCGCCCACGATCACCACCTCATGGGGATCCTTGCCCAGCGCTTCCAGCGCCAGCTTCAATGAATCCAGAATGCCAAAGTTGCCGCAGCCAGGACACCAGGCTGTTTCCAGCTTTTTAAACTCAGTGGCGCTCATCAGAAACTCTCCTTAATAACGCGCTGCGCGATCTCTTCCCCGGTCATCTGCCGGCCGTCGTATCGCAGGACGCTGGCGCTCATCACGATCCCAGTTTCCTCGCGGATAAGACCGGCCAGCTGGCCTGTATAGTTTTGTTCAACGTTGATCAAGGCCCCGGCGTGTTCCGCCGCCAGCCTCAGCTTTTTTTGGGGCAGCGGCCAGACATCGCCGAAGACCAGCGCGCCATAGCGTTTCCGCCCCTCCCGGTTGAGCAGCTCCACCGCTTCCTGAAGCGGGCCATGCATGGATCCCCAGCCAACCAGCATGACCTGAGGATTCTCATCTCCCAGCCAGTCAGGCTCCTCCAGTTCTTTTTCCAGCAGTTTTAATTTCCCCATCCTCTTGTCCATCATCCTGATCCGTGTTTCACTGTCCTCAATGATATCGCCGCGTTCATTATGTTCGTCAGAGTCAATGTTCACCAGCGCTTCCTTATCCCCCGGGAACCGGCGGGGCGAAATCCCGCTGTCGGTATAGCGGTAACGGGCGTATTCCCTCGTAAGGGGAACCATCTCCGGCTCATAGCGCGGGAAAATTTCCGGGTCCAGCAGCGGGATACTCGCCGTCGCGTCGGCCAGGTACTGGTCAGTGAGCAGAAGGACAGGTATCTGGTATTTCTCCGCCAGGTTGACCGCTCGTATGGTTTGCCGGAAAGCGTCCGCGTGGCCGCGCGCGGCGATCACCATGCGCGGGAACTCCCCCTGGGCGGCTGAGATGACAAACTTCAGGTCGCTCTGCTCAGTGCGGGTGGGAAGGCCGGTGGCGGGGCCCGGCCGCTGCGCGTCCACAATGACCACAGGGATTTCCGTCATCCCCGCCAGCCCGATCGCCTCCACCATTAGGCTCAGTCCGCCGCCGGAGGTGCCGGTCATCGCCCGGGCGCCGGCATAGGAAGCGCCCAGCGCCATGTTGATGGCGGCAATCTCATCCTCCGCCTGCTCCACCACAATGCCCGCCTCCTTGGCCCACTGGGCCAGGGATTCCAGAATGGAGGTGGAGGGCGACATGGGATAGGCCGCGTAAAACTGCACGCCGGCCGCCAGCGCCCCCAGTGCGATTGCCCGATTGCCGCTCAGGAGCATCATATCCCGGGCGTGTCCTTCCGGCAGTGTGAACCGCCCAGGCGCCGCCTCATACCCCGCGAGCGCCGCCTGCACATTGATGCCTACATACTCAGGCTTTAAAACCCGCCCGAAGACTTCCGCCGCGCTCTTTTCGTCCAGCGCCACCCCAAAGAGCTTCAGCGCCGCGCCCACCGCCACGCTGCCCGCCGTCCTGGCGTTGCCCAGGGTTTTGGCTATCTGCGCCATGTCGATCCGGATCACGCGGGGATCCTCCGATTTCGCGGCGCTGTCCATCAGGATAAAGCCTTCCTGGCTGAGCGCCTCACGGTGGATGGCCGCCGTCTCCTCATTGAGCGCGATCACGCCGTCCAGGCGTTCGCTGTGGGCCTTGGGTGTCCCTGGGCCAAAGCGTATCCGGGAAAAGTTGTGGCCGCCCCGGATGCGCGACATTAAATCCCGCATCGTGAAAACCCCGCTGCCGGCGTGCTTGAAGAAAAATTCCAGCGCCGTCACCGCCGATTCCACGCCCTGGCCCGCGGCGCCCCCTACAAGCAAATTATACATGACCTGATCTCCTTCTCTTCGTTATTGCGCTGCCCCGCGATGCTGTGGCTCCTCTATCTTGCTGGCGATCTCAAAACGATGCCCATCCGGATCAAAGAAGGCGGCGTTGCGCATTCCCCAGGGCTGATCTCTGGGCGGAGCCAGGAACGCCGCGCCCCGCTTCATCAGCTCCTCATACACCAGATCCACGCTTACCACCCAGATGCTGATTTCCATGGGCAGCGGCCCCCGGGCGGCGCTGGTTTCCTGGTATGACAGGCTCATATCCAGCAGGTTTAAAAGCAGGTTGCCCATGTCCACCACAATGTTCTTTTCATTCACCCGGGTGATATCCGCCTGGAATATCCGCCGGTAAAACGCCTCGCTGCGGCTGATGTCGGCCACATAGAGGCTCAGGGCATTGATATGCAGGATGTCTTCCATAGGCGCCCTTTCCGCGCGTACGCGCTTATCCTTCAGAGGCATTGTACCCAGTCCTCAGTCGCTGGTTCTGTCAAAAGCACAGTTTTTCATGCCCACGGTTTCGTGGCAGCTCGTTCGCGATGGTTCAATGAAAAATTGGACGCGCGCAATATTAAATAAAGCAGCTGGCGACATAGCAGTCCAGCTATGTGAACACCGGAAGCATCACCGCCAACAGCTGTTTTAGATTTTCCTACGTCGGCAAACACCGGGCGCTTCAATGAAGCAGGTTAGCTGCATTGGAAATTTATCCGCTAAGTGTGTAGGTGGCATGGAGAATACTTCATCATTTGGCGGCCTAACACATGCAAGTATCCCCGAGCCTTGTGGAACACAAGGATCCCACGCTGCACCTCAATTCGGTTACTACTGAATATACTGGTAGAAGTCACAGTATGCTGCAGGGATTGTTATAGACGCGCCCATGACCGTCGTATAGGTAATCGTTCCGGCCAGACGGCAATAGAAGTTAATTCGATCCTTTTCGAGGATATTGGCGTTGTGGTTGCCGGCCGTAAAGATGTATAGGATGTTGTCATAGCGGCCCTTGGTGGCGACGCGCAGTTCAAATCCATTGCGGGCATCGCCTAACACCTGCACAACGTATCCCGAGATCTTGACCATATCTCCCCTGTATGAGTCGGGCGTGCGGGCAACTGAGGTATAGTCAAAACGCCCATACGCCTTGCGTGGATCAGGCGTCGGGGTTGGCTTTTTGGTTGGCGTAGGCCTGGGCGTGGGTTTTGGGGTTGGCGTGGGCTTTACCGGAGCTTTCGCGTTATACAACGCTTCTTGATCATCCACCGATGCTGCGCCATCCTGCTTCAGCCCAGCGGCTTTCTCAAACGCTTTCAGTGCTGCCGCCGTTGCACCATCGAACTTACCGGTCGCATCTTTGGTATAGTACCCGAGAGTAGCCAGACGCCTTTGCAGGTTGGCTACCTCATCGCCGGACGATCCGCTCTTCAAGGATACATACGGGTATATCCCCCGGTTGCGCATTTCGGTCAGTATGGATTCATGCAGTTTGAGGATCTGTTCATCACTCATGGGTGTCAGTTCTACTGCCATGGCAATACTGGGGGCCAGCAAAGCAAGAACGAGGACAACAGCAAGCAACTTTTTCATCTGAAATCTCCCTTCCATTATCAAGCCGAGGCAACTACTTGCCGGGCTTCCTTTCTTTCCAAGCTTCTTTCCGAATGCTGTCATTGGCTTCCTGGATGGTTCCCTCCAGGCCTCCCTTGGAGACGGGAGGCATGCAGTTGGTCGTTTCGGTGGAAATGGCGGCTGGATAGGCATGTTTGCCTGGATCTTCCGACAGACCAAGAAGATAGTCTGAGGTTACGCAGAAAAACAGGGTCTACTTCGCCGACTTGCTGATATCTGGCCATCTTTCGCCGGACCCATCCTATAGGCTGTTTTGAATGTCACATCAAATTCTTTCGCAAGTATAACCTGCGTAAGCACTTTCTGCCGATGTAATTCCCTTAATGTGTTTGAAAACACGCGTCCCCTTCAAAGGAAACATATTAACACAATATGTTTAAAAACAAATGTAACAAGCAATTATGCCTATGGACGACAGACCGGGATTTCCAACAACCAAATAGTATGGAGCCTTGAGCATTCGTCATTGGGAGATGGCACTCTTATTCGCCAATATGCCCAAGGACGTGGAGGCCAGAGTCAAAATCCATAGCTTGACTGAGGATGGACTCAGTCCCAATCGTTTTCTGAAGGGACGGGTGCAAAAAGCGCCGGGAGTAGACATGTATGATACTGATTAAGCGGCTCAGTTGTTATCGGTTCATGAGCCGGATGCCTGCATAGTGATAAGAGGCGCTTGACGCCATACAATCAGCACAGCATACGGTATCATATGATGTCATTTCTATTCAATAAAGAAAGCCGTTGCCCTAATGGGTAACGGCTTTCCCTTGGCCCCAAATCACAAATCCCAGAGCGCCTTTGACAAACTAAATCAGAGGTTCGGATTCAGGCTATTGTTGGCTCCCCAGGTAGGACTCGAACCTACAACAACCCGGTTAACAGCCGGGTGCTCTGCCATTGAGCTACTGAGGAAAATGAGACTGCGGAGGACTGCTCCTCCGCAGTCTTGGGAACCGGCGGCGACCTACTCTTCCGGGCCGTTTCCAGCCAAGTACCATCAGCGCTGAAGGGCTTAACTTCTGTGTTCGGGATGGGAACAGGTGGGGCCCCTTCGCCTTTGCCACCGGTAGTTC
>JAQVQY010000048.1 GCA_028701335.1 Eubacteriales bacterium
TGGGTTTGTGAGGGCCTTCCTGCCGCTGATGGCGGTGTGCGCCCTGGCCAGCGTCCCCTGGAAATTCCGCCTGCCCCGGATGGCTGAGGACCTGTTCCTTTGCGCCCTCTTCCTGCTGTGCGCGGCGGCCCTGGTGAGCCAGGGTTACAATCCCTTTCTGTACTTCAGGTTTTGACGCGTATGAAGAAAAACAGCGCCGCTCCCCGTCTGCTCCCGGCCTTCTTCGCCGCCCTGATCCTGGTGATGGGTATCCTGCTGGCGGTATTGCCCCGGCAGGACTTCAGCCCCCTTGAAAAGCGCTATCTGGCCAAACCGCCGGCCCTGACAATGGAAGGCGGGCAGTTCAGCCGGGATATTGAAGCCTTCCTGGGGGATCACTTCCCCTTCAGGGCCAACTGGGTGGGCCTGGATGCCCAGCGCCGGCTCCTGTCGGGCACCATGGCGGCTGATGAGGTGTGGCGGCTTAAAGACGGCGCTCTGGTCCAGGCGCCATTGCCCCGGGACTGGGAACGCCTTGAGCGGAATCTGGCCCTGCTGTCAGAGTTTGCCAAAAACGCTGGGCTGCCCCTCACCCTGGTGTGCCCTCCTGCTGCCGGCGCGGTTTCCGGCCAGGAAGGCTATTTCCCCTGGCCGGACGGGGAGGTGATAAAACGCCTGGAAGAAAGCCCTCCCGGAACCGTTCAGGCGGCACCCCTGTTTGAGGCCTTCAGCAGGCACGCCTCACCGCTGTATTACCGCACCGATCCCCACTGGAACGGGGAAGGCGCCTATCTGGCCTACCGCCAGGCGGCGCCGCTGCTGGGATTTGATCCCATCCCGGCCAGCGTCTTTACTGTAAGCGAAAGCCCGGGCTTTCTGGGCAGCAACTATTCCCGCAGCGGCCTATGGGCCACCCCGCCGGACACCCTGGCTATGTGGGACGCCGGGCAAAACCTGGAAATCACCTTTGACAACGCCCCGGACACCTACGCCAGCCTGTTTTTCCCCGAACACCTGGAAGAGCCTGACCAATACCCGGTCTTTCTGGACGGAAACCACGGCCTGAGCGATATCCGGAACCTGGACAATCCCCGGGGGCCGGTGCTGATGATGCTGAAGGATTCCTTCGGCAACAGCCTGGCGCCCCTGCTGGTGCCCCACTACAGCCGCGTCATCATCCTGGACCTGCGCGCCTGGAGGCAAAGCCCCCTTCGTTTAGCGCGGGAGGCTGGGTGCGACCAGATCCTGGCCGTCTATTCCCTGGACTCTCTGGCCACGGACGCCAATCTGGCCTGGCTGGGGCAGGAATAAAAAAAGGGCGCCTTTTACCAGCGCCCCGTGAAAAACCACATCACGACCACAACAATCGCTTCCACTCCTCCCCGGTGGGGGTGGCCGCCAGGCCGCCCTGGGCGGTCTCCTTGAAGGTAACGGGCATGGCGCAGCCGATCTGGTGCATGGCCTCGATCACCTCGTCCCAGGGGATCTTGGATTCGATGCCGGCCAGTGCCATCTCCGCGGTAACAAGGGCGTTTGAGGCGCCGGCGGCGTTCCTTTTGATGCAGGGCACTTCCACCAGCCCCGCCAGTGGGTCGCAGACCAGGCCCAGCATGTTTTTAAGCGCCAGGGCCATCGCGTGGGCAGCCTGGTGGGGCGTGCCGCCAGCAAGTTCCGTGACCGAGGCGGCGGCCATGGCGCTGGCGGAGCCGATCTCGGCCTGGCAGCCCCCGGCGGCGCCGGAAATGCTGGCCCGGTTGGCTATCACAAAGCCGATGGCCCCGGCGGTGAACAGGTGGCGCACGATGGCGCTGTCCGGCAGATAATACTTCTCCTGCATCGCCAGCATCACCCCGGGCAAGACCCCGGCGGAACCCGCGGTGGGCGTTGCGCAAACCCGGCCCATGGCGGCGTTGACCTCGTTGGTGGCGATGGCGTAGCAGACGGCTTTCAGCAGGGTGCTGTCCGTTAAAACGCTGCCCTTTTCCAGGTAGTCATACAGCCGTTTGGCGTCCCCGCCGCACATCCCCGAATGGGTGGTCACGCCCTGGATGCCTGCCTTGGCCGCCTCCTTCATCACCCGGTAATTGCCGGCCATTTCTTCCAGGATCTCCTCCTGCCCGCGGCCGGTGACTTCCGCCTCCTGGCTGAGCATCACCTGCCAGAGGGGCACGCCGCCGTCTTGGGCCAGCGCCACCAGTTCCTGAATGCTGTTGAACATATCTCTCCTTAGCCCTGAAGCAGGGCCACCCTTATCACATGCCGGGCGCCCATCAGTTCGGCCGCCACCTCTTTAGGGACGGCCTGGTCCGTTTCAATGACCATCAGCGCCACCTTGCCCCGGCCCCGCCGGGATAAGCCCATGTGGCTGATATTGATCTCATTTTGCGCCAGCCTTGCCGTCACGGCCGCCACCACGCCCGGGGTGTCCAGATGCAGGATGAGGATGGCCGGGTTTTCGCCGGTGAGGTTTAATGGGAAACCCTCCAGCTCCGTCAGCCGCACGGCGCCTCCGCCCAGGGATACGCCGGTCACCCTTAATGTGTTGGCGCCGTTTGCCAGTTCCATCGCCAGGGTATTGGGGTGCTGAGGGGGATCTGCCTCGGGAATCAGGCTGACGGAAATACCGCGCTCCCTGGCGTGCTCCAGGGAGTCCGGGATGCGGGCATCATCTGTCTGGAAGTTCAAAAGCCCCGCCACCACCGCCACATCCGTGGCATGGCCCCGGTAGGTCTGGGCAAAGGAGCCATAGAAACGCACCGTAATCTCCCCCGGCTCCTCCCCAAAAATGCCGCGCGCCAATTGCCCCAGGCGCACGGCCCCGGCCGTGTGGGAGCTGGAAGGGCCGATCATCACGGGGCCGATAATCTCAAATACGCTGCGGTAGGGCATGGGCTTCTCCTGTCGGGTTTGATCTGGTTTTGATTATATCACAGGGCGGCCAATCCGCGCCCCTCCTTGACCGTTCCTCCATTTTTGGGTATGCTGACACGGATTTTAATTGATTATTCCAAATTGGAGTATGTTATGAAAAAATTCCCGGTCTTTCTTGCGGCCATTTGCCTCCTCCTGCAGCCAGTGCTGGCTGAGCCAGCGGTGCTGCACGCTCCCCAGGCAAACGCGCGCCAGTACGGGGCGCCATTGGCGGAGTCCCATCCCTTTGAGGAGGCAGAGGACCGCCTGGTTATCGATTTTATCGACATCGGCACAGGGGACGCCATCCTGGTGCGCTCGGGCGGTGAGTCGATGCTGGTGGACGGCGGCGTGGCCTTCAACGCTGATACCCTGGAGCAATTTTTCAGGGCGCAGATGGTGGGAAAAATCGATTATTTCTTTAATACCCACCCCCACGGCGACCATATCCTGGCCCAGCGGCAGCTGCTGATCCGGGATTGCCTGCCCGGAGTATTCCTGTCGATGGTTCCAATGGATTACCGTTTCAAAGAGCATCAGGACACCGTGGCCCAGATTATTAAAAAGGGCGTGCCCTACCATCAGGTGAAAAATGGGGATACGCTTCGGATGGGCCAGGCAGTCCTCACTTTTTTTAACGATGACCGTCCTGTCACCAACATCCCCATGAACTACCGGGGTATGATGCTCAACATCACCTTTGGCGGGCGCAGCGTGCTGCTGACCGCTGATGTCACCGGGGAAAGCCTGGCCCTGCTGGGGGAAAAATACCCGGAGCTGATGGATGTGGACATCCTGAAATCTCCGCATCACGGCCTTAACCGCCTCCGCGCGGAAACCTATGAACATATCTCGCCGGAGGCCGTTGTCATCACCAGCACGAAAAGCAAGGGTGAAAACCTGGCCAAGCAGCTAATAGCCCGGAAAATCCCGCATTACTTTATCTCCATGGGCACGGTGCGCCTGGAGACAGACGGAAGCCAGTGGTATCTGCGCCAAATGCCGGACACGAAGTAACCCGCGGAAACGCTTGTCCCCATCAAGGGTATCCATGCTATAATGCGTATGTAAAAGTCTTCAAGACACAAAGAAGTGAGTTTTGCGCATGAAAAGGCTGGCGGTATTGTTCGCTGTTTTAGCGGTCGCTGTGGCGGCGGTCATCCTGATGCTCCCCCGGGGCCCCGAAGGGGGCGATAAGGGCGCTGAGCGCCCCATCATCCTGGGCTTCTCCCAGCTGGGCTCAGAGAGCGGCTGGCGCATCGGCAATACCCGCTCGGTGATCACCGCGGCCCAGCGCGCGGGCGTCCAGCTGATGTTCAAGAACGCCGAGCAAAAGCAGGAAAACCAGATAGACGCCATCCGATCCTTCATCGCCTACCAGGTGGACGTGATCGCTTTCGCGCCTATCGTGGAGGACGGCTGGGACAACGTGCTCCGGGAGGCCAAGGACGCCGGCATCCCCGTGATCTGCTCGGACCGCTCGGTCATCCTGGAGGATGACAGCCTGATCACGGGCTTTGTGGGCTCGGACTTCTATCTGGAAGGGGTCAGGGCGGGCGAATACCTGCTGAAGAAGATGGCAGATGCTCCGGGGCCTGTGCGGATTGCCGAAATTTCCGGCACCATTGACTCTACGCCCATGCGCTACCGCGCCCTGGGCTTCAGGGACATCATCAAGGATGACCCCCTCTTTGAAATCGTCTACAGCCAATCCGGGGATTTCCTCAGGTCCCGGGGCAAGGAGGTCATGGAGGACATCCTGATAACCGCCGGCCCTGTTGACGTGCTGTATTCCCACAATGATTCCATGACCCTGGGAGCCATTGAAACCATTGAACAGAAGGGGCTGAATCCGGGCAAGGACATGGTCATCATCAGCGTGGACGGTGAGCAGGGCGCCATTGACTTACTCAAACAGGGCAAGATCAACTGCGTGGTGGAATGCACCCCCATGCTGTGCGACATGATCATGGACCTGGCCCAGCGGCTGGCGCGGGGGGAGACCATCGACCGGATTACCTATTCGGAGGAAACGGTGTTCTCCGACTTTGACCCGGATGTGCTGTCCATCCCGCCCCGGTGGTACTGAGATGAACGCCATGGCGCATGTTCCCCTGCCCCTGCCCACCCGCGGCCCAGTAAGCCGGCGGCTTACCATTGCCTTCCGCACGATCATGATCATGATGCTGGTGCCGGCGGTTCTCTCCATCGCCATGCTGACCAGCTTCTCCCAGCTGTACTATTCCTTTTTGACCCGGGCTGAAAAAATCAACTCCCTGAGCGTCCTGGTGGTGGACACCCTGCCCACGGAGATGTTTTCCATTGTGGCCGGCCGCAAGCCCTTTGAGGACGGGCAGCAGGACGCCTTGATGGAAGAGGTCAGCCAGACGCTTGACGGCCTGATCGCGGAAAGGCCGGCTTCGGAGCTGGAGTTGACCGTGGCCCGCCGGACCAGCGAAACCATGGGCAATTATATCCGGCAGATGGGCCAGCAGATGGCGTTTGGCTCCAGTGTGGATGAGGACATGCTGGTGCTTGAGGAGATCCGCAATGTCTCCTCCCTCCTGGGGGATATGTTCTCTGACGCCGTGTCAGCCGAAATCAGGGCCGCCAACGCCACCAGCCAGCAGCTTCGGATCGCGCTTTTTATCGCGGTGGCCCTGGAGGTCGCCCTGGTGGCCTTTGCCCTGGCGTTTATCCGCGCGGCGGGCGGCGCGCTTTCCAGGGCGGTGGCCGACCCTCTGGCGGACCTCCAGGCCTTTGCCGGGAAAATCGCCGACGGCCAATTGGAGGAACGCACGCCAGAGCCGGATGTGGATGAATTAAGGGCCTTAAGCGCCAGCCTCAACGTCATGGCCGGCAAGCTGGACGGGCTGATCAAGGAGAACAAGCGGGAGCAGGAAAACCTGAAAAAAAGCGAGCTCCGGGTGCTCCAGGCGCAGGTGACGCCACACTTCCTCTACAACACCCTAGACGCCATTGTCTGGCTGGCGGAGGCCAGGAAGAACAGCGAGGTCATCGCGATTACCCGCGCGCTCTCGGACTTCTACCGCATCTCGCTTTCTGACGGGCGTGACTGGATCACCGTCTCCCAGGAGGAGGAGCACCTCAGGGGCTACCTGACCATCCAAAAGATCCGTTACCGGGACATCCTGGACTATGACATCTCGATCGACCCGGAGCTTAAAAACGAGATGATCCTCAAACTCAGCGTCCAGCCCCTGGTGGAAAACGCCCTCTACCACGGCATCAAGAACCGGCGGGGCGGCGGCTGTGTCACGGTGGATGTGGAAAAGAAAAACGGGATGCTGTGCGTCCATGTGTCCGACAACGGCATCGGCATGACCCAGGAGAGGCTTGAGAACCTGCGGGACATGCTTTCGGGCAAGGAGCCCTCGGCGGATTCGGGCTTTGGCCTCTTCAGCGTGGACCAGCGCATCAAGCTGTATTATGACCAGGCCCAGGGGCTGAAGGTGGAGAGCGCCCTGGGCCGCGGCACGGCTATTTCCTTCAGCGTGCCGCTGAACCACCAGGTGAGGTAATTGTGTACAAGGTGTTTTTGGTGGACGACGAGATTGTCATCCGGGAAGGGATCCGATCCTCCTTCCCCTGGGAGGCGTCCAGCTTTGTCCTGGCGGGGGAGGCGCCGGACGGGGAGATCGCCCTCTCCCTGATGCGGGAGATCAGGCCCGATATCCTCATCACGGACATCCGCATGCCCTTCATGGACGGCCTGGCGCTCAGCCGCAAGGCGCTCTCGCTGATGCCGTGGCTGAAGATCATCATCTTAAGCGGCTTTGATGAGTTCACCTACGCCCGGGAAGCGCTGGTGCTGGGGGTGAAGGAGTACCTCTTGAAGCCCATCGACGCCCGGGAGCTGGAGGAGGCCTTGAGGCGCATCGCCCGGCAGATTGACGAGGAGCGGCGGCAGTTTGCCGACCTCCAGGCGGTGAAGCGGCAGCTGGAGCAGTCTTCCGGGCTCATGAAGGAACAGTTCCTGAAGGATCTCCTGCAGGGCGTACGCGATGCGGAAAAACGCGCCAGCATTTTCCCGGATGCCCGGAAACTGGGGATGGATATCATGGCCCGGCACTACCGGGTGATGCTGATCTCGCTCAGGCGGGACGCGGCGGTGGACCCGCTGCTTCCAAGAGCCCTGGTCAGCCGCACGGCGGACAGCCAGCCGGAGGGCAGCGTGCACCTTTGCCAGATGAACGGCTTCCTGGCGCTCATGTTTCTGGGTGAGAGCCTGGAATCCCTGGAGGAGTACGTGTTCTCTTTTGCCGAGGCCGTCAAGCATGAAGCCCGGGACCTGGGGCTTCCCGCCATGCACATCGCCATCGGCGCGCCGGTGGGCGCAGTGTTCCAGGCGCCTGATTCCTATGCCTCAGCCCTGGTGACGCTCAAGGCCATGCAGCGGCACCTGGATGATAACCGCACCAGCATCATGGACTCCGGTGACACCCAGGCGGGCCTAAGCGACGTCCTCTCCCTGGCGAAGGACGCCTCGCTGTATGACCGGCTCCGCCTGGCGCCGATCTCTGACGTGGAGGGCATCATCAATGATCTGCTCAACAAGGACGGCGTGGTGCAGCGCTCGCTGATGATGCTCAACTATGTTTTGGTTGAAAGCATCCTCACAGCCACCCGGATCGTCAGGGAGCACGGCGGCAGCCCTGAGGAGGTGCTGCCGGAAAACCTGCAGGATGACCGGGGCATCCAGCTATTGACCCAGCCGGAGGACATCATCAGCTCCGCCCGGGAGGTGTTGACCGGCGCCCTGGAATACCGGGACCGGCAGTCCCTCTCGCGCTATAATGAAGTCATCCGGCAGGCCTGCCGCTATATTGAGGAAAACTATGCCAACCCGCACATCACGCTGGGCGACGCGGCCCAGGCCGTCCACCTCTCGCAAAACCACTTCTGCACCGTTTTTTCCCAGGAAACCGGCTCTACCTTCATCGAGTATTTGACCGGCCTGCGCCTGGAGCGCGCCCGGGAGCTGCTGGAGGGCACCCAGATGCGTTCCTCCCAGATCGCCCAGGAGATAGGCTACCGCGACCCGCACTATTTTAGCTATCTGTTCAAAAAACACACCGGATTAAGCCCCCGCGACTGGCGCAGGGAGCGCCAAACGGGCGAATCGTAAATTAGTTCCCTTTTTTCGTAAAAATTCAAAACCGTAGCCGGCCTCAATATAAGAAAACCCGAAAATAGAACCCTTTTCCCCGAAACCTATCGCTTGTAAGGGATATCCTCCAGGATTAGACTGAGCTCATCAAGGCCGGACAGCTCCGGTCAATATAAAAATGGAGGGTCTCAAATGAAGAAAATTCTTATCCTCGCCGTAGCCATGGTGATGCTGCTGAGCGTATCCGCCAGCGCCCTCACGGTTGCCTTCACCCAGATCGGCCAGGAGTCCGACTGGCGCACCGCCAACACCGACAACATCAAGGCGGCCATCGAAGCCGAAGGCTGGGACTATGTGTACGACGACGCGCAGCAAAAACAGGAAAACCAGGTGAAGGCCCTGCGCAACTTCATCTCCCAGAACGTGGACTATATCCTCTTCACGGGCGTGGTTTCCACCGGCTGGGACGAAGTGCTCAAGGAAGTCAACGAGTCAGAGATCCCCCTGATCCTGGTGGACCGTATGCCCGACAACATGGCCGACATTCAGTACGCCGCCGCCTTTGGCGGGGACTTCGTTGAGGAAGGCCGCCGCATGGCGCTGTGGACCGCCAACTACGTCAAGAAGCTTGGCCGTGAGAACGAAGAGCTCAATGTGGTGATCCTGGAAGGCACCACCGGCGCTGACGCCGCCTCCGGCCGCCAGGAAGGCATCACGGAAATCCTGGCTGATTATCCCAACCTGAAGGTCATCGCCTCCCAGACCGGCAACTTTACCCGTGCCGAAGGCCAGACGGTCATGGAGAGCTTCCTGAAGGCCCATGACAAGATCGACGTCCTCCTTGCCCACAATGACGACATGGCCCTTGGCGCTATCGAGTCCATCAAGGCCGCCGGCCTGGTGCCCGGCAAGGACATCATCATCGTTGGCTGCGACGCGCCCAAGACTGCCTTTGACGCCATCCTCGCCGGCGAAATGAACGCCACCATTGAGTGCACTCCGCTATACGGGCCCTTCGTGGTAGACGCTATCAAGCGTCTGGAAGCGGGAGAAGATCTGGGCCGCAATCTCATGCATCCAGAAGAGAGCTGCTTTGACGCCGAAGGCGGCATCGTCTACAGCCTGGACGGCCGGCTGAGCGAGAAGGCCGCTGACAAGATTGGTGAGCGGGTCTACTGATTGAACCGATCCGCATGTAATTCGTAACAGGCCGGACGGATGAGGGCTGGCTCCTCATCCGTCCTTTTAACAAGCAGGGGGTGAAGCCATTGAGCGGCGTAATATTGGAAATGAAGGGCATCGACATGGCCTTTCCGGGTGTTCAGGCGCTGGACGGGGTGGATTTCAGCCTGCGCGCCGGTGAGGTGCATGCCTTGCTTGGGGAAAACGGCGCCGGCAAGTCCACCCTGATCAAGTGCCTCACGGGAGTCCATCGTATGGACGCGGGCACGATCTTTCTGGAAGGGAAGAAGATCCTCCCAAATTCCCCGCAGGAAGCCCAGCATCTGGGCATCTCCACCGTCTATCAGGAGATCAACCTCTGTCCCAACCTGACAGTGGCCGAGAACATTTTCATCGGCCGCCAGCCCATGAGGCGCGGGCAGATCGACTGGAAGACCATCAATCGGCGCAGCCAGGAACTGATGCGCCTGATGGGCGTGGACATCGACGTGACGCTGCCGCTGACCACCTTCTCCATTGCCGTCCAGCAGATGGCCTCCATTGCCCGGGCTGTGGACATCAACGCCCGGGTGCTGATCCTGGACGAGCCCACCTCGTCCCTTGACGAGCATGAGGTGGCGCGCCTTTTTGAGGTGATGAGGGACCTGAAAGCCCGCGGACTGGGCATTGTGTTTATCACCCATTTCCTAAACCAGGTCTACCAGATCGCCGACCGGATCACCGTTTTGCGCAATGGCAGGCTGGTGGGTGAATACATGGCCGATGAAATCAACAAGCTGGAACTGGTCACCCACATGATCGGCAAGGACATGAACGTCATCTACGACCTGAAGAAAGCGCCCCAGGAAGAGGGAGCGCCGGTGGTGCTGGAGGCCAGCAACCTGGGCATCCCCGGCAAGGTGGAGGAAATCTCCCTGCATGTTAAAAAGGGCGAACTGCTGGGCTTCGCGGGCCTTCTGGGCTCCGGGCGCACGGAAACGGCGGAGATGCTCTTTGGCGTGGTCAAACCCTCTAAGGGAAGCGTCTCCATGAACGGGGAGAAGCTCGTCGCCAGTTCGCCCCTTGATTCCATCCGCCGAAAGATGGCCTTCTGCCCTGAGGACCGCAAGCGGGACGGCATCGTGGCGGAGCTGTCCGTCAGGGAGAACATTGGCCTGGCCGTCCAGGCCCTCAGGGGCTTCATGCACCCCATGAAGCCCCAGGAACAGCAGAAGCTGGCGGACCGCTTCATCAGGCTCCTGTCCATCCAGACGCCGGACGCGGAGAAGAAAGTGGGCGAACTGTCCGGCGGCAACCAGCAGAAGGTGATCCTCGCCCGCTGGATGGCCACCCAGCCGGACCTTTTAATCCTGGACGAGCCCACCCGGGGCATTGACGTTGGCGCAAAGGCGGAAATCCAGCGCCTGATGCTGGAAATGTGCATAGGCGGCATGGGCATCATCTTCATCAGCTCCGAGCTGGACGAGATCATCCGCTGCGCCAACCGTATCATCGTGATGCGGGATTTGGAAAAGGCGGCGGAGCTGGACGGGGAGGACTGCCAGCAGGCGGACATCCTGGCGATCATCGCCAATGAGGAGACGGAGGAGGCGATGGCAGAATGAAACGAGGGCTGAAATGGGACACCATCCTGCGCTCAAAGCTCTTCTGGGCTGTGGTGGCGGAGTTTCTGATCCTGCTGGTGGGCTTTATCATCAGGCCGGACTTTCTCAACATTCAAATCAGGACTCTGGAGGATGGAACCCGGGTGCTTTTCGGCACCCCTATTGATATCCTGAACCGCTCCTCAGAGATCACCATCATCGCCATGGGAATGACCCTGGTGATCGCCCTGGGCGGCACGGACATCTCCGTGGGCGCCCTGGTGGCGGTGTCCGGGGCCATCGCGCTGAAGTTCCTGCGCTGGGATGTGCTGGAATACACCACCCCGGGGGACTACTCGGTCATGCCCTTTGTCTATGTGCTTGTGGTGCCCCTGGTGGTTTGCACCCTGATGGGCCTCTTTAACGGGACGCTGGTAGCCAGGCTTAAGATACAGCCGATCATCGCCACCCTGATCCTCATGGTCGCCGGGCGCGGCATCGCCCAGATCGTGACGGACGGCAAGCAGTTCACCACCCAGTATGCGCCCTTCAAATTCATCGGCAACGGCAGCATCCTGGGCATCCCCTTGCCCATCATCATCACTTTCGTGGTGGTGGCGGCGATGGTGGTGTTTGTGCGCAAGACCTCCTACGGCATGTTTGTGGAAGCGGTGGGCATCAACCCCAACGCCAGCCGGGTCTCCGGCATCCGTTCCGCGGTGATCATCATGATCGCCTATGTCCTCACCGGGCTGCTCTCCGGCATCTCCGGCCTGATCTACTCCAGCCGCATCATCTCAAACGACTCCAACAACGCCGGCCTGGGCTATGAGATGGACGCGATCCTGGCGGTGGTGCTGGGGGGCACCAGCATGACCGGCGGCAAGTTCACCCTGGTGGGCACGGTGGTGGGCTCCATCATCATCCGCACCATCACCACGCTGGTGTTCTACTTCGGCATCGTGTCCGAGGCCATCATGGCCTTCAAGGCGCTGATCATCGCGGGGGTCATCGTCCTGCAGTCCGAGCCGGTGCGCCGGGCTATCGCCCGCCGCCGGGAGAAGAGACATATCAACCTGGGGGGTGAACTGCATGCCTGAGATCAGAAGCAAGCCATTCCGGCGTTTGTTCAAGCCAAACTACCTGATGGTGTACGCCACCCTGGGCATCTTCCTTTTGCTTTACCTGTTTGGCGCCATCATGTACGGGAAGATCGGCTTCACGTCCATCCGCACCTTCCTGCTGCTGTTTAGCGACAACGCCTACATCGGCATCTCCGCCGTGGGCATGACCATGGTGCTGATCACCGGCGGAATCGACCTGTCCGTGGGCGCTGTCGCCTCCTTGACCGGCATGATTATCGCCTATGGCACCACGGTGATGGGGCTTCATCCCCTTTTGTGCTTCGCCTTTGCCCTCCTGGTGGGCGTGGGACTGGGCCTTTTGATGGGGGCCTGCGTCCAGTACTTAAACGTGCCCCCCTTTATCACCACGCTCACTGGCATGTTCCTGGCCCGCGGGGTAACCAGCCTCATCAGCCGTGAATCCATCTCCATCAAGCACCCGATGATCGACGCCCTGGCGGGCATCAAATTCTACCTGAAGTGGCCCAATGCGGCCGGGGAGTGGGTGAAGATCAAACCGGTGGCCAGCATCGACCTGAACACCATTGTATTCCTTCTGATGATCATCATCGGCGCCATCATCCTCCAGAAAACCCGATTTGGCCGCAACGTCTATGCCATCGGCGGCAGCGTCCAGTCCGCCACCCTGATGGGCCTGCCTGTGGCACGCACCAAGGTGCTGGTCTATGGCTTCAACGGCCTCTGCTCCGTGCTGGCGGGCATCGCCTATGTGCTGTATGTCAAATCCGGCTGGAACCTGGCGCTGTCAGGAGCGGAGCTGGATGTCATCTCCTCCTGCGTCATCGGCGGCGTGATGCTTTCCGGCGGCGTGGGCTACATGTGGGGCACCCTTTTGGGAGTGCTGCTAAAAGCCACCATCCCCGCCATCATTACCTTCAACGGCACCATGAACTCCTGGTGGGCCAAGATTTTCACCGGCGTGCTGCTGCTGCTGTTCATCATCATCCAGCGGGCCGTGGTCGCCTCTTCCTCCCGGACGGCGAGGAAAGCGGAAACCGCGTCCTGAACGCTCAATCGCCTCACCAAAACCGGGCTGTCCCCGGATAAAACCGGCAGCCCGTTTTTTTGTTCAGCCTTTAAGGTTCATCCGATGACATGATCATCCAGTAGAAACCGTACTTGTCCTTCAACTGCCCGTAAAGGGGGCTGAAGAAGGTCTTCTCCATGGGCATCAGGACTTCGCCGTCGCGGCCCAGGCGCCCAAAGGTCTCCCGCAGTTTGTCCACATCCGGGTGGGAAAAGGTAATCCAGACGCCCTCGTTGGGTGTGACCGGGCTGCCAGGCATCATGTCAGAGAGCATGATGGCGCCGCCATAGGTCTGCACATTGGCGTGCATCACCAGCTGCGCCATCCCTGGTGGCAGTGTCCCTTTCTCCCCGGGGGGCATCTCGCCATAGCGCATCACATAAGGTTCCGGGGCGTCAAACACCCTGGCATAGTAAGCCGCCGCATCGGCGGCGTTGCCGTTGAGGCTGAGATAGGGTTCCATGGTTCTTTTCCTTTCCTGTCAGTCGGTAAGAACAGTGAACCGCGTCTGTTGGAAAGTGGCGGACACATAAATAGTGTCTCCTGAACTTACGAAAACCTCAGTAATAACAACACTTTCGGACACTTTTCTGGTATAATAAGTGCAAGGAAAACCGTGATAATTACACAAAACCCTTGCACCTGACCAGGAGAGATAACGCAATGTACGAACGAAAAGCTCACCAGGCCACCTTCTTCGAGGATGCAACGCTGTTTGGCGGTGTCAGGCTGGACCCGACCAACCGATGGGTGAGGATGTCCAAACTCATCCCTTGGGAAGCCTTTGAAGAACAGTATGCTGCCCTGTTCAGCAATCCCCGGGAGGGCAAGCCCGCCAAGTCCGCCCGGATGGCGGTCGGCGCTCTGATTATCAAGAAACGCTACGGACTGTCAGATGAGGACGTGGTGGAAGAGATTCGGGAAAACCCGTATCTTCAATACTTCCTGGGTTTTGCGGAGTATACCAGCGTCCGTCCCTTTGACCCCAGTGTAATGACCTGGTTCCGTGAGCGGATTACACCACAGATGTTGGCCGAGGTGAATGATTACATCATTGGCCATAAGAAAGTGGATGAGGATGAAGCGCCACCTTCGGATGATGATGATGATACAGGCGATGGTGAAGGCACCGGCAACCGAGGAACACTGATTCTGGATGCCACCTGTGTGCCGCAGAACATCCGCTTTCCCACCGATGTATCTTTGCTCAACGAAGGCCGCGAGCTGCTGGAGAAGATGATAGACACCGCACACGAAGCCGGGGCTGCTGATGGGAAGAAACCCAGAACCTACCGGAACCTTGCCCGCCGGGACTGGCTGAGGTTTGCCCGCG
>JAQVQY010000002.1 GCA_028701335.1 Eubacteriales bacterium
CCATGTGCTGGCCCAGAATCAGGACGTAAACATCCTGGTGCTGGACACCGAGGTCTACTCCAACACCGGCGGCCAGGCCTCCAAGGCCACCCCCACCGGCTCAGTGGCCAAGTTCGCCTCCGCCGGCAAGCGCACCAAGAAAAAGGACCTGGGCATGATGGCCATGTCCTACGGCTATGTCTATGTGGCCCAAGTGGGCATGAGCGCCAACTACAACCAGACACTCAAGGCCTTCACTGAGGCGGAAGCCTACAACGGCCCCTCCCTGATCATCGCCTACAGCCCCTGCATCAACCAGGGCCTGAACATGTCCTTCTCCCAGGCGGAGATCCGCAAGGCCGTTGCCACCGGTTACTGGAACCTCTACCGCTACAACCCCATGCTGGCCGAAGAGGGCAAGAATCCCATGCAGCTTGACAGCAAGGACCCAACGGATAACTATCAGGATTTCCTCAAGGGTGAGGTGCGCTACACCTCCCTGCTGAAGGCCTTCCCGGACGCCGCGGGCGAACTGTTCAAGCGGGCCGAGGAAGAGGCCGCCGGACGTCTGGCCAATTACAAGCGTATGGCCGGCATCGAGGACGCCAAGGAATAAAGCTGTCGTCGAACGATAAGCGACCGTACAGGAAAGGGGCTTCCCGGGTGAAAGCCCCTTTCCTGATCCATCAGAACCCGCGGAGAAAAGCCTGTGATGACAATTGCCACCCAGCGCCTCATCATCCGCCCTTATGAAGAGGGCGACCTGAAGGATTTCCATGAAATTTTCTCAAATGAAGCGGTGATGCGCTTTTGTGAGCCGCCATACAGCCATGCGGACTCCCAAAAATGGCTGGGTTATTTCATCCAAAATCCCATCGCGTTTGCCGTGGTGCTGAAAAGCGGCGGCAAAGCCATTGGCCACGCTCTGTTCAAACAATTGCCTGGCGAAGAGCAGGGGATCTGGGAAATCGGCTGGATTTTTAACCAGGCCTTCTGGCGCAGGGGCTATGCCTTTGAAGCGGCCAGCACGCTGATGGCATACGGCTTTGAAACGCTTAAACTGCACAAGATCTGCGCCGAGACTACCGACCCTGAGAAATCCGTCCCCCTGATGAAGAAGCTGGGAATGCAAGAAGAGGGCGTCTTCCGCCAGCACACCAAAGGGAATGACGGCAGCTGGGCTGATCTGTACTGGTACGCGGCGCTTGCGCCGGAATATCCGTAATCCATGATACCTTGCCCGCTCAGCCGGCGATTTTTATCCCGGTGTACGCAGGTTATGCAGGATTTCATTGTATCGTTTGGTGGCCAGAAGGCTGGGTTCGCCCTTCCTGCAGAAGGATAGCCCCGCCAGTTTGGGGACCACGCGCTCCACAACAATCTGCCCGTCCAATGCCTTTGCTTTCAAAGTATCCAGGGCTTCCAGAAAGCGCTGGTCTTCCCTGGCGCGGCTGTAAAACGACAAGACATAGACATACACAAAGAGGTTATAGTTCCGGAAAGGATATTCGACCTGCATAAACAATGTGCCGATACCGCAATGGCACGGCCCGATGGGTTTTTTGGTGGTCCAGTGCGCCAGCAAAAACGCAACGGCCCGGTCAAGGGCAGGCTCTTTGCTATACAGACCGCTGAAACGGAAAGCGTTCAGCGCGGCGAGCGTGGGAAAAGGATTGGAATATTCGGTTTCAGGGCCCCGGCCGAAGCTGAACTTGTTGCAGCGCCATCCGCCATCCGTGTGCTGGATATCCAAAAGATGCCGGAATGTTTGCCGCAGCCTGGCATCGTCAGCATAACCCATGTGGCAGAGCATGTTGGCGGCGCAGATCGTCTGGCAGGGGTAAATGGCGCCTTGCGGATACACCCGGAAGCGCCCATCCTCCCGCCAGGCGCTGAATATCAGCGCAGCGCTGCCTTTCATCACGGGGTCTTCGGGCGCCATGCCCAACTCCAGCAGGTACATCGGGCTCTCCAAAGCGGAGAAGGGCGAGCCTTTGATCAGGCGCCTGTCCGGAGTCGTCCAGAGATCCGCGCCATAATCATATCTGCGGGACAATATTTTGTCCGCGTCAGTCGCGAACCGGCCGCTGCTGCCCGGCGTGGCACGCTCATTTCGGTTGTCAGCCATCTCCTGCCTCCCGGGGCATCCCTATCACCCAATCAGAGCATGGAATCAGGGCGAGTGCAGGTACGCATCAATCAGCTTGACCTTGTCTTCCCGTCCCATCAGCTCGTAGTACCTCCGCCATTCCTCCACCGACTGCAATGGAATCCTGATGCCATTGGCCTCCGCGCAATCCTTGATGTTTTCTTTTTCCAACGGAAAATGGTATTCCCGTCCCTGGTTTATAACAGCAAAGCCGGCCATGACATCAATATCGACGCCGCTGACAACAAACTGATAAAAATGTTTGGTTTTGTATTTGGTGTTGGGAGCTGATGCCTTCAGACTCCCAAGCGGCATCAGAACGGCTTTCGCAACTTCCGCGTCTTCTTCCGACACCATAACATCTATGTCCCGAAACGCCATCACAATTCCCTTGAAATACAACAACGCCGAGCCCCCGACTGCCCACGCGACGTTTTTCCGGTTCAACTCCCGCGCAATTTTCGACAGGATTTCCAGCTTGTTTTCGCTGTCCGCCATGCTAGTCCCTCCACAGGTTCAAATAATTTTCACGGCCTGTTGAACGCGTTTGCGGAAATCAACAACCGCCAATACCGTTTCAAGCGTTTCCTCTGATAGTATTTCAAAAACAAGGGGGAAGGACTTCATCTTTCCCATTTATTTGGCTTCAGTGACCATCGCCCTGGCCTTTTTGTCAAGCGGAATGTTCTGCAGGTCACCGCGCGTTCTTTCGGGAACAAAGACGGTCACCCCGAAAAAATGCTGTCAAATAGAGGGCCAGAATACGGTCATCTCCTTTTGCCCGCCCCGCGCGCCTGTCCAACTGTAAAGCCCTATTGCCAGCCAAGCTTTCCCGTCCTTGTAGTATCGCCAATCCAATAGTATATCCCGGCTCTCCAGCTCATCCACAAACCTTGAATAAGCGCCATGGGCTTCTTGAAAGCTCCGCCGCGATCTTCTCACGGGTTGGCTCCATATCGGGTTCCCGGAGGGATTGTTTTGATATGGTCTGCGCCACAACAGCCTCCCCTCAGATGCCTTCATGGCCGCCCTGCCCGTGCATAATGTCCTCCCGCAATTGCCAGAGCTTGTCTGACAGGTCCACCTTGTAGGGCTGGGGATTCACCAGGCGCAGGTGCTGCTCCCAGATGGCGGCCTCCCCGGCCTCCCGGCAGCGCCTGATCTCCTGAAGGGTGGGGTTGTTCCCCGCGCCTTTGCCGCCCCTTATCATGGGCTCAAGGAGTTTTCTGGCGGTGTAGTTCTCCAGGCGCATCTTTTTCCAGGTGTTCTGGGGGTGGAAAATGGTGAGCGGCTGGGAGAAATCAATTTCCTCGTCCTGAAGGGCGATCAGGTCGGCGATGGCCATGTTGTCTTCATCATACAGCCGGTACACCTCATGGGCGCCCGGCAGGGTGATTTTCTCCGGGTTGTCGGACAGCTTCATTTTGGGCACGAGCTTGCCATCCTCCTGAAGGGCGCTCATCTTGTAAACACCGCCCAGGGCGGGGCGGCCGTCGCCGGTGATCAGCTTGGTGCCCACGCCCCACAGGTCGATCCGGGCGCCCTGCTGCTTCAAGTCCCGGATGAGGTACTCATCCAGGTCGTTGGAAGCCACGATGATGGTGTCGGGGAATCCAGCGGCGTCCAGCATCCTGCGGGCTTCCTTGCTCAGGTACGCCAGGTCGCCTGAGTCCAGGCGGATGCCCAGGGGCTTGTGCCCCTTGGCCCTGACTTCCTCAAACACCTTGATGGCGTTGGGGACACCGGAGCGCAGGGTGTCATAGGTGTCCACCAGCAGCAGGCAGCTCTTGGGGAAATCCTCGGCATAGGCCCTGAAGGCCTCCAGCTCGCTGTTAAAGCTCATTACCCAGCTGTGGGCGTGGGTGCCGCTGACGGGGATGCCAAAAATCTGCCCGGCCATGACGTTGCTGGTGGAGTGGCAGCCGCCCACCACCGCCGCCCGGGCGCCCAAAACCCCCGCGTCCGGCCCCTGGGCCCGGCGCAGGCCGAACTCCATCACCTTATCCCCCCCGGCAGCCCGCGCAACACGGTTACCCTTGGTGGCGATCAATGTCTGGTGGCCGATGAGGTTGAGCATGGCGGTCTCAATCAGCTGCGCCTGGGAGAGGGGGGCTGTCACCCGCACCATGGGCTCGCCAGGGAAGACGATGGTGCCCTCAGGCATGATGTCGATGTCCCCCTCAAAGCGGAAATCCTTGAGGCTGTCCAGAAAGCCCTCCCCAAAAATGCCCAGGCTTCGCAGGTAGCCGACATCTTCCTCAGAAAACCGCAGGTTGAGGATATAATCCTTGAACTGCTCGTTGCCGGCCATCACGGCGTAACTTAATTCACTGGCACCCCGGTAAAACATATAAAACACCGCGCGCCGCTCCCCCATCCCGTGGCGGTGGTAGCCGGAGAGCATGGTGAGCTCATACAGGTCGGTGAGCATGGTCAGGTTTCGCATGGGAACACTCCTTTCAGTCTTCAGAAAGGCTGTCCAGGGCGGACAGCCACAGGGCAGCTGAGGCGTCAGACGGCATAGTCAGCCCACCCCGGGGCGAGAGGGACAGGCCCAGGGCCTGGGGGCCGTCCGGCAGGCAGCTGCGCTTGAACTGGCTGGCGAAAAAGCGGGTAAAAAACCCGCGCATCCGGGTGAGGATCTCCTGCCTGGAGAATCGTGGGCCAAAGGCCTCAAGCGCCCGGCCAAGCAACTCCTCAGGACCCAGCCGGCCAGATAAAAAGTGGTGGAGGAAAAAGTCGTTGAGCAGATAGGGACCCAGGATGGCCTCGGTCTTCTGGCGGATGTCCCCATCCCCGCCGGGCAACAGCTCCGGGCTGATGGGGGTGTCCAGAATGGCCTTAAGAGCCCCGCTGAGGTCCGGATTGTCCGTGCCGCTGGCATACCAGGCCATGATCAGCCGGATGGCGGTTTTATAAAGCCCGGCGTTCACCCCATACATGCTCATGTGGTCGCCCCCATAGGTGGTAAAGCCCAGGGCCAGCTCGCTCATGTCCCCCGGCCCTATCATCAGGCCGCCCAGCTGGTTGGCCAGGCCCATCAATGTCTGGGTGCGTTCCCTGGCCTGGGCGTTTTCAAACACGGCGTCATGCCGCCCTTCCGGGTGTCCAATCTCCTTAAGGTGGCTGGATACGCTGGCGGTGATATCTATCTCCTTTTCGGGAAGCCCGCAGGCCCGCATGAGCGCCAGGGCGTTGTTCCGGGTCCTTAAGCTGGTGCCATAAGCTGGAAGGGAAACCGCGCGGAGCTTGTCCCTGTCCATGCCGTTTATCTCAAAGGCACGCAAGGCCGCCAAAAGCGCCATGGCACTGTCCAGGCCGCCGGAAAGGCCGAGGCTTACGCCCCTTGCGCCTATGCGCCAAAGGCGGGTGGCCAGGCCCCGCGCCGTGATTTCCAGCGCCTCCCGGCACCAGGCAGCCCTTGATTCCATATCCAGGGGGGCATAAGGCATGGCCGGATGAGGCTCCCAGGGAGACAACCCCGCAAAGGTGTCCGCCGGCGCGCCGCCTGATATGGCATAGTCCCCCGAAAAGGGCACGGACGCCAGCACCCGGCCCCCGTCAAGGATGATGGCCTGCCCGTCATAGACCTGGTCGGTGCTGGATTCATTGGCCCCGGCATTGGCCCAGGCGCACAGGCTGTCTCCCGCAAGGGCCTCCAGCTTTTCAAGCCGCCTGGCGCCTCCTAATGCCCTGGACGGAGAAGCGCCCAAAAGGGCCAGCGTCCCGGCATCGGGGCTCTCCCCCATGTCATCCACAAAGCCCACCTGCAGCTCCCCGATGCCGGGTACATCAAAGCGGCCGTCCGTTCCCCCGTATATTGGGCAGGGCCACGCTTGCGACAAATTTGCGCCAAGCTCCGGCGAAAACACCCGGCGCTCCTGCCAGTCCAGGTTTTTTTTGATGACCAGGCCCTGGAGCCGGCCTGCACAGGCCAGGGCGGCGGCGTTATACGCCCTGCCATTCACACTGACCGGCAGGCCCAAGACCAGGGCCAAGCCCTCCCCTGCCTTGGCGATGTCAAGTGCCGCGTCCCGGCACGCGTCCAGCATCAGGGGATGCCCCAGGAGATCGCCCGCGGTCACGCCCGGCAGGCACATCTCAGGCAGCACCAGAAGCCTTGCCCCCTGCGCCCGGGCTTGCGCGATTATCGCCAGTACAGCCCGGGTGTTGGCTGCCACATCCCCGGGCCTGCCGGAATCAGGCGCCGCGGCCATCACCCTCAGCTTTCCCATCCACACACCCCTTCCTCCACCGAGTATGCCCTTTCGTTGCCCTATCATAAGCCCGGAGCCAAAATTTGACAAGGAAATCGGACAGGCAACGCCGATTTCGGGTATGATGTACCCGGTTGATGGCATGATTGGGAGGCAGGGATGAAGCTTGGCATCATGGGAGGCACCTTTGACCCCATCCATTTGGGACACCTGCATGTGGCCCGCGCCGCGATCAGGGAGGCAGCGCTCAACAGCGTCCTCTTCCTGCCGGATGGCGACCCGCCCCACAAGGATCCCCTCACCCCGGCCGCCCTCAGGTATGAGATGGTCAGGCTTGCCATCGCCCAGGATCCCGCCTTCTGGGTGTCAGACATGGAGATCCTGCGGAAAGGCCGCACCTACACCGTGGATACCCTCCTGGCACTAAAACAGCAGGCGCCGGAGCGGGAGCTGGTCTACCTGATCGGCTCCGACACCCTTTTTCTGTTCCCCACCTGGCGCACGGCGGAAAAGGTGGCCAGGCTTTGCAGCATGCTGGTGGTGATGCGCCAGGGGGATGAAGAGGAGCGTGTCCGGGCTGAGCAAGCAATCCTCAAGGATAGCCATGGCCTTGACAGCAGGCTGCTTCATACCCGCGGGCTTCCCATCTCCTCAAGCCAGGTGCGTCAGGCTGTCCGGCAGGGACAGGATTTGTCAGGCCTGGTTTCACCGGAGGTGGCGGCCTTTATCGGGCGCAAAGGCCTTTACAGCTTTTGACAGCCCGGAATATTGCACTTTCCCTGTTTAAACGACCGGCGCCCTATGGCTTGCTTGACTAAAAATTCCGCTGGACCCATACTTCTATTGATAAATATCCGGCCATGCCGGCAATGCCCCAATAAGGAATGGAGGAAAAATTTTGGAACAGGCAAAACGCGAAGCCATTATCCGCCGGGTTCTGGATGAACAGGTTCATTTTATCCGCCTGCAGTTTACGGATATCTTCGGCCAGATGAAGAACGTAACCGTCACCGCCTCCCAGATTGAGAAAGTCCTGGACAACGAGATGACCATCGACGGCTCCTCCATCGAGGGCTTTGTGCGGATCGAGGAAAGCGATATGCGCCTCTATCCGGACCTGGACAGCTTTGCCCTGCTCCCCTGGGAGCAGAACGGCGTCAAGATTGCCAGGCTGATTTGTGATGTGCACAACCACGACGGCAGCCCCTTTGTGGGGGACCCGCGCTATGTATTAAAGCGCGCCCTCAAGGAAGCGGAAGACATGGGCTACACCTTTGACGTGGGCCCGGAATTGGAGTTTTTCCTCTTCTACCTGGATGAGAAGGGACGCCCCACCACCCACACCGGGGATGAGGCGGGCTACTTTGACCTGGGCACCCTGGATCGGGGGGAGACCGCCCGGCAGGACATCTGCCTGGCGCTGGAGCAGATGGGCTTTGAGATCGAGGCCTCCCACCACGAGGTGGCGGCGGGGCAGCACGAGATCGACTTCAAATACGCCGGCGCCCTGGAAACGGCGGACCGGATCATGACCTTCAAGCTGGCGGTCAAGACCCTGGCGCAAAAGCACAACCTGCACGCCACCTTCATGCCCAAGCCCATCTACGGCATCGCGGGCTCAGGCATGCATACCAATATGTCGCTGCGCAAGGGCCCGAAAAATGAATTCTATGACCCCGCGGGGCGGCTGCAACTCTCAAGTGAAGCCTATTCCTTTATCGCCGGGCTTCTGGAGCATGTGCAGGGCATGGCCGCCATTACCAATCCCCTGGTGAACTCCTACAAGCGCCTGGTGCCGGGCTATGAGGCGCCCTGCTACCTGTCCTGGTCGGTAACCAACCGCAGCGTTTTGATCCGGGTACCCGCGGCCAGGGGCCAAAGGACCCGCCTGGAGCTCCGCAGCCCCGATCCCGCCTGCAACCCCTACCTGGCGCTGGCGCTGTGCCTGCGCGCCGGGCTTGACGGCATCAAAAGGGGGCTGACGCCGCCGGCGGAAGTCCAGGAGAACATCTTCGCCATGGAGCCCCGGCAGCGGGAGGCGATGGACATCAGGAGCCTTCCCACCACGCTTAAGGAGTCTTTGGCCTACATGCAGGCGGATCCCCTGGTGTTGGATACCCTGGGGGATCATGTCTCCCGCCACTATATCCGCGGCAAGGAGGCAGAGTGGGAGGAGTACGCCACCCGCGTATCCAGCTGGGAAGTGGACAAGTACCTGGTGCTCTACTGACCTATAGAGGAATTTGATGGGAGCAAAATTCGTCTTTGTAACAGGCGGCGTGGTGTCCTCCCTGGGGAAAGGCATTACCGCCGCCTCATTGGGCCGTCTGCTTAAATGCCGCGGGCTTAATGTAACGATGCTCAAACTGGACCCTTACATCAACATGGACCCCGGCACCATGAGTCCCTATCAGCATGGGGAAGTCTTTGTTACTGAGGATGGGGCCGAGACCGATCTGGATCTTGGCCACTATGAGCGCTTCATCGATGAAAACCTCAGCCGCCACGCCAACGCCACAAGCGGCCAGATATTTCAAACCATCATCTCCCGGGAGCGCCAGGGTGGCTACCTGGGCGCTACAGTACAAATCATCCCCCATGTGACTGATGAAATCAAAGCCCGCATCACCAATGCCTTGGCGGCAGCCCAAGCGGGTGTGGCCATTATTGAGGTGGGCGGCACGGTAGGGGACATTGAAAGCCAGCCCTTTCTGGAGGCCATTCGCCAGTTTCGCCATGAGGTTGCCCGGGAGAACAGCCTTCTGATCCATGTAACACTGCTTCCCTTTTTGAAAAAAGCCGGGGAAATCAAGACCAAACCTACCCAGCATTCGGTGCGCGAACTGGGTTCCCTGGGGCTTCAGCCCGACATCCTGGTCTGCCGCAGCGAAGCGCCCGTGCCGGATTCCCTTCGGGAAAAAATCGGCATGTTCTGCAATGTGCTTCCGGAACGTGTGTTTTTAAATCCCGATTTGGACTCAATTTACGAAGTGCCCCTGCGGCTGCACGAAGAGGGGCTGGACCGGGTAGCCTGCCGGCTGATGAACCTGCCGGAACTGCCCTGCGACCTGAGTGCCTGGGAAATGATGGCAAAACGTGAGCGGGCTTGCACCAGGCGCCTGAGAGTCGCCTTGGTGGGCAAGTATGTGGCCTTGCCGGACGCTTATCTGAGTGTGGCCGAAGCCCTGAACCATGCGGGCCTTTCCCTGGGGCAGCACGTGGAGATCGACTGGGTGGATGCTGAGGCGCTGGAGACGGGTGATGTGGACACCCGTCTGGCAGGCGCCGGAGGGATCCTCGTACCGGGAGGCTTTGGCAGCCGGGGTCTCATGGGCAAGATGGCAGCCCTTCGCTATGCCAGGGAACATGACATCCCCTTCCTCGGCCTGTGCCTGGGGATGCAAATGGCCGTGATTGAGTATGCACGCCATGTCCTGGGGCTTATGGATGCCAATACCACCGAGGTGGACCCGGAAACAAGCCATCCGGTCATCGCCCTGATGGAGGATCAGAACCTTGGCCAGTTGGGCGGTACCATGCGCCTTGGAGCCTATGACTGCGCGATCACGCCCGGCAGCCTGGCTGCCAGGCTCTACGGAAACGAACTTGTACGGGAGCGCCACCGCCACCGCTATGAGTTCAACAATGCCTACCGCCTCCGCTTTGAGGCTGCCGGGATGCAATTTTCCGGCTGGAATCCGCAGCGCGGCCTGGCTGAGATTATTGAGTTGCCGGGGCACCCCTTCTATATGGCAGTGCAATTCCACCCGGAGTTCCGCAGCCGGCCGGACCGGCCGCATCCGTTGTTTGTGGGTTTTCTCTCTGCAATCCCGCCACAGGATTCCTAAACATCACAGATTTGTTGCAATTGTGATAATAAAAGGTTACAATACTGCCTGATACTATCCGGCTGGAATGCCAGCCTGAGGATGAAGGCGGTGAACCTAGTGCCTGAATTGTTTGAAAATATTGGCGGCAGCCTGATCAACCTGCTCATCTATGGCGCCATCGCCGTCAGTTTCCTTTTGGGTTTGTCAAAGTGCATATTCCCCTTGAGAAAGCTGTCGCGCCTGTTCAGAAAAGCCATCCACAACCTGGCGCTCTTCAAGCCCCAGGGCGCTTCCCGGCCGGACTGGCAGGACGCCTTGTTTCTGGGCAAGCCCATGCGCAAGCAATGGGTGCGTTTCCTGATGAACGCGGAGCAGCTGGACCAAAGGGGCCTGAGTTGCGATGTGGAGGACTACATCAACGACCAGGAGGTCTTTCCGGAATACGCCCACCTGCAGCTCTCGGAAGTGATCCCGGGCCTGCTCACCTCCCTTGGTATCCTTGGCACCTTCATCGGCCTCATGCGCGGGCTTGGGGAGCTGGACCTGACCAGCGCTGAGCGCACCATGTCCTCCATCACCACCATGATCGGCGGCATGCGCTTTGCCTACGGCACCTCAATCGCGGGCCTTACGGCGTCACTGATTTTCAACATCCTTTTCCGCACCGCCCAGGGCAGCGCCACCAGCGCGCTGGATGACTTCAACGACGCCTTCTCGGAGGCTGTGATGCAGCGGCCGCTGGATGATGAGGTGCGCGCCACCTGCTACATGGAGGACCAGGCCCTGTTCCTAAACGGCGCTTTTGGCGACATCAACCAGAAGCTGGAGACCGGCATCGGGGTGGCCATTGACCGCGCCTTTGCCCCCATCGGGCAAAACATGAATGCCTTCATCATGGCGGAGACCCAGACCCAGGTGGAGGGCTTAAACCAGATCGTGTCGGAGTTCGTCTCCCAACTGAACCATGCTTTGGGCGGCCAGTTTGTGCAGCTGGCCAGGACCTTATCGCAATTGAACCAGGCCCAGACCGTGAGCCTGGACTCCGTCAACCACGCCATGAGCGCCGCTGACACCATCATGGACAGCATCCAGCGCACCAGCCTGGTCACCCAGACGGTCATCGACCGCTTTGACAATTACATAAATGAGTTAAGCCAGGCCCAGTCCGGCAGCGCCGACATCTCCCGCCAGACGGCCAACCTCCTCTCCGGCATGTATGAGGACCTGAAGCAACAAAACGAGCGCTACAAGGCCCTTCAGGAAGCCCAGGGCGAACTAGCCGGGCAAATGCAGCAATACGCCAGCTGGTCGGGGCGGGTGCTTGAGGCGGTTGAGAAGCAGAGCGACAAGGCCGCCCAGCGCAGCCACGAGGTGGCCAATGAAATGGATAAGTCCGGCAAGCTCCTCAAGGAAAGCTACACCAGCTTTGTGGAGAACATCTCCGCGGGCCTGGCCCGCACCATGGGCCTGTTTGAGGAAAATATGCGGGACATGACCCAGGAGATGGTGGAAAGCCTGAAGAAGGCCGCGGAATCGGCCGCGGGATCGCAGGGGGAGCCCAGCCCTATTGACCTAAAGCAGTTCAGCCGGGTGCAGCAAGCCCTCAGTGACATGACCCAGGCGCTCAGCCGCGCCACCAAGGCGGCAGAACGCATGGCTGAGGGCGCTTAAGTGCAAAGGACCCGCGGCAGAAAACGGCGGCTGATTACCCGGGCGGATGTGGGGAGCTATTGGATCTCCTTTTCGGATATGCTCTCCTCTCTCCTCCTGGTGTTTATTCTGGCCGTCTTTTTCAGCATCTATCAGTATTTCGGCCTGCTTGACATCAAGACCCGGGAACTGAATGAGCAGCAGGCGGAGCTGGACCGCACCCAGATCGTGCTGGCCCAGCGGGAAAAAGACCTGGAAACCGCCCAGGTGACCCTTATGGGCAAGGAGGAGGAAGTCGCCTCCATCCAGATTCAGCTCCAGCAGCAGGAGGAAGACCTGTTCGCCGCCCAAACGGCGCTGAAGACCAAGGAGGACGAGCAGGCAGCCCTGCAGCTGCAGCTGATCAGCCAACAGGATTCCCTGGCCAGCCAGGAGATCCGCCTGGGCGCCATGCAGGAGGCGCTCACCAGCCAGCAGCGCCAGATTGATGAGCTGCTGGGCGTGCGCACGGATATCATCAGGGAATTGAGCCAGAGCTTTTCCGCCAACCACATCGCCGTCAAGGTAAACGAGGTAACCGGGGACATTATCCTGGACAGCCAGCTGATGTTTGAAACCGGCAGCGATGTGCTCTCAGCCGCCGGCCAGGCTGAGCTGGGCCGCCTGATCCCTGTGTATTTAAGTGTACTGCTCCGGCCAGAGTATGAGCCCTATGTAGCGGAGGTCACGGTGGTGGGGCACACGGACTCCAAGGGCAGTTACCTGTTCAACCTGGAGCTGTCCCAGAACCGGGCCCTGAACGTGGCCACCTATTGCCTGCAGCTGCCGGGGCTTAACGCAGAGCAGCGCGCCCTGCTCCAGAGCATCATCACGGCCAAGGGCCGCAGTTACTCCGACCGGATCATGAACGCCAACGGCAGCGAGAATATGGACGCCTCCCGCCGGGTGGAGATCCAGTTCCGTTTGAAGGACAGCGAAATGATCCAGAAGATGAACGAAATCCTCAAGACCCGCTGATGAAAAAGATCGCCATTACCCTGGCGGTGATCGCCCTGCTGCTATCTGGCGCCGCCCTCTGGGGCGTCAGCCAGGCCACCTTGAAAGTTGAAATCCGGGACGCGCTTACCATGCCCGCGGATACGCAGCCGGCTGAGTTTGAGCGCCTGATGGCGCTCCTTGACCATAACGCCTTGCGGGGCACGGTATTTGACAGCAATGTCACCGGTAACCCGGCGGACTACACCATCCTGCGCTATACCTTAAGGGTCCGCAACAACGGCCTGATCCCCGCCAAAATGCTGGAAACTCTGGTGGTGCCTGTCTCAGGCGATGTGCTGTGCTATTCCCAGCAGGACGCCCAGGGCCAGGATGTGAACCAGCCCTTGATCCTTTCCCCCAGCCAGGAGATGGACCTGCACTGCTACCTGCTCACCCGGCGGGAGTTGCACCCCGTCAGGGAGCTGCGTCTCACCTATTACGTCTGGGGGCATCCGTTTTTGGTGAAAGTGACCTACGGATAAACTGCAAATATCAAAAAAGGATGCCGGTTTTTGCGCCGGTATCCTCTTTATTATCTGGCCAAAGCTCAGCCCTTGACGATCTCCCCGTACACCATGCCGGAGGCGCCGGCGGCGTTGGATTCATCGGTGTCGATGTGCATGGCCAGGGCGTAGGTGGGGTTCACCCGCACGATGGTCTCGCCAAAAATCAGCCCGCGCCCGGCGGTATGCACCTTGACGGAGACCACATCCTTGTCCTTAACCCCCAGCTTTTCGGCGTCCTCCGGGGTGGCGTGGATATGCCGCTTGGCGATGATCACGCCCTGGGGCAGCTCCAGTTCTCCCGCCGGGCCAATCAGTTTGGCGGAGGCTGAGCCGGCGGTGTCCCCGGACTCGCGCACCGGAGGCGTGAGGCCCAGGGAGCGGGCATCGGTCATGGAAATCTCCACCTGCGTCTCCTTGCGGGTGGGGCCCAGGATAGTCACTTTCATCTCCCCTTTGGGGCCCACCAGGGTGACCCGCTCATTGGTGGCAAACTGCCCCGGCTGGGACAGGTCTTTTTTTACGGACAGGCTGGCGCCCTTGCCAAACAGGGTCTCCAGGTCCTTGTCTGACAAATGGCAGTGGCGGGCGGAAGTTTCAATAATAAACCGCATACGCGTTTCCTCGCTTTCTTTTTGCGTTCAGTATAACCGCTTTGCCCTGTGGGCGCAAGGACATCCGGTGTCCTAAACGACCCCCTGGGCCATCATGGCATCGGCCACTTTGATGAAGCCCGCCACATTGGCGCCCAGGATAAAGTCCCCGGCTTTCCCGTATCGGGCTGCCGTATGGGCAACCCTATGGTAAATGCGATCCATGACGGCCTGAAGCTCACGGTCCACCTTGTCAAAGGTCCAGCTGGTGAAGCCGGCGTTCTGGGTCATCTCAAAGGCGCTGACCGCCACACCGCCGGCATTGGCGGCCTTTCCGGGCATAAACAGCACCCCCGCCTCCTGGAAGGCATGGGAAGCGGACAGGGTGGCCGGCATATTGGCGCCCTCGGCCACAGCCTTCACCCCATTTTTGATGAGAACGGAAGCGCTCCCCCCGTCCAGCTCATTCTGGGTGGCGCAGGGCAGCGCCAGGTCACAGGGCAGCTGCCAGATGCCTTTGGCACCCGGCTGGAACCGGCCCCGGCCCGTACGCTTGGGATATTCGCTGATCCGGGCGCGCTCATTGAGCTTCAGGGTTTTAACGCAGGAAAGGTCAATGCCTGCTTCATCCAGGATAAAACCCTCCGAGTCGCTCATGGCGATGACGCTGGCTCCCATCTGCGCCGCCTTTTCCGCGGCGAAGATGGCCACATTGCCTGAGCCGCTTATCACCGCGCGCATCCCGTCCGGGCTTAGGTCGTGGTTATCAAGCATCGTTTTCACCAGGTACATCAGCCCGTAGCCGGTGGCCTCCGTACGTGCCTGGGAACCGCCGTAGCCCATGCCCTTGCCGGTCAGCACCCCTTCATGGCGGGCCACCAGGCGCTTGTACTGGCCAAACATGAACCCAATCTCCCGGGCGCCCACGCCGATATCTCCGGCAGGCACATCCATGCTGGGCCCGATGTGGCGGGCAAGCTCCGTCATGAAGCTCTGGCAGAAGCGCATCACCTCGCCGTCAGACTTCCCCCGGGGGTTGAAGTCAGCGCCTCCCTTGGCGGCGCCCAGGGGCAGGCCAGTGAGGCTGTTTTTGAGCGTCTGCTCAAGCGCCAGGAACTTCAGCATTCCCAGCGTCACACTGGGATGGAAGCGCAGGCCTCCCTTATAGGGCCCGATGGCGGAGGAGAACTGCACCCGGTAGCCCCGGTTTATCCGTGTATGCCCCTCGTCGTCCACCCAGGGAACGCGGAAGAGGATCGCGCGCTCCGGTTCCACGAAGCGCTCAAGCAGGGCGGCGTCCCTGTACTCCGGATGGCGGTCAAACACCGCAGTCAGTGTGGGCAATATCTCCTCGGCCGCCTGGAGGAACTCCGGCTGATGGGGATACCTGGCTTTCAAATCACCCAACACCGAGGCGATATATTGGTTCATGCTTTTGCCCCTTTGGCACCGCTTAAGCGGGCGGTGATGGCGCTGGAGATAATCGCGGACTCATAGCCCGTTACGCTTGCGTCCTTGTCCTGCCAGGCTTTCAGGGCATAATTCACCATGCGGTCAATCAGGTGGCGGTACGTGAGCCCCTGCCCGGTTTTCTCCCACAGGTAGAAGGCCAGAGAACCCGGGATGGTGTTGATCTCCGTAACAACAATGTTCCGGGTGGCCCGGTCGATCATAAAGTCCACCCGCACCACGCCCTTGCAGTCCAGCGCCCAGAAGATGTCCCGGGAGAGCTGCTGTACCAGCGCCGTTTCCTCCAGGCTGATGGGGGCGGGAATCACACGGGACAGCGAGGCCATGCCCCCGCCCTGGGCGGCGCTTAGATACTTTGTCTTAAAGTCCAGCAGCTCGCCCTGCCTGACCGGCATCTCCACCACCGAGGCGGTGATGTCCCCGTCATAGCCCATCACGGCGCAGTTGACTTCCTCCGGATTATCCAGCCCCTGCTCCACCAGGCAGCGCCGGTCCAGGGAAAAGCCCAGCGCCAGTGCTTCAGAAAGCTCCGGGCGGTCGTCAGCGCGGCTGACGCCGATGGAGGAGCCAAGGTTGGCGGGCTTTACAAACACCGGGTAGGGCAGAGTCGCTTCGATATGGCGGATCAGGCCTCCCGGGTCGTGCTGCCATTCCCGGCGGGAGACGGCAGTGTCCGGCATCACCGGGACTCCCAAACCCCTGAAGGCCTGCTTCATCATGATCTTGTCAAGGCCCACAGCACTTCCGGCGACGCCGGTTGAGGTATAGGGCACGTCCATCATCTCAAGCATGCCCTGAAGGCTCCCGTCCTCACCATTAAGCCCGTGCATCACGGGAATCACGCAGTCAAGCCGCGCTTCCACCCGCCGGGTCTCTCCGGCGAACAGCCTCCCCCGCCTGGCCGAGACCAGCGCACGGGAGCGGGCTGTCAGGTCCGGAAACACCTGGGTCAGGCCGCTTTTACGGGGATCAAAATTCAGGTAGGTCTCCAGCTTCCACAGCGCCGGGCCCACATACCAGACGCCCTGGCGGCTGATATAGACCAGGGTAACGTCATATTTGAATGGATTGACGAAGCCCGCCAGCTGCAAAGCGCTCACGATGGATACCTCGTGCTCTGTGCTGCGGCTGCCAAAAATAATTCCCAGGCTTAGTTTTTTAGCCATCCCGCCCTCCATCAGCTGTACTGGTCCGGCAGGTCGTTTTCATACAACACCACGTCGCCCTCCCCATAGGCCTGGTTCACGTGCCGGTTGGCCTCCGTGAGGGACGGGAAGGTGTGGATATGGCTTTCGTCAAACTCCGCCTCCAGCAGGCCCTCCCGGATGGGCTGGGTGCGCCTGACGCCCACCAGAAGCACCTCCTGTGCCACAGCGGCCATGTCCCGGCCCAGCTGCCGGTTGGCGGCCTCCTCCTGTTTGCCCAGTTCAATGAAGCCAGGGGTGACCACCACATGGCGGCCGGGATAGGACGCCAGCACCTCCAGGGCCTTGAGGGACGCGGCGGGGTTGGTGTTAAAACCGTTATTGATGGCAATATAGCCCTTAGGGTGCCGGCTGGCCTGCAGCCGGAAAGCCACGGTTTTCACCTGGGCTACGCCCTGGGCGACCTGGGCGGGGCTTAAGCCCAGGCGCAGCGCGGCGGCGGCAGCCAGGAGGATGTTGCGGATATTGTGCTCCCCGGGCAGTTTGGTCTCACAAGGCTGGCGCAGTCCGCCTTTTCCGTGGAGGGTGAAGGAACTGCCCTCAGGGGAGAGCGCGATGTCCTCCGCCCACAGGTCATCCCCCGGCTCCCCCACCAGCGCCTTTTCCACCTGCGCGCGGCGGTAACTGGCGCTCACATGGCGGCCGTCATCGTTGAAAACGGCAAAACCGTCCGGCGGAAGCCCTTGGATCAGAGCGTATTTCGTCTCCCGCACCTTCTCCTCACTCCCCAGGGTTTCCAGGTGCTGGGGACCGATGGCGGTGAGGATACCCAGGCTGGGCTTGATAAAGCGGCTTAATACCCGGATATCCTGGGGATGCCGGGCACCCATCTCGGCGATAAAATAGCGGTGCTGGGGCCCCAGCTCATCCCTGATGCAGCGGGAGAGGGCCACCGGCGTGTTGGCGCTCACGGGGGAGGCCAGGGTGGGATACTGCTGGCTCAGAATGCTGGCCAGCACGTTTTTCACTGTGGTCTTGCCATAGGAGCCGGTGATGCCGATGGCCGTCAGGCCGCTCTTCTTATAGCCTTCCAGAATCCGTTTGGCGTCCGTCTGGTAAAGCAACTGGATGCCCTTCTCCACCGGCCACATGATAAGGGCCGCAATGACAAGCCACAGGGGCAGGAGCGCCGGTACCACCAGGGCGCTGATGCCCATGACATAAAGCCGCCGGAGAAGGCCCGACACAATGAGCGCCACCACCAGCCAGGCCACGCCCAGGCGCTTGACCCGGGGGGTTACCACCAGCTTTTTCTTGGCCTTCTTCTCCTGATAGGCGAAAAAGCCGATGGCGCTGCCTGAAAGAAGGATCAGCCCCGCCGCCGCAAGCGACAGCAGCGTCTCCAGCAGCCAGGGGCCATCTGCGGAAAGGGATGCCAGGAAGGTGAACAGCACGCTTAAGAGCGTCAGCGCCAGCCCCGGCCAGAAGACCCGGGCGCGCTGGCGGGACAGGGTTCTTAAAAAGCCGCCAAACTGGTAGCTGGACAGCTGGAAATACTGCACCAACAGCCTGCCCGCGGGCAGGATGGCTACCGCCGGCGCGAACCAGAGGATATACCGGGCCAGGCTTAACACGGCGTTCACAGCGGGAAATCCTCCTCCAGAAAGGCTTCCACGGCATTGGCGAAGCGGGCGGCTTGGTTCTGGTACGCCCAGTGGTCCTCTCCCCCATATATTAATAGGGTGGCGTCCGGCATTTCCTCAGCCATCGCTTCCCCCATCCACATTGGCGTGGCCTGGTCGTTTTCGCCCCATACCAGAAGGGTGGGGTGCTTGATGCCATGAAGAAGCGGCCGCAGATCCTGCCTGACTATCAGGCTGAAGCTACCGCGCAGGTTTTCAGGGGTCAGGAGATAATCCGTTGAGGACATGGCGCTCCTGAGCGTGTCCACAGCTTCTTCCGCCGGCTTTTTCAGCGCCGGGATTTTTCCGATAATATCAAGCCCCATCCGCGCCGCTTTATATCCCAGAGCCCGGGCTTTTGCCTTGATTCCCCGCTTCTCCCTGAGGCCCGCGCAGCCGGTCAACACCAGCCTATTCACACGATCCGGGTGATGGGCGGCCAGATACAGCGCTATTCTTCCGCCAAAGGAATGGGCCACCAGGCTGGCCCTGGCGATGCCCAGGGCGTCCATAGCCTTGAGCGTCCAGGCGGCGTATTCGGGCACGCCCCAGTTTCCAGCTTGGGCGGGGGTCTCCCCGTGGCCCGGAAAATCCAGCATGGACACGCGAAAACGCCGCTTGAGCTTTTGGCCCAGGGGGAGCATGTTTTTCTCCAGGCTCACGCTGCGCGGCCCCCAGCCGTGGAGCAGCAGCAGCTCCTCGCCGCTCTCCCCCAGTTTTTGGGCGTTGGTCGCCAGCCCATCCACGCTCAGCCTCAAATCTCCAGTCCCTCCAACGTTTCCTTAGGTCCGCCCAATAAGAGGATATAGCGGCATTTCTCCTTTGACATCATACACACCGGCTGGTATTTGGGCGGCACCCGGGTGACGCGCTCCAGCACACAACCCAGGCGTTCGCAGGTCTTCCGGCTGGGCACATTGTCCGGGTCCGTGGTGATGACAACGGAACGCAGCCCCAGCCCCCGCATCACCGGGACCAGCCTCTCCACGGCCCTTGCCGCATAGGCATGCCCCCTGTACCCCTCGTACACGCGGTAGCCGATGTGCCCCAGGTAATAGAGTTCCGGGCTTTCCCCCAGGCGCACGCTCACATAACCGGCGCTTCGGCGGCTGTTATGCGGGATGATGTCAAAGGTGAACCCCGCCTCAATGCCGCTCTCCTTATCCCGCTGCCCGGATGCCGCCAGGCGCAGGGTGAAGCCCTCGCCCATCAGTTCCGGCTTTTCCGTGAAAAATCGCCTGAACACATGCCCTCCCCGATTATCAGCAGGACGATTATAGCACAGCGTATAGGGCGCTTCAAGCAAGGCGGAGCCGGGAGAATGGGGCTTGGAGGGCCTAAAACCACGCAAACACAACAGGGAGGGACCGCTGGCCCCTCCCTTGTGGTCAGGTTATCAGGCGTTATTTGAGCTCAAACACCAGCGTGACTTCAGCGGATACCGCCACCTTGCCTGAAATGATGGGCGCGCCGGCGTCTGAGGGCATGGCATAGCTCTCCCGCGCCATGTACAGGTCCGCATAGGTCACTGGCGATTGGATTTCCACCAGTTCCCCCAGGGCCTTCCCCGCGGCCAGGGCCAGCATATCGGCCCTGTCCTGGGCGTTTTTCACCGCCAGGTTGATGGCCTGCTGGGTGGCCTCAGCGTTTTCAGACGCCTGGAAGATGAGGCTGTAGACATTGTTGGCGCCCTTGTTGGCGGCGGCGTCAATGACCTCAGATACCAGGCTGATGTCCCGGATGATCACATAGATCATGTTGGTCACCACATAGGGCGGCATCACGGGGGCGCCTGAAGCCAGGCCATACTCCACAGCCTGGTCCGTGTAGACGGAGAACATGCTGGTGCGGATGTCCTCTTCCTTGACGCCCAGTTCCTTCAGCGCTTCAATCACGCCCTGCATGATCCGGTCGTTTTCGCCCTGCGCCTCCCCGGCGGTGTTTCCCCGGGTCATGGCCCCGATCTCAATGGTGGCATAGTCCGCGTCAATGGATACGGTGGCCTGCCCGGTCACGGTGAGGCGGGGGCTGGCGTTTTGGGCAAGTCCGGGGACGGCCAGCGCAAGCACCAATGCCAGAGACAACAGGGAAGCAAACAGTTTTTTCGTCATTTTGTATTTCTCCTTTTTTTGATGGCCCGGACGATAATGATCACAAGGGCGATAAGGATGATAACCGGCAGGATGGCCGCCAGGAACACCGCGGCATCGGCCGCCCATTCGCGCAGCATCTGCCACATGTGGGAAACGCCGCTTTTGATGCGGTCCCACAGGGTCTCTTCCCTGGCCTCGGCGGTGTCAAGGGCGCTCATTTCGTTGAGCGTCATGGTGAGGGTGGCGTCGTTTACCCGGGAGTCAATGCCCTGGAGCTGCCCGGTGTAGCTGTCGATAAGGTACTGGGTGTCGGCGATGGCGCTTTCCAGGCTGATCAGGTCCTCCACACTCACCGCTTTTTCAAGCAGGGCCATCAGGCGTTCCATCTTGGCCTGCTGGGTCTTAAGCCGGCTGTCCGTGTCGCTGTACTGCTCGCTCACATCCTCAGCGGATTCACTGAAGGCCTGGAGGTGGCCCAGGCCCTTGAGCCTTTCGGCAAAGGTGTCAAGCCCGTTCGCCGGCACCCGGAGGGTGAGGTAGGCGGTGCGCAGGCCGTTTGAAGCGGTGCGGATATCAGCGCTTTCCACCCGGCCGCCTGCAGATTCAAGCGCGTCCCGGATGGCCTGGTAGTCGTCGTCAAAGTTGCGGGTGCCGCTTGTCATGGACACGCGCCGAATGATTTTGAGCTCCTGGTTTTCCTTGCCGGCGGCCGTGTCTGCCGCCCACATCATGGGCTCAGCCGCTTCAGGCGCCGGCAGAAAGGCGGCCATCCCGTCCCCCGCTCCGGAACGGACGTTGGCGCCGCTGTAGTAACCGATGCCGCCATCAGGCGCCTGGGTTTCCGCCGCGGGCCGCCGGCCCAGGGCGCGGTCCAGCTCGTTGCCGGTCAAAAGCGTGCCTACCAGCACCACCGCGAAGGCCGCGGCAATGGCAAGCCATTTGGTCCAGGCTGGTGTGTTCTTCTTCATGGGGATTTCCTCCTGCTCTTGGATTTTCCGCCGCCAGGATGATGAGTAATCGGCGGGTACCTCGTCTTCCTCATTAATCCTCCGGCAGTCTTCCAGCACCTTCAGGCGCAGGCGGCAGGCGGGGCACCCGTTCAGATGCGCTTCCATTTCCGCCAGGTTTTCCGCGTCCAACGCGCCAATCAGGTACTGCTCCAGGAGGGATTCGTAGGGTTCATGCCTCATGGCGTTTCCCTCCTTTCACCCTTATGACGCGGGGAGGCCGCGAAAAGTTCCGGCTGCCGGGATAAAATTTGCGTCATCGTGTCCCGGGCCCGGCTGACCCGGCTCTTGAGGGTGCCCAGGGGCACTTCCAGGGCTTCCGCCGCCACCTGATAACTCAAGCCGTTTAGGTCAACAAGCGTCATGGCTGCCCGGTAGTCAGGCGCAAGCTCTGAAAGGGCATCTTTGATGAGCCGCCTGCGCTCGCTTTCCTCAAGCCGCTCATAGGCCTCCGGCGCCGCGTCCGGCACCTCCCAGCCCGATTCGCGCATCACCTCCAGGGAGACCGTTTCCTTGCGCCCACGCAGCGCGTCCAGGCACACGTTGGTGGCGATGCTGTAAAGCCAGGTGGAGAACTTGCTGCGCCCCTCAAAGCGTGGAAAGGCCTTGAAGGCCTTGAGCATCGCTTCCTGGGCGCAGTCCTGGGCGTCCTCACGGTTTCCCATCATGTTCAGGCACACAAAATATACCTGCTTTTCCAGGGGCAGGGCCAGCGCCTCAAAAGCGGCGATGGTTTCATCCCGATGGCGCGTGAAAGCCACCTCCTTTGCCATTTCCATCAGTATACCCATCGATTTAACGCCCGGGGGGCTATGGTTCCTGCATCGATATTAAAAAAGCTGGCGTTCAAGCGCCAGCCCCAAATCAGAATACCCGCGCTCAGCCGCCAAACAGGCTGAGGATCCTCTGCCATACGGTGTCCGGCGCCTCCTCCACGGCTGTGGGTGCCGGTTCCGCTTGTTTCACCGGAATCTCCTCACTCAAGAGCACAAACTGCAGGGAGCGCACGATGTTTCGCCCGTCCATAAAGGAAGTGACGGGCTGCCCTCGCATACCGGTGAGGAATTGCTCCATCATGCTGCCGGCCACCGCACCAAAGGGAGTACCCTCCAGGGCCTGGGCGGCCATGTCCTCATACATCCTGGCGTCCACCCCCATGCGCACCGCGGCGAACTGGGCGCCGCCCATGGCGAAGTCCTGGACATCCGTCGTAACGGCATAGGAAGCCGCCTGTCCCGGCAGGATGACATAACTTATGGTGATGTCCCCGCCCGCGTAGGCGATGGTGGCCTCCGGGGCTCGGACATCAAGGCAACGCGCGCCAGGTAAGGTGAAGGTCGCCGTCATCGCCAGGCTCTGATTGTAAACGGCGCCCTCTTCCAGTGGATTCACTTCAAAATGAATGCCAAGCTCACCCGTTGCGCCGGATAACTCCTCAGGCATTGCGTCCGCGCCGTCCAGGGTGTAACGCATCATGATCTCCCAAGGCAGGCGCGCCTCCTCCGGGATGCCCTGGTAATAGAAGCGCCCTGGCGCCATGGTGAAGGCGGCCTCGCCGTCCTCGTATGAAAAATCCCCGGCTTGGGTTAATGGCAGGGCCTCCGTGTATCGGCCGTAGTCCCTGCCCTCAGAGATCTCAGGAGACTCAAAGCTATTGACCACGTACACGCTCTCCACCTCGCCCAGGGCGGACAGGCGGGCATAGATAACCTCGTCCTTCATCACCTCGGACAGGCCCGTAAAAGTCATAAGAATCAGCGCCAGCGATATAAGCGCCCCGTTACGGAAGATTCGTTTCATGGATGGGTTCCTTTCGTTTCTTCAAAAATTTGCTTGTGATGGGTTTGTCAAGCCAGATCAAAAGCGTGGGCAGCACCAAAAGCACCAGCCCGCAGGAGATGGCGGCGCCGCTGCCGATGATGAAGCCCATCTGGCTGATGATCCCGTTCTCCCTGACCAGGAAGCCCAGAAGGTAGCCGGCGGAAGTGAGGATCATGGCCGGCGGCAGGATGGAACCGGTGGATACCTCCAGCGCCCAGGCAGCGGCCGCTTTCCTGTCCATGGTTTGACGGCCCTCAAGGTAACGTTGCACCAGGAGGATGCCGTAATCCACCGTGGCCCCCAGCTGCACAGAGGAGACGATCTGGTAGCCGATATAGTTCATGCTTTCACCCAGGACAAAAGGCACCGCCATGTTGATCCAGATGGCGCCCTCAATAATGATCAGCAGAATCAGTGGGATCAGGAGATTCTTGAAGTTCACCAGGAGTACCAGGCCGATGGCGATAATGCCCGCCAGCAGCACCGGCAGGTTATCCCCCGTGATGACCGTTTTTAAGTCCAGGTTAACAACGCTTTCTCCCAGGACATGGGCTTCACCAGGGTAATACGCCTCCCCCAGGGCGCGCGCCTGCTCCACCAGACGGAAGGCTTCCGGGCCCTCATCGGGCGTGCTGACCGCCAGAATCATCCGGGAATAGCCCCCATCCATAAACTGATCCCGCACCCCCTGGGGCAGGGTCCCGGCGGGCACCTGAACGCCCACAGAGCTGGCGTAGGACACCAGGCTTTCAACCTGATCAAGGCCCGCCAGCTCCTCTCCCAGCGCCGCCTCCCGCACCGGGTCACCGGAGGGCACCAGCACCAGCATCATGCGGCTTTGGCCAAAGCGCTCCTCCAACGCCTTCTGCTCCAGCCTGATGGGAGAGTCCGGGCTGTGCATGCCGCCGGAGCCATAAACAAACTCATTGTTCCGCTGGGCCAGGAAAGCCAGGGGAAGAACGAGCATGAAGACAATCGCCAGAGCGGGCAGGCGGCGCGTCACAAAGCGGCTAAAACCCTTGAAGGAGGGCACAAACGGCCGGTGCCGGGTCTTGTCCATCAGCCCCGACAGGCTGACGGTGGCGGCCGGCAGGACGATCATCACACTTAAGAAACTCAGCATCACGCCCTTTGCCAGCACGATGCCCATATCCTGCCCAATTTCAAAGCGCATCAGCATGAGCGCCAGGAAGCCGAATACCGTGGTCATGGCGCTGGAAGCGATGGAGGATACGGCCTGCTGCATGGCCAGCTTCATGGCCTCATCCACCGGCAAACCTTCCTCCCGGTTATCGCTGAAGCGGTGCAGCAGGAAAATAGCATAGTCAATGGACACAGCCAATTGCAGAACCGCCGAGGCAGCCCGGGTCACAAAGGATACGGAGCCCAGAACCACGTTGCTGCCCTCATTGACCAGGATGGCAGCGCCAATGGCCAACAGGAAAAGCGCCGGCTCCAGCCAATGGGTGGTGGCGATGAAAAGGATCAGCAGCACAATAGGCAGGATGTAAATCATGATGGAAGCCACTTCTGACATGGTGGTGTTCACCGTCTGGGCGGTGTCAGCAGCCTGGCCCTTCAGCAGGACACCCGGAAAGGCCTCCCGGATAAGCGGCACCGTGTCACTCTGGGCTTCCTCCGCCACCACCACCTGGAACATGGGGCCATCCTGATAGAAGGGATTCCGGATGGCATCCGGAATCATCTCCAGCGGCTTGATGATGGCTGGCTGGGCGTCATCCATCCACAGCACCTCTTCCACGCCGGGAATGGCTGAAAGCTGCTCCTTGGCCGCCCTGACCTGGCTTATCTCAAGGCCGGGCAAATAGACCTGGAGGTTGGGGATCCGGGCCGTCACGAGATGAAGGGCCCGGGTGCTGGGCGCGTCCATCGGCAAATAGCCCGCCAGGTCGTAGTTCACCTTTACCGTCTGCATCAAAAACACGCTGATGACGCAAAGCAAAAGTGTGATCAGCAATATTCCACGCCTTTGGCGGATGACCCCAGTACTGAACTTCTCCATGCGCGCTCCTTTCCGGCTGGTTTCCCGCACGAAATGCATCATACCGCATAATACCAAAAAGCGGATACCGTTTTTTGGATGCTTCGTTTTATAATGGACACTGTGTCCTAAACTGTCCCGGCCAAAGTATTTTGTGAAGTATCCGTGAAACAAGCTGTCATCCTTTTGCAATCATGCCACGGCGGTGGTATGATATCTTAGCTTTGGCGAGTAGAGCCTGGCGAACAGACACGAAGCGGAGATAAGCATTGTCAGATGTGAGCCAAGCGGTGATCCTCATCCCCTCCCTGCACCCGGATGACAAACTGGGGAATTATGTAAGCGCTCTGGTAAAGAGCGGTTTTGAGCATATTGTGGTGGTGGATGACGGTTCAGGTCCGGCCTACGCGCACTGTTTCGAGGCCCTGAAAGCCCATCCGCAGTGTGATGTGCTGGGCTATGAAACCAACCGCGGCAAGGGCTATGCCCTAAAGCACGGGATGGATTACATCTCGGCGGCCTATCCCGATGCCCCCGGCGTCATCACCGCTGACTCGGACGGGCAGCACACGGTGGATGACTGCCTGAAGGTGGGAGCGGCCATGCTTCATACCCCCGATCAGCTGGTGCTGGGCACGCGGGACTTTTCCCAAAGCGATGTCCCGTCAAAAAGCCGGATGGGAAACCGGCTCACCACCTTCTTTTTCGCGCTCCTCTATGGCCGCTGGCTGCCGGACACGCAGACGGGCCTGCGGGGCATCAGCCGGGAACTCATGCCCCGGATTACCAAAGTCCCGGGCGACCGCTTTGAGTATGAGATGAATATGCTGGTCTACTGCGCCGGATGGCACATCGGCTTTAACAAGGTGGCCATCAGCACCATCTACCTGGAGGAGAACAAGAGCTCCCACTTCCGCCCCTTTCAGGACTCGGCGCGCATCTACGCGCAGCTGTTCCGCAACTTTTTCAAGTTCGCTTCCAACAGCCTGCTCTCAACGCTGCTTGACCTGGGGCTTTTTATGCTACTGGACAAGTGGCTTTTACGCGCGCTGTTTCCGGCCCTTATGGGCGGGCGCAGCTACTACCAGGTGCTGGCGGCCACCGCCCTCGCCAGGGCCTGCTCGGCGATGTTCAACTACAAGGTCAACAAGCAGTTCGTTTTCCGCGTTAAAGAAAGCCGGGGGTCCCTCTGGCGCTACGCGGTTTTGGTGGCGGCGGTCATGATCACCTCAGCCACCCTGGTTAACGCGCTTAACCTCTGGCTTGGCATGGGGCGCACCCTGGCCAAAATCATTGTGGATACAACGCTGTTCTTCGTGAACTACCGTGTGCAGAAATCCTGGGTCTTCAAACGCCCTGTGGAAAGGAACCACTGAGATGTCAACAAAAACACGCAATACACTGATCATTCTTACCCTGGTGATGGTTCTGGCGCTGCCTTTCCTGGTTCCCTCCGGCGCCCTGCTTTACCACGAGGGCGACCGCCTGAATGAAGAGCTCTGGCAGGAGGAGGAAGGGGACGATGAGGTGGCTGCCTGGCTGTTGGACTGGCTCATCCCTTCCGCCAGCGCCGAGGAAGCCCCGGCGCTCCCCATTGACTTCAGTCCCGGGCCTGCGCCTGATCCGGCGGGATTCACCGACACCTCTTATGAGGACAGCAGCATCGTGGTGCGCCTGGAGACCATTCAGCGGGACGGGGTGGTCTGGCGGGTTGCCAGAGTGGACATCGCCCATCCCAGCCAGCTGCGCACGGCCACCGCGGGCTCTCTCACCTCCCGGCGCACCAAGCTGATCTCCACCATGGCCAAGGAACAGAACGCCGTCATCGCCATCAACGCCAACTACTTTGCCGACCAGCCGGATAAGAAGAGCTTTGAATACCGCATGGGCGGGAGGGTCCGCGCCAAGTACAACAGGATTAAGGACCTGCTGATCACCGATGAGAACGGTGACTTCCACCTCTTCGTCCGCTCAGATAAGGACGAGGTGCAGGCCTTCCTTGATGCCGGGCACACCATCGTCAACGCCTTCACCTTTGGCCCCGCGCTGGTCAAGGACGGGGAACTTTTGACATTGGACGACAAATACGGCTACAACCCCCACGGGGATGAGCCGCGCATGGCTATTGGCCAGATCGCTTCCCTATCCTATGTGCTGGTGCTGGCGGAGGGCCGCAGCGCCGAATCCACAGGAGTCAACCACACGGAGCTGGGCAACTTCATGTTCGACCTGGGCTGCATGCAGGCCTTTAACCTGGACGGCGGCAACTCCGCCACCATGGTGTTTAACGGCGGCTACTACCAGTCTAACCGCTCCGCCACCAACGAGCGGACCCAGAGCGACATGATCTACTTCGCCACCACCCAGGGGCTGAGGTAAGAAAATGTATCCCGACACGCTGGCTTTTCCCTTCCTGGGCACGGAAATCTACGCCTATGGCCTGTGCCTGCTGGCGGGAACCTTCCTGGGGCTTGGCATCCTCTACCGCCTGTCCCGCAAACGCAATCTGATGCCGGCGGCGGCGCTCACGGGCTTCCTGGCACTGCCCCTGGGGCTCATCCTGGCGCGCCTTCTGTTTGTTTTTGGCGACCCTATCTTCCGCCCCTATCTGTCCTTTGCCAATATTTTTAATCTGCGCACCGGGGGATTCGCCATGTACGGCGCCCTGGCAGGGGCCGTACTGGGGGCGCTGTTTTCAGCCCGCGCGAACAGGGTGAAGGCGGCACGCGTCCTGGATATATTGGCGCCGGCGCTCATGGCGTTCCTGATCCCCGCGCGCCTGGGGGAAGGTTTCACCGTTTTGGGGATAAGCCGCCCGCTGACGACCCCCTGGATCGCGGGCAGCTTCCTTGCACGCCGGGAGCCTTTTGAAGCCTACCTGCGCACCTATGCGCTGGAGGCTTTTGTGGCCTTGGTGCTCCTTATTATTCTTTTGTTCGCCTTGAAGCGCTACCGCCGCCCCGGGAATGTGTTCCTGATGGGCTGCCTGCTCTATAGCATCACGCAGACCCTGATGGAAAGCCTGCGCTTTGACGGCCACCTGCGCCTGAGCTTCGTGGGTATACAGCAGGTGCTTTCCGCTGTGCTGTTTTCCGCCGCCCTCATCGTACTGGCGGTGCGCGCGCTTAAAAAGCCCGGCGGGAAGGCGCTGCCGGTTTTATCCCTCATATTGCTGCCCCTGATTATCGCGGGCGCTATCGCGGTGGAGTTCATGATTGACCGCTCCCCCATCGGAAAGCTGCCGGCCTACGGGCTTTACCTGCTGCTGCTTGCTATCCCACTGGGTTTGGGTATGTTGTTGTTCAGGCGGGAGGGCGCCTGATGACCCGGGAACAGATGGAGCGCATCAACGCCCTGGCCCGCAAGCAAAAGGCGGAAGGCCTGACGGAGGAAGAAGCCGCCGAACAAAAGGCCCTCAGGCAAAAGTACATCAGGGAGGCACGTGAAAACCTCCTGAAGCAATTGGAACATGTATACATCGAGAATGAGGACGGCCGGTATGAGAAACTTCGGAAAAAAGATTAAGGCGGCAGGCTTGGCGGCTTTGCTGCTGGCGGCGGTGATGCTTGCCTGGGCCCCCGCGGGAGCAGAGGTGCAAACGCTCTACACCGCCAAAATATCCACCCACTTCCCCAACAGCACCACCAACGTTTACAGCCAGCCGGACCTGGAAAGCAAGGTGCTGGCCAACTACAAGCCCGGCCGTGCCATTGAGGTGGTGGAGGTGCTGCCCAACTTCGTGGGCATCAAGGTTTCCGGCAAAGTGGGCTATGTGCTGCGCCACCGCATCATGGATCCGGTGGCCCTGGACAAGGTCAACACCCCGCGCTTTGGCACGGCGCTCAACCTCTGGTTTGCCACCATGAGCAGGGAGACCCATGTGAAGGCGGCGCCTGATACCGCCAGCGAAACGCTCATCACCCTCCAGGAAGGCGCCCAGCTGGGCTTCCTGGATGTGACGGACGGCTGGGCGCGGCTGATCTTCAAGCGCCAGTATGGCTACGTGGACACCCGGGAGCTGGACGCGCTTGAGATGGTGGCGCCGGTGGAATCCAATGGTTCAACGGATGTGCCCATCGCGGTCTACAACTCCTTCTATAATATCTCCGAGAGTGAAAACAACCTGAACCGTATCAACAACCTGGCCGTGGGCGGCCAGCGCATGTCAAAGGTGCTGGTGCCCGGCCAGACCCTTGACTTCAACGGTGAGGTGGGCCCCTTCAGGGCCAGCAACGGTTATAAGCCCGCGGGCGCCCTGGTGGATGGTGAAATGATCTATGACGTCTACGGCGGCGGCTCCTGCCAGGTGTCAAGCACGCTGTACAACGCAGTGCTGCAACTGACAGGGCTGACGGTGCTCCGGCGCGCGCCCCACGGCGCCAACGGCATCTCTTACCTGCCCCACGGGGTGGATGCTTCTTCCGGCGGCCTCAATTTCGTCTTCCGGAATGACTACCCCTTCCCCGTGCGCATCTATGCCCATGTGCAGGACGGTTCCCTCTTCGTCGCCTTCTACAAGGAAGCCGCATGAAAAAATCCGCTTTTGCCCTGGCTGTCCTCCTTTTACTGGCCCTGCTTCAGCCGGCGCTGGGGCAGGAGATTGATATGTCCGGGGTCAGGTACATCGCCAAAATGCGGGACACCGGCGCATTGTTGACCCAGCCCGATACCGATGCCCCAAGCCTTGGCTATGTCAGCGCCGGTACCCGTGTGTATATCCTGGAAGTAGCGCCGGACTGGCTGAAAATCCGCACCCAAAAAGGGCAGGAGGGCTATATGCGCCGGGGCCGCCTGGCGGAAACCACCGCCCAGCCCTTAAACCCTGCCGCGGACCACGCCTATGCCGCCGTGCCCTGCGCCTATCTTGGATGGGCCCAGGGCGAAGCGCCCGTTCTGGCCGCGCCGGAAGCTGGCGCTAAAGCCCTGGTGACACTTTATGACGGGGCCAGAATCGCTTTTATTGATGTGACGGATGGCTGGGCCCGGCTTATCTACCACCGGCAATATGGCTATGTGGACACGCGGCAACTAAAAGAGCTGCTGCCCCTTGGAGAATCCATGGCTGAAATGGACCGGGACATCCCCCTGTCCGCCTATACCTCTTTTTATAAGCTGGGGGACGCGGGCAGCAACCTGAGCCGCATCATCAACCTTGAGGTCGCCTGTGAGCGCTTTGGGTTGTATATCCTGGCCCCGGGCGACAAACTGGATTTCAACGCCCATATCGGGCCCTACAACCGCCAGTCCGGCTATCAGCCCGCCAATGTGATCGTAGCGGGCGAGATTGCCCAGGGCTATGGCGGGGGCACCTGCCAGGTGTCCAGCACCCTGTACAACACCATCCTGCAGCTGCCCCAAATCGGCATCATTCATCGCCGCGCGCACGGCCCCTCCGGCGCCTCCTACCTGCCCCACGGGGCAGACGCTGCCGTGGGCACTGAAACCCAGAACTTCATCATCCAAAACCGCTTTCCCTATGCCGTGCGCATCGACGGCACGGTGCAGGACGGTGCTTTGACCATCGCGCTTTACAGGGCGGACTAAGCATAAAAAAAGCGCTCCCGGGCGTTTTTTTATTTCAGCGTGTCGCGGGCTTCTTCCACCACCGCCGCGATGCCGCTGTCTGTGATGTTTTCCCGTTCTCCCGGCTTGATGTCAGCCAGAAACTCAATGTTGCCCTTGGGTCCGGTAATGGGTGAAAATGTCAGCCCCGCCATGGCCCAGTTATGAATCAAACAGAAATCACGGATTTCCTGAAGCACCCTGATATGGGTGCCTTTTTCGCGCACCACGCCGTGCTTGCCCACCTGGCCCCGGCCGGCCTCAAACTGGGGCTTTACCAGGCTCACCACCCGGCCCTTTTCTCCTAGGATGTTAAACAGCACAGGCAAAATCAGCCTGATTGAGATAAAGGACACGTCCATCACCGCAAGCGCCGGCCTTTGCGGGAACTGCTCCGGCGCCAGGAGCCTGGCGTTTGTGCGCTCCATGACGGTGACCCGCGGGTCCTGCCTTAAGCGCCAGTCCAGCTGCCCATAGCCCACGTCTATGGCGTATACATGCTGGGCGCCAGCGCGCAAAAGCACATCCGTAAATCCGCCGGTGGCAGCCCCGATGTCCAGACAGACCAGGCCATTGGCATCCACCTGAAAGGCTTCCATGGCCTTTTCCAGCTTATAGCCGCCCCGGCTCGCGTAGGCGTTATCGTCCCCCCTTAGGATCAGCGGGTCCTCCTCGCTCACCTGCTGGGAGGCCTTGTCCACCCGGGTTTCCCCGATATACACACGCCCGGCCAGGATCAGCGCCTGGGCCTTTTCACGGCTTTCCGCCATACCCCTGGCCAAAAGCGCCTGATCAGCCCGCTGTTTCATGGCGCCCTGTCCAATCGTTCATGATGCGCTGATAAATACTCTGGGCGTCAAGCCCGCAGTGGCGCAGAAGCTCCTCATGGCTGCCCTGGGGCACAAAGGCGTCCGGCAGGGCAAAGAGATGGTCCGGCTGGCGCAGGCTAAACGTTTGGCAATATTCCAGCACAACGCTTCCCAAGCCGCCTGCCAGCGCCTGTTCCTCCAGTATCACATAAGGCTTGCCGCCATTGGCCATCTGCCTGATCATGGCCCCATCCAGGGGCTTGATACTGGAGGCGTTCACCACCTGCGCGTTTATTCCCCGGGACAAGAGCTTCTCCCGCGCTAGGACGGCTTCCCGCACCATGGGGCCCACAGCCACAAGGCTTAAGCTGCCGCCGGGAAGCAGACGCTCCCAGCGCCCGGGGGTAAAACCCTGGTACGGCAACTCCCCCATTCCCTCACTTTCTTCCCTGGGATAGCGGATGAACACAGGCCCGCCGTGCCCCTGGGAAAAGCGAATCATGGCTTCCAGCTCTTCAATGCCGCGGGGATAGAGGAGCGTCAGCTCCGGCACGTGCCTTAGGTAGCTGGTGCCGAACACCCCGTGGTGGGTGGGCCCGTCCTCCCCGCCCATGGCGGCGCGGTCCATCAGAACCGTCACCGGCAGGCGCTGCAGGCAAACGTCCACCACCACCTGGTCATAGGCGCGCTGAAGGAAGGTGTCATAGATTGCCACAAAGGGCTTCAATCCGCCCTTGGCCAGGCCCGCCGCCAGCACCATGGCGTGGGGCTCCGCGATGCCCACGTCAAAAAGCCTATCAGGATAAGCTGTTTGGAAAGGTTCAAACCCTGTGGCACCGGTCATGGCGGCGGTTACCGCCACGATGCGGGGGTCTGCGGCCGCGAGCTTTGTGAGCAGGCTTCCCGCCGCCTTCCCAAAGGAACGCCCGGCCGCCCGGCGTATGGGCTGGTCGTCCGCCGGGTTAAAGGGGGTAACCCCATGCTTGGCCCAGGGCGCTTCCTCCGCCGGGGCGTAGCCTTTTCCCTTCTGGGTGACCACGTGGATGAGGACGGGGCGCTTCAGGCTTCCGGTCCGGCGCAGCACTTTTTCAAGGTAGCGCTCATCATGCCCGTCCAGGGGGCCCAGGTACTGGAAACCCAGGGTATCGAAATAGCGGTCCCTGATGAGGAAATTGCGCAGCGATCCCTTGACGTTCTGCAGGAAGCGCAGAAGGGGCTTTCCTATCACCGGGACACTTGGAAGGAAGCCTGTCAGGGACTTCTTGATGTCCATCCAGGCACGGCTTGAACGCATGAAAGTGAGGTAATTGCTGATGGCGCCCACGTTGGGGGAGATGGACATCTGGTTGTCGTTGAGGATGACAATGAGCTGGGTCTTCCGGTTTCCGGCGTCATTGAGCGCCTCATAGCACAAGCCCCCGGTCAACGCCCCGTCCCCCACCACGGCGATCACCCGGTGGTCCTCCCCCCTCAGGTCCCGTGCCCGGGCCATCCCCAGGGCGGCCGAGATAGCGGTGGAAGCGTGCCCCGTCTCATAGGCGTCGTGGAGGCTCTCCTCGCACTTGGGAAAGCCGGCCAGGCCCTGGTAGCAGCGCAGGCCCGCCATCTCCCGGTCGCGGCCGGTGAGCATCTTGTGGGCATAGCACTGGTGCCCCACGTCAAATATGATCTTGTCCTTTGGGCTGTCAAACACCCGGTGCAGGGCGATGGTGAGCTCCACCACGCCCAGGTTGCTGGCCAGGTGGCCCCCGTTTTTGGAGACTGCCTCCAGGATCCGGCCGCGCAGCGTTTGCGCCAGCGCTTCCAGCTCCTCCTGGTCCATGCGTTTCAGTTCATCAAGGGATGGGATCCTTGTTTCAGCCATGCTGCCCTCCGGCGGAATAGTCCGTCCGATGATTATACCATACCCGGAGATAAACCGTGGTATGATGGGGCAAAGGCACAGGGGAGGTGGAAGAATGGCAAGGCCATTAATCGCAATTCCTATGGGGGACCCCGCCGGGGTGGGCCCGGAAATAGTCCTGGGAGCGCTTGGTGACAAAGCCCTTCACGAAAGCGCCCGGATGCTGGTGGCGGGCGATGCGGGGGTGCTTGAGCGCGCCCTAAACTACCCCAACGCGCCGGCATTAATGCTGCGCCTGGTCGCTTCGGCCGGTGAGGGGGACTATCAGCCGGGCATCGTGAATGCCATCGACCTGAAGCAAATTGCCTCGGGCGATTTCGTTCCCGGCCGGGTTGACGGGCGATGCGGCCAGGCGGCCTATACCTATATAAAAAAGGCCATCCAGCTGGCCCTGGCCGGGGAAGCGGACGCCATCGCCACCCCGCCCATCAACAAGGAATCCCTGAGGGCTGGAGGCATACCCTACATCGGCCACACTGAGATCTTCGCCGCGCTGACCAGGACGCCTGATCCCCTCACCCTTTTTGAGGTCAGGGGCATGCGGGTGTTTTTCCTCTCCCGGCATGTGTCCCTAAGGCAGGCCTGTGACCTGGTGAAAAAGGATCGCGTCATGGACTACGCACGCCGGTCCTGGGCGGTGTTAAGGCAACTGGGCGTGCGGGAGGGCGTGATGGCCGTGGCGGGGCTCAATCCCCACTGCGGGGAAAACGGGTTGTTTGGCGATGAGGAAGTGCGTGAGCTGGCTCCCGCCGTCAAGGCGCTTCAGGCGGAGGGGCTTCAGGTGGCGGGCCCCATCGGCGCTGACAGCGTGTTCGCCCAGGCGCTTGAGGGCAAGTACAACAGCGTGCTGAGCCTTTATCACGACCAGGGGCATATCGCCGCCAAAACGGTGGACTTCATGCGCACCGTGTCCATCACCGCCGGGATGCCCATCCTGCGCACCTCCGTTGACCACGGCACCGCCTTTGACATCGCGGGCAAAGGGGTTGCCAGCCCGCTCAGCATGGCGGAGGCCGTTCGGGTGGCGGTAAAATACGCCCCCTATTATCGAAATGAGGGAAAAGTATGACAGGCACGGTTTATCTCAAGCCAGCCAGGGAAGCCCGGGTGTTGTCCGGGCATCCCTGGGTGTTCGCCAGCGACATTGACCGCGCCCAGCGCGGGGTGAACCCGGGCGACGTGGTGCGGGTGCAGGCCGCCCGGGGCCGCTTTTTGGGCCAGGCGGTGTACAACCCCCATTCCCAGATTACCCTCAGGATGCTCAACTATGACGAGGGAGTGATTGACAGCGCTTTCATCAAACAGCGCATGCGGGAAGCCATCAGCTACCGCCGCCAGGCGGCGGACATCAACTGCTGCCGCCTGATCTACGCTGAAAGCGACGGGCTGCCCGCGGTAATCGCGGATAAGTTCGCCGGTGTCATCAGCCTGCAGATCCTCTCCCTGGGCATGGTCCGGTTTGAGAAGGACATCATAGAAGCTTTGGTTGAGGAACTGAAGCCCCGGGGCATCTGGGAGAGAAACGACGTGCCGGTAAGGGAGCTGGAGGGCATGAGGCAGTCTGCCGGCCTTCTGTACGGAAGCGTACCGGACCAGGTGGAGATCACTGAAAACGGCCTGAAACTGCTGGTGGACGTGAAACGGGGGCAGAAGACCGGCTATTTCCTTGACCAGAAGGAGAACCGCGCGGCCCTGGCGCCCTTCTGCCCGGGCTCCAGGGTCCTTGACATCTGCACCCATACAGGCGGCTTTGCCCTGCACGCGGCGATGTATGGCGCGGGTGAGGTGACCGGGGTGGACCTGTCGGAACACGCCCTTGCGGGCGCCCGGGAGAACGCCAGGCACAGCGGATTCACCAACACCCGCTTTGTCCAGGCCAACGCTTTTGATTACCTCCGGGAGCAGTCGGACGCGGGCGCGCAATATGATTTGATTATCCTGGACCCTCCCGCCTTCGCCAAAAACAAACCAAGCCTTCCAGGCGCCACAAAAGGGTATAAGGAGATTAACCTCCGCGCGCTGAAGATGCTTAAGCCGGGCGGCGTCCTGGTTACCTGCTCCTGCTCCCAGGCGATGCTGCCGGAACGCTTCCGCCAGGTGATTCTGGATTCGGCCAATGACGCCGGCAAGACCCTCCAGCAGGTGGAGTGGCGGGCGCAGGCCAAGGACCATCCTATGCTGCTCGCCTCGCCGGAAACGCATTACCTGAAGTGCGGAATCTTCCGGGTGCTCAGGTAAGGCCGCAACCGGCCAACAGCCATGGCACGGGGGCAATGAAAGGAGAGATTCCATGATGACACTTTTCGCCTTCACCGACCCCGTCTGCGAGTGGTGCTGGGCATCGGAAGCCCTCTTCCGGGCGCTGGAAACCCACTACCCCGAAACGCTTGAAATCCGCCACGTGGCGGGAGGCATGGTCAGGGACATCCGGGAGTTTGAGGACTTTGGCGCCGGCCTTTCCGGCCATCAAACCTTCGCGGAGGCCAACGCCGGCCTGGCGAAGGCGTACCTGGAAACCGCCAAAACCCACCATATGCCTGCCATGACAGAGGGTTTTCGCCTGTTTTCAGAGGCAACCCCCTCCTCCTGGCCGCAGAACATCGCCTTCAAGGCCGCCCAGATCGCAAGCCCGCAGCACGCCAACCGTTTCCTCAGGCGTATCCGCCAGGCCACCATGGCCGAGGCTAAACCAACCGGTGAAGCGGCGGTCCTGTATGATTTGGCCAGGGAGTGCGGCATCGACCTGAAAAAATACGCCAAGGCCCTGACGGACGGGAGCGCCGTCGCCGCCTTTAAGCAAGACCTGAAATCCGGCGCGGAACACGATGTTGACCTTTTCCCCACCTTCATCCTGAGCTTTCAGGAAAAGGCAGCAAGGCTCATGGGCTTCGTATCCTTTAAAGAATTCGAAGAAACCGTCACGGAGCTTTCAGGCGGCGCGATCCGGGCTCAGGCAAGCCCGCCCCGGGATGAGGCGCTGCTCAAGCTCCTGGGCCAATATTTGTACCTGAGCCGGGAGGAAATCCGCCAGGCGTTTGATCTGGAAAAAGGGCAGACGCCTGAAGCCTGGTGTGAACGGCTGGAAAAGGAAGGAAAGCTGCGCCTCATCCCCCTGGGACAGAGCTGGGTGGCCAGGACCGTTTGAATAAGCGCCGGCTCCTTGTCCCCTTCCCCTTTCCTATGTATAATGTGTTGTAAATACAAGGCAGGGGAGCAAGCGGATGAGCGAAAACCTGGAACGCGGCAATTTTATCTGGGACGTCATTGATCAGGACCTGGCGGAAGGCAAGTATGAGCGGGTGCGCACGCGCTTCCCGCCGGAGCCCAACGGCTACCTGCACATCGGCCACTGCAAGGCGCTGGTGACCGACTTTGGCACGGCGGAACGCTACGGCGGCCTGTGCAATTTAAGGTTTGATGACACAAACCCGGAAAAGGAAGAAACCGAGTTTGTGGACGGCATCATGGAGGACATCCGCTGGCTGGGCTTTGAGTGGGATGGCGGACTGTATTTTGCCAGCGATTATTACCAGCAATGCTACGATATTGCCAAGGATTTTATCAGGCGCGGCATCGCTTATGTGGATGAATTAAGCCAGGAGGAAATGCGGGAATACCGGGGAACCCTCACCCAGCCCGGTAAAAACTCCCCGTGGCGGGAACGCCCTGAGGAAGAAAGCCTGGATTTGTTCAGGCGCATGAAAGCCGGGGAGTTCCCGGAGGGGCGCTATGTCCTTAGGGCTAAAATTGACATGGCCTCCCCCAACATTAACATGCGAGACCCCGTGATGTACCGGATCCTTTATAAAGAGCATCACCGCACCGGGAGTGACTGGTGCATCTACCCCATGTATGACTACTCCCACCCCCTGGGGGACGCCATTGAGCATATCAGCCACAGCCTCTGCTCCCTGGAATATGAGGACCACCGGCCGCTGTACGACTGGGTGGTGGAGCAGGCCGGCTTCAGAAAACCCCACACGGACCCGGACGGCTTTAAGACTGTGGGGCCCAGGCAGATTGAATTTGCCCGGCTGAACATCACCCGCACCGTCATGTCCAAGCGTCACCTAAGGCGGCTGGTGGAGGAAGGCTATGTGTCCGGCTGGGACGATCCCCGCATGCCCACCCTGATTGCCATGCGCCGCCGGGGCTACACGCCGGAAGCCATCCGTGATTTTATCGGACGGGTGGGCCTGGCCAAGGCTGACAGCACGGTGGAATTCGCTCTGCTGGAGCACTGCGTCCGCAACGACCTGGGCGCGAAGTCCCCCCGGGTGATGGCAGTGCTGGATCCCTTGAAGGTGGTGCTCACCAACTGGGAGGAAGGCAGGATCGACACCCTGGAAATCGAAAACCATCCGGACCATCCGGAGATGGGCACGCGCGATCTCAAATTCACCAGGGAACTGTATATCGAGCGGGAAGACTTCATGGAAGACCCGCCCCGGAAATTCTTCCGCCTGAAGCCGGGCGGCGAGGTGCGCTTAAAGGGCGCGTATATCATCCGCTGTGATGAAGTCATCAAAGATGGCGGGGGCCATATCACGCATTTAAACTGCACGGTAGACCTGGACAGCCGCTCGGGAAGTCCGGGCGCCGGCCGCAAGGTGAAGGGCACCCTCCATTGGGTGAGCGCCCAGGACGCCGTGCCCCTGCGCGCGCGGATGTATGCGCCGCTTTTGACTGAGGACGATAAAGATGATGACGAAACCGACCGGAAGGACTTTATCGCCCGCCTGAACCCGGACAGCCTGGAAGTAAAGCATGGCTTTGCCGAGCCAGTGGTGCTCACAGCTGAAGTGGGCGGCACCTTCCAGTTCTTAAGGATGGGCTACTTCTGCCTGGACCGTGATTCCCTCCCCACCCTCCCGGTCTTTAACCTGGTGGTCGGGCTCAAAGACAGCTACCGGCCTTAACCGGCGTGAGATGAAAGGCAATCCATGAACACAACAATCCGCACCCGATTTGCCCCCAGCCCCACCGGTTTTTTGCACCTGGGAAGCCTCAGGACAGCGCTTTACTGCTTCCTGTTCACCAGGAAGCATAACGGCACCTTTATCCTGCGCATTGAGGACACCGACCAGGAGCGCCAGGTGCCCGGCGCCACCGAGGTAATTTACGATACCCTTAGGGATTGCGGCATCCACTGGGATGAGGGCCCCGATGTGGGCGGCCCCGCGGCGCCCTATATCCAGTCGGAGCGCAAGGACAGCTACCTTCCCTATGCCAGGCAGCTGATAGAAACCGGGCACGCCTACTACTGCTTCTGCACCAAGGAAGATTTGGCCCTCAGGCGCAGGCAGGCTGAGGCGCACGGGGAGACCTGGAAGTATGACAAACACTGCCTGCGCCTGCCCAACGAAGAGATCCAGGCGAAGCTCCGGGCCGGCACCCCCTATGTCATCCGGCAGAACACGCCCGTCACCGGGGAGAGCGACTTTGATGACCTGGTGTACGGCCACATCGCCGCCCCTAACGAAACCCTGGACGACATGGTGCTCATCAAGGCGGACGGCATGCCCACCTACAACTTCGCCAACGTCATTGACGACAACTCGATGGGCATCACCCATGTGATCAGGGGCATGGAATACCTGTCCTCCACCCCCAAATATAACCTGCTGTACCGGGCGCTGGGCTGGGAAATCCCCCAGTATATCCACCTGCCCAATGTCATGCGGGACAACCAGCACAAGCTCTCAAAGCGCGATGGTGATGCCTATTACAGCGATTTTATCCAGAAGGGCTACCTCACCGAGGCGCTCATCAACTACCTGGCCCTGGTGGGCTGGAACCCCGGGAACGAGCGGGAATTTTTCACCATGGAAGAGTTGATCGAGGCATTCAGCGTATCGGGGCTTTCCAAGTCCCCGGCCATCTTTGACCTGAACAAGCTCACCTGGTTTAATGCCGAGTACATCCGCCGCCTGCCCTTTGAGGATTACCTCAGCCGCGCCACCCCTTGGTTTGACCAGGCGCTTTTGGGGAAGGGAATCGATTACCGGAGGCTGGCGGAACTCATGCAGGGCCGCACCGAGGTGTTTAACCGCATCCCGGACATGGTACGCTTTCTGGGTAAGATGCCGGATTTTGACAAGGAACTCTATCTGAATAAAAAACAGAAGAGCACCCAGGACAGTCTGATGCCCTCCCTGAAGCTGGCGCGCGATATTTTAATCCCCCTGTCTCCCTGGACGGAGGACAAAATCCACGATGCCCTGATGGCGGGCATCAAGGAAGCGGGGCTTAAGAACGGCACAGTGCTCTGGCCCCTTAGGGTGGCCATATCAGGCCAGGCCAGCACCCCCGGCGGGGCCATTGAGATTGCCTGGCTTTTGGGCAAAGATGAAACACTGCTCAGGCTTAACGCCGCCATCGAAGATTTGGAGAAGCAAGAGGAAAGGAAAAACCCATGAAATTCACCGACATGCCCTATAAGCGCCCGGATTTTGACGTGCAATTTGCCCGGATGAAGGATCTGCTCAAACAGATGGAGGAGGCTCAAAGCGAGGAAAAGTTCCTTGACGCCATGCTCACCCTGGACCGTGAGGGCGGCAGCCTTACGACCCAGGCCACCCTGGCCCACATCCGCTACACCATCAACACCCAGGATACCTTCTATTCCGCCGAAAACGATGTGATGGACGAAAACCTGCCCCGCTTCCAGGAAATCCCAGCCGAGGCGGCGCGCATCACACTGGCTTCTCCCTATCAGGACGCGGTGGCCCGGAAATACGGCCCCCACATGCTGGAGAAAATGGCGGTGGAGATGAAGGCCTTCTCCCCCGAAATCGTTGGGGATCTGGTGGAGGAGAGCAAGCTATACAGCGAGTACCAGAAGCTCATCGCGTCCGCCCAGATCGACTTTGAGGGGGAGAAGCGCAACCTGTCAGGCCTGATGCCCTTCATGCAGTCCACCGACCGGGATATGCGTGAGCGCGCCTACGCCGTCCACTGGGGCTGGCTTAAAGACCGCAGCGGGGAGCTGGACGGCATTTATGACAAGCTGGTCAAGGTACGCCACCGCATCGGTAAGAAGCTGGGCTTTGACAGCTTTGTCCCGGTAGCCTACGCCCGCATGGGCCGCACGGACTGGGACATGGAGGACGCCCGGGCATATCGCAAACAGATTGTTGAGAACGTGGTCCCCCTGGCCCAGAAGCTCTACCGCCAGCAGGCAAAGCGCATCGGCATCCCGGAAATGAAGGCCTATGACCTGCCGCTGGAGTACCTCTCCGGCAACCCCATCCCCCAGGGCGGGGAGGACTACCTGGTGGAGAAGGCCAGGGTGATGTACAAGGCGCTCTCCCCGGAGACCGATGAGTTCTTCGGCATGATGACAAACCAGGGCCTCATGGACCTCACCACCAAGCCCGGCAAGGCCGCCGGCGGCTACATGACCTTTATCCGGGACTACAAGGTGCCCTTTATCTTCAGCAACTTCAACGGCACCTCCGGCGATGTGGATGTGCTGACCCATGAGGCCGGCCACGCATTCCAGGGCTACCTGCAGCGGGATGTGTTCCCCAGCATGCTCAAGGACTACACCATGGAGGTGGCGGAAATCCACTCCATGTCCATGGAGTTCTTTGCCCACCCCTGGATGGAGGGCTTCTTTGGCCCTGACACCGAGAAGTACTACCACAGCCATGTGGCAGACGGCATCAAGTTCCTGCCCTACGGCGCGTCGGTGGATGAATTCCAGGAGTGGGTCTATCTGAACCCTGACGCCACGCCCCAGGAGCGCAACCGGCAGTACCGGGAGATCGAGAAGGTCTACCTGCCCCACCTGGATTACTCCGGCTTCCCCTACCTTCAGGGCGGCGCCCGCTGGCAGAAGCAGAGCCACATCTACGGCATGCCCTTCTACTATCTGGACTACACCCTTTCCCAGGTCTGCGCCTACCAATATTTCATCTGGAACAAAAAGGACCCGGAGGCAGCCTGGCAGAGCTACCTTAATGCCTGCCGCAGGGCCGGGCGGGTTCCTTTTACCGAGCTGCTCAAGGAATGCGGGCTGAAGAACCCCTTTGAGCCGGGCACCATCGCCAGCATTACCCCGAAGCTGGAAAAATACATGGACGGGCTGGACAAGTCCAAAATCCATTGAGTGCCCTTACCCCACGGCTTGTGACGGCAGGCGGAATCATGTATAATGGCTATAGCGCTATATAGGAGGAAGGCATATGAAATCGATCCCGATAAAACTAAGCTTCGCAGAAGAGGTCAAGACTTTTGTCAACGTGGCCAACCGTTACAGCTATGACATGGACTTGAGGGCAGGACGCCACGTGGTGGACGCCAAGTCCATCCTGGGGATTTTCTCCCTGGATCTGTCCAAGCCCATCACGCTGGAGGTCTACGCGGACAACTGCGATGACCTGCTGGAAGAGCTGAAACCGTTTGTGGTCTAAGCACGAGGTTCAATGAAAAGGCCGGGTTATCCTGGCCTTTTTTATGATTTGGCCGCGGCAGCAGAGCGAAAGGAGCCCTCATGATCATCTGCGACACCCACGCTGACACCCTGTACCAAATGGTCTGTGAACCGGACATGCCGCTGGATGTGACCCTCCCGCGCCTGAAGGCAGGCGGTGTCAGCCTCCAGGTGCTGGCCATGTTTGTGGGCATGGATAACGACAGGGAAAAGGTGGCGGAGCGCTTTTCAGGGATGCTTGCCGCCTACGGGAGTTTGAAAGCGCAGGGCTGGCGGCAGGCCTTTGACCCTTCGGAGGCCGAGGAAGGCGAAGTTAAGACCATGCTGTCGGTGGAGGGCTGTGAAATCTTTGAGCCCGGGCTTGGCGTCATCGCCGAGTACCGGGAAAAAGGCGTGCGCATGGCCGCCGTCACCTGGAACTATAAAAACGCCCTGGGTACTCCGGCCATTGTTAATGAGGATGAGGGGCTGAAACCCTATGGCCTCCTGGCGGTCAGGGAGATGCAAAGGCTGAAAATCGCGGTGGATGTGTCGCACCTGAACATCGCGGGCTTCTATGACATCCTGAACAAAACCAACGCCGCCCCCCTGGCCTCCCATTCCTGCTGCCGGGCGCTCAGGGACCATCCCCGCAACCTGACTGATCAGCAGCTAAAGGACCTGTTTGGCGCCGGTGGGTTTGTAGGCCTCAACTTCTACCCTGGCTTCATGGCACAGCCCGGCCAGCCCTGCGGCATCAACACCCTGGTTGACCACATCGACCATATGCACCAGCTGGGAGGGCAGGGCATGGTGGGCTTTGGCAGCGACTTTGACGGCATCACCACAAAGCCTGAAGGCCTTGATAATCCGGCGGATTTCCCTGCCCTTATTCAGGGCCTGAAAGGCCGCGGCTATGGAAAAAATGATGTGAAAAGCATCGCGGGCCAGGCGCTCTTGGATTATTACAAGCGCTTGCCGTAGGAAAGCGCTTCCAGGGCATATTGCCGGGCCGCGCGCATGGCGCCGGGCAGCGGCAGGGCTTCCACCCCCGCGGCGTCAGCCCAGATGCCCTGGGTATCAGGCGGCGCCTCCTTCAGTTTTCCCGCGTACAGCCGCATATGCCATATCCTGTGGGTGAAAATGTGCCGGGCCTGGCCCACTTCATCCAGTGTGTCCACATGAATTCCGGATTTTTCAAGCGCATTTCCCAAAGCCGCGGCGTCATCCTCCCCCTCAATAAGCGGAAAGACATACAGCCCCTTAAGCAGCGCGTCACGGCGTTTTACCAGCAGCACCTTACCGCCCCGGAAGATCAGCCCCACCGCCACAGACACTGGTTTGGGCGGTTTTTTTGCTGACAGATTTGGCAGGTTCTCAGCCATACCCGCTTGTTCCGCCTGGCAAAAGGCAAGCAATGGGCAGCGGGGGCAGTCCGGCGTGCCGGGCAGGCAGATGGTGGCTCCCAGGTCCATGAGCGCCTGGTTCATGTCCCCGGGGCGGTCCAGGGGCATCAGTTCCTTCCCCAGCGCGTAGATCCGGCGTTTCACCGAGGGGACCGCAGGGTCCTCCTCCACCAGAAAAAGCCTGCAGATGACGCGGGTAAGGTTGCCATCAATGGCGGGCACCGGCTCTGAAAAGGCGATGCTGGCAATGGCCGCCGCCGTGTAGGGCCCCACGCCAGGCAGGCGCTGCCAGTCCTCGGCCGTACTGGGCAAGCGTCCCTGCCGTTCCTCCACAATGATCCTGGCGGCTTTGCGCAGGTTACGCGCGCGGGAATAATACCCCAGGCCCTCCCAGGCCTTGAGCACAGCCTGTTCCTCCGCATCCGCCAGGGCAAACACATCGGGAAACTGCCGGATAAACCGGGTGAAATACCCGCTCACCGTGACCGTCTGCGTCTGCTGGAGCATGATCTCCGACACCCAAATAAGATAGGGGTCATCTACCCCGCGGAAGGGAAAATCCCGTTTGTTATCATCATACCAGTTGAGAAGCGCCTCTGTAATCCCCATGCCGCCCTCCTTGTGGCAGCGATTATAGCATATCCCCAAAGCAGCTTCCCGCCCGGGTATAATGCATTGGGCAAAGAGCGCGATTCACGCGTTCCTGGCCATTGAGAGAATTTTTTGTGAAAAGGGCTTGCAAGTTTGCGCGGATTGGGGTATATTGTCATCAGGTTTAGCACTCACCCAGTGAGAGTGCTAACGACATCAAGAATCTATTGAGGAGGATACTATGAACGTAAAACCCTTGGGTGACCGTGTGGTCATCAAGAATGTGGAGTCCGAAGAGACCACCAAAAGCGGCATTATTTTAACCGGCGCCGCCAAGGAAAAGCCCCAGATGGCGGAGGTCGTTTCCGTGGGCCCCGGCGGGAATGTGGACGGCAAGGAGATCACCATGCACGTCAAGGCCGGCGAAAAGGTCATCTACTCCAAGTACGCGGGCACCGAGGTCAAGATCGACGGGCAGGAACTCATCATCGTCCGCCAGTCCGACATACTGGCCATTGTGGAATAAAGCGAAACATCATCATTTGAAGGAGAGATAAATTATGGCAAAGCAGATCAAATTCGGCGACGACGCGCGCCGTGCCCTGGAAACGGGCCTGAACACACTGGCGGATACCGTCAAGATCACCCTGGGCACCAAGGGCCGCAACGTGGTGCTGGACAAGAAGTACGGCGCCCCCACCATCACCAACGATGGCGTCACCATCGCCAAGGAAATTGAACTGGATGACCCCTTTGAGAACATGGGCGCCCAGCTGATCAAGGAAGTCGCCACCAAGACCAACGATGTGGCCGGCGACGGCACCACCACCGCCACCCTTCTGGCCCAGGCCATCGTGCGGGAAGGCCTCAGGAACCTGGCAGCCGGAGCCAACCCCATGGGGCTTAAGCGCGGCATTGAGAAAGCGACAAACGCGGCCGTTGACGCCCTTCGGGATATGTCCAGCCCCATCACCAATAAAACCGCCATCGCGCAGGTGGCCGCCATTTCCGCGGGCGATGATGAAGTGGGCCAGCTCATTTCTGACGCCATGGACATCGTGGGTAAGGACGGCGTCATCACGGTTGAAGAGTCCAAGACCATGCTGACAGAGCTCAACACGGTGGAAGGCATGCAGTTTGACCGCGGCTACGCTTCCGCCTACATGGTGACCGACACCGACAAGATGGAAGCGGTGCTGGATGATCCGCTGATCCTCATCACCGACAAGAAGATCAGCAACATCCAGGAGATCCTCCCGGTGCTGGAGCAGGTGGTGCAGGCCGGCAAGAAGATGCTCATCATTGCCGAGGACGTGGAGGGTGAGGCCCTGGCCACCCTGGTGGTCAACAAGTTACGTGGCACTTTCACCTGCGTTGCCGTCAAGGCCCCCGGTTTTGGCGACCGCCGCAAGGAAATGCTGCGTGACATCGCCATCCTCACCGGCGGCCAGGTCATCTCTGAAGAGCTGGGCCTGGAGCTGAAGGAGACCACCATCGACATGCTGGGCAGCGCCCGCACTGTGAAGGTAGACAAGGAAAACACCACCCTCGTTGACGGCGCCGGTTCCAAGGAAGAGATCCAGAACCGCGTGCAGAACATCAAGACCCAGATCGAGGACACCACCAGCGATTACGACCGGGAGAAGCTACAGGAGCGCCTGGCCAAGCTGGCTGGCGGCGTGGCCGTCATCCAGGTGGGCGCCGCGACTGAAGTTGAGATGAAAGAGCGCAAGATGCGCATCGAAGACGCCCTGGCCGCCACCCGCGCGGCTGTGGAAGAGGGCATCATCCCCGGCGGCGGCGTTGCCCTGTACAATGCCTCCGGCAAGGTCCGCGAGCTGTTTGAGAAGATGTCCGGCGATGAAAAGACCGGCGTTTCCATCATCCTGCGCGCCATTGAAGAGCCCATCCGCCAGATCGCCATCAACGGCGGCGTGGACGGCTCCGTTGTGATCGACGGCATCCACCGCAGCGGGAAAACCGGCTTTGGCTACGACGTGCAGAAGGGTGACTACGTTGACATGATCGAGCGCGGCATCATCGACCCCACCAAGGTTGCCCGCAGCGCCCTGCAGAACGCGGCCTCCATCGCCGCCATGGTACTCACCACCGAGTCCCTGGTGACCGATATCCCCGCGCCCGAACCCGCGGCTCCGGCCGGCGGCGGCGGCATGGGCGGCATGTACTAAGAAATCCCAAATCACTATAGTTTTCCTGGGCCGTCGCGAACAGCGGCGGCCCTTTTTCTTGCCCTCGCCCGAAAATACAGGTGATCACGCCCAGTTATCCACAGATGATTGTGGATAAAATGGGCATTTTTCTTTTGGCTGAAAATAATTCAACTAAATATTGAAAAACCCTTGATGCTTGTGTTGATGTCTGCTATAATCCACAATATATTGTATTGAGAGGCGGGGATAGGCGTGGATTCTTTGGCTGTATTCGGATGCATGGGTTGCGTGCTGTCCGCGGCCATCATGCTGCTGTATGGCGGCGTGGCCGCGCGGGAAGAGGCGGAGCGACTGCGCCTGCTGCGCCAAAGCCCGCTGTATGCTGAACTATACCGGAAGCTTGTGGCCTTAAGCCGCTTTGACATCGACCAGGTCCGCATCGAGGCCACGGGCGTCACCGTGACCTCCGTCTGCCCGGCGCACACGCTGCTCACCTTCTCCTTTAAGCAAAATGGCAACAGCAAGCGAAACGACACCATGACCCGGCTGTTCGCCGAGCTTATCGCCCAGGACTTTCCCTTGTTTACCCGCCAGGGTGCCTACAAGCTGACCCGTTACCGCACCCTGAGGCAAAACGGCCGGCCGGAGGAAGCCTACGCCTTCACCATGCGCCGGGGCTATAAGGATTTTTTATTGGCCGAGCGCTGCCCGGCCCAGCTGAGGATTTTCTGATTCTCACAGAGCGATGTCATTCATCTCTTACAGGCAATAGTTGTCCGTCCATCTGGTATGCCACATATTCAGCCAGCCGTGCATAGGGAATATCCTCCGGCGCGGCTTCTGCCTTGTCAATGCCCAGAGCCAACACCTGGCGCAGCCAATGAAGGGCAGGCGCGCTGATTTGATGGCGTATCGGCTCCTGGGCGCAGCAGGCCGTGCAGCAGATGCCGCCTTCCTGGGGCACCAGGAACCCGGCCTCCCCCTCCCCTATCTGCCTGCCGCAGCGCGCGCAGTGGTTCAGCCGGGGTTTATAGCCGCCGATGGCGGCCAGGTGCAACAGGAAAGCGGCGCCGATTTGCCTAGCCGGGCTATCCTGATAGGCCAGGCGCTTCAGCGAGCGGGCCAGCAGGATATATAAATACGCCGCCGGTTCCTCCGGCTGGGCCAGTTTAAGCGCCGCGGACAGCATCATGGCCCCATAGGACAGGCGGGAGTAATCAAGCCTTAGGGGATAGAAGGCCTCGATGACCGTGCAGGCGGTCACGATCTGCCGGCCGCCCCGGGCATACAGCACATATTCCCCCATACAAAACAATTCGCCCGCTGTCATCAGCGGGCTCTTGGGCTTGCGGCAGCCGCGGCACAGGGCGTCCACCCGGCCAAAGTCCGGGGAGAGCAGGGTGATCATCCGGTCGTTCTCCCGGTAATCCGTGCGGGCCAGCACGATGCCCTGGATGCTGCGGTATGCCAAGGGAATGGCTTAGCGGTGGTCCGCCAGGAAGAAGACCGCCACGGTGCCGGGCCCCGCGTGGGCGCCAATGATGGTGCCCAGGGTGACAAACTCAAAGCCCGCGTTCCCGGGCAATCCTTCCTTCACCAGGCCGGCAAGGTATTGGACATCCTCCTCGCAATCCCCGTGGGAGTAAAAGATGGGCTGCCCCTCTTTGGGGTTGGCCAGCTCAATAACCTTCTCCGCCAGCTCCTTGAGCGACCGTTTGCGGCCCTGGGTCTTGGACAGGGGGATGAGCTTCCCCTCATGGTTCATGTGCATCACCGGCTTGATGCGCAGCATGCTGCCGATCAGGGCTGAGCTGCGGCTGACCCGCCCGCCCCTGAAAAGGTGATTGAGGTCATCCACCGTAAACCAGGCGTTGAAGCGCTGGCGGTTATCGGTGAGCCACTTGACCACCTCATCAAAGGTCTTGCCTTCATCCCGTAGTTTCAGCGCGTAATACACCATGAGCAGCTGGCCGCCGGAAGCCATCAGGGAGTCCACCACGCCGATCCTGGCCTTGGGATACTTCTCCAGCAGCATCTTGGCTGCCAGTTCCCCTGACTGGATGGAGGCGGAGAGGCCGCTGGAGAGGGTGATGTAGAGGACCGGTTCCCCCTCTTTGACGATCTCCTCAAAGGCCCTGACCGCGTCATCCACCGGCACCGCGGCGGTAGAGGCCTGATGCCCGTCCCGCAACTTGCGGTAGAAGTCCTGAAGCGTTGGCTCGTCCTCCACATTGTAGGGCTTCTCCTGCCCGTCCATGCGGTAGATCATGGGCAGCACCTTCAGTTTCTCATAGCGTTTATAAAAATCCATGGACATGTCAGAACCCACATCGGTCACAATCCAGAATGACATACAAACCCTCCATCCCCGGCGGCAAACGCCCCCATGCGTTGATATGGCGAAGTATAACAAACCACAGGAATCGCGTCAAACAGCATCCGGTGATACCCTGGCGTCAAAAAGCTTAAGCACTTCCTCGCGCGTAAGGCGCTGGGGCAAGGTTTCCCCGGGGGTGATCAGCCGGTCAAAGAGGCGGCGTTTCCGCACGCCCATTTCCACCACGGCCTCCTCGATGGAATCAGGGCTGATCAGGTGGACGATCTGCACCGTCTTCTCCTGCCCCAGGCGGTGGGCGCGGTCGTTGGCCTGCTCCTCGGCGGTGGGGTTCCACCAGGGATCCAGGTGGATGACAGTGTCAGCCCCCGTCAGGTTAAGCCCGGTGCCCCCGGCCTTTAGCGATACCAGGAATACGGGCGCGGCGCCCATGTTGAACTGCTCTACCAGTTCCAGCCGCTGGGCGGCGGGCGTCTCACCGTCAAGGTACAGGCTGGGGATTCCGGACTCGCCAAGATGCTCCCTGACGATTTTCAAAAAAGAGGTGAACTGGGAGAAGATCAGCGCCCGGTGGCCGTTGGCCAGCGTTTCAGGCAGCACATCCATCAGGAGGTCCACCTTGGCTGAACTTCCGTGGTAGTCTGGCAGGGCCAGCTTGGGGTGGCAGCAGATCTGGCGCAGGAGCGTGATGGCGGCCAGCACCTCGATCCGGCTGCCGGAGAGCCCCTTCTCGTCCAGCAGCTCATGCACCCTGGCGCGGCTTTGGAGCAGCGCCGCGTCATACACCCGGCGCTGCTCCTGGTACATCCGGGCGTAGAGTGTGGTCTCCATCTTCTCCGGAAGCTCCGCCATTACGTCCTTCTTAAGCCTGCGCATCAAAAAGGGCCGGATACGAAGCCTGAGGTCCTGGGCGTTGCGGCCCTCCTCATAGCGCTGGAGAAAAAGCCTAAGCGGCGGCAGATAGCCCGGCAGGCAGAAGTCAAACAGGCTCCAGAGTTCACTCACGTTGTTCTCCATGGGCGTGCCGGTGAGCGCCAGGCGTGTCATGGCGTTGATGCGTTTGGCAGCTTTAGCCGTGAGGCTGGCCACGTTTTTGATATGCTGCGCCTCATCCAGCACCGCGAAACGAAAGCGGATGCCCACGATCCTGGCGATGTCCTGCCTGAGGAGGGGGTAGCTTGTAATCAGCACATCCGGTGCTTCTTCCTCCCCCTGGGCAATGGCGCGCAGCTGGCGCTCCCGTGACGCTTTGCCGCCGGACATCACCTGGGCGGTGAGCCCGGGCGCGAAGCGCCGTATTTCAGACAGCCAGTTGTGCATGAGCGTGGTGGGCGCCACGATCAGGCTTTGCATGCGCGCGGGGTCAGCTTTCTTGAAGTGCAGGATGGCGGCGATCATCTGGGCGGTCTTGCCCAGGCCCATCTCATCAGCCAGGATGCCGCCCATGCCCAGCATATGCAGGCTGCAGATCCACCGGAAACCCCGCAGCTGGTAGTCATACAAGCCCTTCACCGGGCTCATCAGGTCCTCCGGGTTCATCTCAACAGCCATCCGGACGCCGGAATCCACCGACACGGGCAGGCCGTCCTTTTCCGCGAGCGCCGCCATATAATGGGCGTGCATGGACTCCAGGTCCCGGGTATCCGGCGCCTGGGCATTGCGCTCCTGCCAGGCTTGGGCCATCTCCCGCCAGCTGTCCGCGTCGGAAAGGGTGATGAAGGTGCCGTCCCGATAGCGGAAATAAGGCTTGCGCTGGCTCAATGCCTGCATCAAGGGAAGCAGCTCTTCCACCGGGCGCTCTTCATCCATCAGGGAAAGCTTCAGTTTTCCCGCCTTGATGCCCAGATGGCCGGAAAATGACGGCGCCCGGGGGGTCAGTTGCCGGAAGGCCTGGCTCAGGTACACCCGGGCCGCCCTGTGCAACGCCCTCACCCCCGTCATCAGGAAGTCAAAGATCAGCCCGTCATCGGCCAGGTATACCTGGCCCTTGCGCACGCGGAAGCCATTCTGGGCCAGAAGGTCCATGACATCCCGCTCGCCTTGGGCGTCCCGGAAAAGATACAGGGGGATTTCCGAGGAACGCTCAAAGGGGTCCACCGCGTAGTCCCCGTATTTAAACAGCACCCGCGCCTGCACTTCATCCCCCGCGCGGTCCAGATAGACCTCCGCCTTCAGGGGAAACTTCAGGAGGCGGCGGCTCATCTCCTCCTCCACCGTCAGGGCGTAGCGGCGTTGAAGGGCGGGCAGAAGCTCCGAGAACACGCGCTGTGTCTCCTCCCGGCTGAAGCGGTAGGTGAAGCGCGGCTCTTCGGAGCGTTTCATCAGCGCCTCCGCCAGCGCCCGGTCCTCCCTGGGCTGGGCAAGCACCCTGCCATCCACCAGGGCAAAGCTGCCGTCCTCCGTCAATGGCCGGCAATCCCCCTGCCAGGCGCCGGTGAGTACTGCGCCCCTGATGTCATAGCCCAGGCTGAAGAGCAGCGGCAGGCTGCCCTCCCGGATGCCGGTCTGCTGCTGGGTTCCCTTCTCCGTCTCCACCTGGAACTCCAGGTCGGCCAGTTTCTCCAGCACCAGGCGCAAAAAGGCGTCTGATAAAGGAATGGCGTTGACGGCCGGCGGGCGGCCGCCCTCATCCGGGCCCAGGACAAAGGCGGAGAGCAGGGTGATAAGGGCCTGGGCATCTGAAGGATAGCGCATCCAGGCCGGGGAATAGGTGAACTGTTTGCCCAGGGTAACGCTTTGGCCGGATTGCACCGCCAGCAGGAAGCCGGGGATGTTCCGCACCGTGTAAAGCCTCTTTTGCCCGGTCTTGAGCTTGAGCAAAAAGGCCCCGTCCTTTTTGGACAGGATAGGCATAAGCACCAGCCCGCTGCTCTCCGGCAGCGGGCCCTGGGCCGCCTCCAGCAGCTTCCTGTTAAACAGGGCCTGGTCTTTCCCGTCCCAAAGGCTCATGTCACCTCTCCCTTCACCAGGCGCGCGATCAAGCGAACAGCCACAGGCTGATCGCCATCACGGCCATGCCTGCAACCAGGCCATACATGCTCAGGTGATGCTCTCCGTAAGTCTGGGCACTGGGCAGAAGCTCGTCCAGGGAAATAAACACCATGATGCCCGCCACCCCCGCGAACAGGATGCCAAAGAGGGTGTCGCTCATGAAAGGCATCAGGATCAGGTAGGCAATCAGAGCCCCCACGGGCTCCGCCAGCCCGGAGAGCATGGAATACCTCAGCGCCATCTTCCGGCTGCCGGTGGCGTAATAGATGGGCATGGCCACCGAGATACCCTCCGGGATGTTGTGGATGGCGATGGCAAACGCGATGGGAATAGCCAGGCTAATGGACTGGGTGGCCGTCACAAACGTGGCGATGCCCTCCGGCAGGTTGTGGATTGCTATCACCAGGGCGGTCAAAAGCCCGGTGCGTTTGAGCTTTGAGGCGTCTTTTGGATTGACCCCGACCGCGCAGGCAAATTCATGCGGGTTTTCCTCACAGGGGATGAGCTTGTCGATGATGGCGATGAGCAGCATCCCGCCAAAGAAAGCCAGGGCGGTGTAGAGGATGCCGGTCTTCCCGCCATAGACAGAGGTGAGCAGCGCCTGGGCCTCCGCGAAAATTTCAACCAGGGACACATAGATCATCACCCCGGCGGAAAAGCCCAGCATCACCGACAGGATGCGCACATCGGCCTTCTTGGTGAAAAAAACCAGCAGGCCGCCGATGCCTGTGGAAAGGCCTGCCATGAGGGTAAGGGAAAAAGCAAACAAAATCGTCTGCGGATCTTGCACTAAAAGTAAATCCTTTCTCTTAGAATCAATCGCCCAGGGCCTGGATAAATCCAGGCAAAGTTATATCAACAACGACTGTCGTGGACTTTGTATTTAGTGGCCAAGATTTAAATATTGATAATGACTTATTATTAGTAATTGACTTAGGATCAGTAGATAAAAAATTAACAAAAGAA
>JAQVQY010000003.1 GCA_028701335.1 Eubacteriales bacterium
CTCATGGAGAAAGAGTTCCTTTCGTTAGTGTTGTCGTAGCAGCAACAGTCTAACCGATCTGACCTCTTTCTCTTCTGCTAACTCCCCCTTTCCAGGCCGTTGTCCAATATGTATGGTACTCCTACAGGCAAAAAGCCCGATATCCACCGGAATCTATTGACTCAACTCTGTAATCGGAGGATACTGAGTGCGTATAAATATTTCCGATCAATTCTGGAAAAGGGCAGCTGCCGGCGGACAGGCCTGCGGCGGATGGCTTAACAGGAAGGGAAGCAGTAAACATGAGAAAAGCGTATCAATACATCGCGGCCTGCCTGGCCCTGGTGATGCTGATTCTTACGCCCGGCGCTGCGGGGATGGAGCACGCGCACGCCTATCCCGCCGACTGGACCATCCAGACCGCGCCCACCTGCACCGCCACGGGCCTCAAAACCAAAGCCTGCACGGTGGCGGGCTGCACCAACGTTATGTCAGAACAGATCCCGGCAGCCGGGCACAGCTTTGGTTCCTGGACCGTGTACAACGAAGCCACCTGCACCGCCCAGAAGATGGAGACCCGCACCTGTTCCATATGCCAGACCATCGAGCCACGCTATTTTCCCGCCCTGGGGCATGCTTTTGGCGCCTGGTCGGTGCAATCCTTGCCCGATTGCCTGAATGACGGATATGATATCCGGGAATGCAGCCGCTGCGGTGAGAGTGAAACCAGAAGGATAGATAAGCTCGGCCATCTGCTTGGCGCGTGGTATGTGTTCCAGGCGCCCAACTGCACCCAGACCGGGCTGGAACGGCAGGACTGCACACGCTGCGATATAGTGGTCAACAGCCGCTATCTGAGCCCGCTAGGCCATGGCCTGGGCGCCTGGCAGACCGTGCAGGCTGCCGGCTGCGCCAATGGCGGGGAACTCTTCCGCGCCTGCAGCCGCTGCAGCTATGTGGAACGGGAGTTCAGCCCCGCCCTGGGCCACCTGTGGGGTCCCTGGCAGGAGACCGTCGCCCCCACTTGCACCGCAGCGGGCAAAGTAGTCAGCGTGTGCGGCCGCTGCGGGCAGAGCATGTCCGAAGCGCTTAAGAAGCTGGGGCACGCCATGGGTCCCTATGCGCAAACCCTGGCGCCCACCTGCGCCTCAGAGGGGGAGCGGGTGTCCGCCTGCCTGCGGGGCTGCGGCCATATAATCGTAGAAAAGATCAAAAAACTGCCCCACCCATTCGGCGCCTGGCAGACGGTGAGCGAATCCACCTGCCAGACAGCAGGGGTGAAGGAGCGGCAGTGCACCGCCTGCGGCTTTAAGGAAACGGCCAAGCTCAAACTGGCCCCCCACGCGCCGGGAGGTTGGCTGGCCCTGCGCAAGCCCACGCTTGAGCGGGCGGGCATCCGCATCAAGCGCTGCGCTGTGTGCGGCAAGCAGGTGACCCGGCAGGAATATGCTCCGGTTTCCTATGTCTACAGCATCACGGCGGCGGGCTTCGGCGTGCCGGTGGCAAGTGTGGTGCCAGGCCTTTACGGCCATGTGGACCGGCTCATCCCCCTTGAACCAAAGGAAAACCAGGAGCAGACCTTCCCCATCTTCACCGCCGACGGCTACCTGGTGGGCCTGCTCAAAGCCCGTTATGCCGCGCAGATGCTGACCATCTCCTATGAGATGAAAGACCCCGGTACCCTGGTCCTCAGCGAGACGCTGCTGGTGTTCCCCAGCCTGGCTTTTGTAACAGCCCAGGACTTGAGCCCCGCGGCGCCCACCCACTGGTTTGGCGGCGGCATCTCCATGGCCGGCACGGAGAAACCCGTCATGGTCGCGCGCTTTGTGCTCTCCTATGACCAGAAGTCCAAAGGCAACACCCCCTTCCCAGAGCAGGGGGCGTACCTGGACGGCGTCACACCCAACGGCGCGGTGCTGCAGGATATGATGAACAGGCTGACGGAATAGCGGCAACTGGTGATTTGAGCGATTTTGCTCTTTGGCATTATTAATGCGATCTGTCAGTTCACTGGGAGGAAGATAAGTTTCCAGGACGCTGGCGCTTACATTACTGATTGTTGAATAACAGGTCGTGGGATGAGGACACGCCTGTTTAGTAATTTCCGAAAAGGCGCGGGAGCAAAGGGGGATTGCCATTTATTGGCAGGTTTTGAACAAAGAACACCAAGCTGTGCTGTCGGCGATTGAAACCTTGAAAGCGTTGTTTATATTGGACGTTTTGATTTTTATACTAATATTCACGGATATTGCCGGGAAAATGAAAAGAAATCATCGCGGCATGGGTATGGAGGTAATGGCACGAAAGCTGGCGATAAATGGACTTCCGGGCCGTTGGGCCTGATAGTTTGAGTCTTTCAGCTGAACCACAGGTATTTCTCTTTGTTCCCATTGATTTTTACAGGCAGACAAGCCTCAGCGCGATGAACGCTTACCACTGATCTCTTCATCAACAAGATAACCCGCTTACTGGATTAGAAGGAAAAATGCGGCGTAACCTTGCGGGCTGCGTGGCTGTTTAGTATAAAGATTAAGAAAACTTAATAAAATCTCGTGGGAAAAACAGCAAATTCGGCCAATGGATTTGATAGAATGGCGGCGGGCCGTGTTTTGCCTGAAGGGAGATGAAACCATGGGTGATAGGATTCTCGTTGTCGATGACGAGCAGGAAATAGCAGATTTGATCGAAGTGTATCTGCAAAATGAGAATTACGAGGTGCTGAAGTATTATTCCGCTGAGGACGCCCTTGCCTGCATTGCAATGACTGAAGTTGACCTGGCGATTTTGGATATTATGCTGCCGGATATCAGCGGCTTTACACTTTGCCGGAAAATACGGGAACATCATTATACTTATCCCGTTATCATGCTGACTGCCAGAGATGAAGAAATCGACAAAATTACCGGCCTTACACTGGGTGCTGACGATTATATTGCCAAGCCCTTTCGTCCGCTTGAATTGGTGGCGCGGGTAAAAGCGCAACTACGGCGGTATAAGAAATATAACCCCGGGCAGGGGGCGAATACGGAGAAAGATGTCATCCTTCATTCCGGCCTTGTGATGAACATCAAAACGCACGAGTGTTTCTTAAACGAAAAACCGCTTATACTGACCCCCACTGAGTTTTCCATTTTGCGTATCCTGTTGGAGAACAAAGGCAGCGCCATGAGTGCGGAAGCCCTGTTCCATGAAATCTGGAAAGATGAATATTACAGCAAAAGCAACAACACGATCACTGTTCACATACGCCATCTCCGCGAAAAAATGAATGACACCTTCGAAAGCCCGAAATATATCAAAACAATTTGGGGGGTGGGCTATAAAATTGAAAGCTAAAAAGGAAAGAGGATTTGACTATAGCCGTCTGCAAATAAAAGTATTGCTCGCCCTGGCTGGCGTAATCTCCGCCTTCTTTTTCGCACTTGTTCTTATGTACTTTTTCCATTGGAACAGTATCGGCGGGAGATGGATTACCCAGGTGATGGCAGACCACCTTCAAACGAACCCTTTCGTGGCACAAAATATCTACCAGCCGTTTTTCGTCTTGTTGGTATTGCTGATCTGTGCCGGGCTGTTTTTCATCATCCGCGCGTTTTTACATTATGTTGTCAAGCCGTTGTCCGATGTTGAGAAGAGCCTGGGGATGCTTCTCATCGACAATCCGGAAGAAATCCGTTTGCCGGAAGAACTCACCGCCATCACCCAAAGGCTGAACGCCATGAGGCAAACCCTGGAGCGCCGGAAACTGGAAGCGCAATCGGCGGAACAGCGCAAAAACGAACTCGTAATGTACCTTGCCCATGACATTCGCACACCCCTTACTTCTGTAATAGGATATTTAAGCTTGCTGGAAGAAGCGGAAAATATGCCGCCTGAGCAGAGGAAAAAGTATACGCGCATCACACTTGAAAAATCATACAGGCTGGAAAAAATGATCAATGAGTTTTTTGAGATAACGCGATATAATCTGCAGCAAATTAAAATAACAATAACGCAAATAGACCTCTGCTATATGCTGATGCAGCTGACCGATGAGTTGCAGCCAGTTTTATCAGGCCATGGAAATACAGTCGTATTGGACGCGGACGATGAACTGACGATTAGTGGCGATTCCGAAAAGCTGGCGCGCGTTTTTGCCAATGTTCTGAAGAACGCGGCTGCTTACAGTTATCCGAATACAGAAATTCACGTCAGAGCGCAAAAGGATGACGGAATCGCAACAATCGCGTTTCAAAACACTGGAGATACTATACCTCCTGAAAAATGCGCAGCGATATTTGAAAAGTTTTATCGCCTTGATGAAGCACGGGTAAGCGATAACGGGGGCGCGGGATTGGGACTGGCAATCGCGAAAGAGATCATCGCTTTGCACCATGGTTCCATTATTGCAGAAAGCCATGAAAATCTCACTTCTTTTGTTATCACACTTCCGTTAAGCCATACTGGGTCTTAGTATTTTCTTAGGAAATTATCAAGGGAATATTAAATTTAGGGCAGAACCGGCAGATTATACTGCAGCTGAGGAATCGGGACGATTTTTGCCTTTTACTGCGGTATGAAAACGGAGGATGCTCTATGGACGTTATGACAGTTTCTCAGGCATTGCTTCGATGGGGCGCGCTTGCGCTCATCGGAGGTCTTCTTTTGGCGTTTGCCATTTTCGCCGGCTACATGATCTATAAAAAAGCGTTTCATGGCCAAGGAAGAGTGTCAAGGAAGCAGGGGATTATCCTGTTCCTTTTGTCCTGCTGGCTGTTGCTGGTATTGGCATTGACCACCTATAGCCGCGGCGCAAACTTCACCGGCAGCTTCAACATCGATTTCTTCAGCACCTATGTCAACGCATGGAATAAGTGGTCGTTCAGCGAACTGCAGCTGATTATCTTCAATATGCTGATGTTTATACCGTTGGGATTGCTATTGCCGCTTCTCTGGAAGAAAGCAGAGAAGTTCAAGGTTATGCTTTTCTTTTCCATCGGACTGACTGTCTTTATTGAAATCCTGCAGCTATTGACGGGAACGGGGATATTCGAACTCGATGATTTGTTCCACAACTGCCTGGGAAGCATGTTTGGGTATTTTTGCACCATGGCGGCGCTTTCCGCTGTCAGGGGAAAGCGCCTGCGTTTTGCTTCCCTCATTAAAGTACTGATGTTTCCCTGTGCCATTGGGATAATCATCGGCATTGTGTCTTTGGTTTATGACGCGCAGCCTTACGGGAACATGCCCATTCTTCCCGCGATAAAGCAGGATATGTCGAAGGTTCGGATTATCATGGACCTTTCCCTGACAGACCAGCCGGCCACGGCTTCCATATACAAAAACACCCATGCAGAGGATCAGGATTACACAGAAAGCATCGTTGCCGGGATTTCTGAATTGGAAGATGTTGCTTTTGTCAGTGTTCAACGGCGTGAAGGTGAAAACCGTGTTTACACCGGCAAGAGTTCCGGAAGTGAGGAGGTCCAGCTCAACTTCTTTTTCAGGACAGGGCATTGGCGTTATACAACATGGCGTGATGCCGCCCGGCTGCCGGAGGAAGCGGCGAAGAGCCGCAGAGGCACTTACGAAAACTGGCTGGAAGAAAGCGGCCTTCTTCCTGATAACGCTGTTTTCAGTATCCAGAACAACGAAACGCTTCGATGGGATGTGCCGGCAACAAATGACCTGTCAAATACCAAAACCCCGTTTACATCCGGCTTAATCCTCATGCAGTTTGACAGCAACACGGAAATCGCTTCCATTGATTATGAGATCAGCTGGAATGAATATGTGGCGACAGAAAAAACCATTTCTCCCAAAGCAGCTTTTTTACAGGTTGAAAAAGGGAACTTTGAACAATACGTCCCCTTCCAGCCCGGAGATGCTTTGCGGGTAAAAGAATGCAAGCTCGCGTACATATACGATACAAAGGGATTTTATCGGCCTGTTTATCGGTTTACCGGATATATCAATAACGAGGATAATTTATGGGATTGCCAGATTCCCGCTTTGGCAAAATAGCGTTTCCTGTTTCGGTTTTTACCGGACGGGCCGTTTCCTTGCGTTATGTTCAGCCTCAAGGAAATGTCAGCATCCCATCCACGTCATACTGAAAATTCGGTCCCCAGGCGACTTCCCAACAGTAGCCGTCCGGGTCGGCGAAATAGGCGTGGTAGCCGCCCCAGAAGACATCCTGGGGCGCTTTTATGATGGCGCCGCCGGCAGCCCGGACCAAATCAATCACTTCGTCCACTTCTTCCCTTTGGGCCACGTTGTAAACCAGGGTGACGCCAGTATAGGGAGAACGGAATAAAAGTCAAAGAAGTAATATACTTGCTTCTTACTTTGTTCCCGCATGTACCACAATTATCCAAAGGCTTACTCTAAGCGAGAACGGATTTTTCTCAAGTTTCATCCTTCAGAGGAACGGTTCACTTCAGACTATGGTTGTGGCAAATTTTCTTTATCCAGAAAGGGCTTGAGGTGTGACTTTAGAGCGTTATAAAAGGACCAAGAATTAATAGCCACACCTAGGTTAAGAAAGGCAGAATCGTTGTTGACTTGGGTGCCATAGATAATACCAACAAATATTAGTCTATTTCCAATAGTAATCCCGTTCTCCTTTGCATATGCACCTTGGTTATATATAAACACGGGGCTTCCACTCGATCCAGGATAAACACCGCCATCAATTAAAAATTCGCTTCTTCCCAGGTAATTATTCCAAAGAGGCGTTGCAGTAATTCCTTGACGAACTATTGAGAGATGATTGTGTCCATCATATAGTCCACTAGGATAGCCAATAAATGTCAACGTTTCTATGGCAGAAAAACCTTGTATTGCTTGTTCGTCCGGGATTAATTCTGGATTAATAGTTTTGAAAAAAATGTCCACGCCCTTGTTACTTAGGTCAGCCATAGTCTGAGCAATGGGAATAACCGCAATATCAAGTTCTGGGAGTTTTGAGGATTGTACTATGTTATTATCAAATGTGACTTTGACGCTATCACTCAATATTGGTTCTCCATTACGTTGAACACAAAACTCTATTTGACCATGCGAAAGATTCTCAAGCACATGATAATTAGTGACGAGGAGCGGAACAGAAATATTACTATCGGTAGGTACTACATACGAGAAAAGAAAACCTGTTCCAAAAACGGACTTATTATCAACCGTTTTTCCTGTTATTGGAACGGTTGTAAAAAGCAGTTGAGTTGAGATATCCTGTAAATTCATTCCCCATCACCTTCAATCGTCCGATCAAATAATAGTCTTAGGATTTCTTTGGAGTTGCGTATACTGTCGAGTTTTTCAAATTTACTTACATATATCGCCCAAAAAGCACATACCATCGCCAATAACAAAGTGACAATCGAAGATAGAGTTGTTTTTATGTTACTTGAATCAAAAGCGATTCCGGTTTGCATTAGATTGCCAAACCATCCTCCGGCAAAGAGACTCGCAAGACTCAGAGCAAATTCAAACGATGAGCTTTTGGAGGAACATATTTCATCCAGCAGTTCCCTTGTCTTCATCAAGTTTGATCTCGGTAATGCTATCAACTGCTCATTTCGAGAGCTCTCTGGAATCTGGACTTCTCTATTAATAGTAGTGGTAATCTTTTCAGGCAACTCAAGCGAAGTGGTTATTTGACTACTAATATTTCCTACAAGAAGCGAATTTTCTTGCCCATTCAACCTAATCACCAGCCCTTATCACTTAATCACGAGATAAATAGGTTTTTGGTATTAAAGACAGAATAAAAAAGAAGTTACGGATAAGCATTATCTGAATACTGCAAAAAGCCGCTCGCCTAGAGTGCTCATTTGTAGCGCAAACAGACTATTCATCATCAGAACTTCAGCATCCCATCCCCGTCATACTCAAAATTCGGCCCCCAGGCGACTTCCCAACAGTAACCGTCCGGATCGGCGAAATAGGCGTGGTAGCCGCCCCAGAAGACATCCTGGGGCGCTTTTATGATGGCGCCGCCGGCAGCCCGGACCAAATCGATCACTTCGTCCACCTCTTCCCGTTTGGCCACGTTGTAGGCCAGGGTGACGCCGGAGAAGCCGGAGCCGGTGGGCGGATCATCCGGGTTGATGTCCTTTGCCAGGAGGTCCAGGGGGAAGAGCTCAAACTTGGTGCCGGGCGTGTCAAAGAAGACGACGTCCGGATCATCCTGCGTATCGTCCGTATGGAAGCCCAGGCCGTCCCGGTAGAAGCGGAGGGACCTTGCCATGTCCTTAACGCCCAGGCAGACGATGTTGATGCGGTTCATGGATGCCTCCCTGTACGCTTTTCCTGCTTAGAGCCGGATGTTCACGTCAAACTCGTTTTTGCACACGGGGCAGGTGACGCGCATTTGGCCCACCTGCTTTTTGAGCCGCAGGGGGGTTTTGCAGCTGGGGCAGGTGCGGTAGCGGTGGGTGCGGAAGAACTTCAGGCGGTTTTTGGTGAGGAGGAGTTTCTTTTTGGCCTTATCCCTGAAGGCCAGGTAGCGCTGGTTTTCCGCGGCGCGCTTCGCCCTGTTTTTGGAAAAGAAGCGGAAGAGGGAATAGGCGATAGCCGCCATCGCCAGGAAATAAAGCAGGCTTGAGCGGACGAAGAGGTTGAGGATGAGCAGGGCCATGGCCAGGCCAAAGAGCCCCTTGTACATAGGGTCCGGCCCGTAGCGGCCCTGCATGAAGGCCATGAACTTCGCTTTTAATTGGTTTAACAGGTTCATCTAAATAAGCTCCTTGCCATAGGCATGAATTGAGGCTGCTCAGCACCAACCGCCCCGGCAGAAGAGCTGCGCGCAGCACAGCCCCATGCACAGGGTGTTGACGTTGAACGCGGGCACGCCGAAGCCGCGGCTGCGCTGGGTGTAGGATTGGTAGCTGCCGGCGATCTGCTGGCGCGCCTGCTGGTAGGTGATGTTGTTGGGGTCAAGGCGGATGGCCTCGTCGATGTGGTTGAGCGCGGTCACCCGGTTCCCCAGGCCGTAGCTGGCCAGGGCGCTCAGGTAATACCACTCGGCGCTCCGGTCCTTGATTTCACTCAGGGCATAAAGGGCCTCATTATAGCGCATCGCGTTGACATAGTGGCGCACCGGGTCAAACTTATCGTCCCGGTTTTGCTGCCGGGTCTGCTGCTGGCGCTGCTGCTGATAGGCCCCGCCAAAGAAGTCAAAGGGGTTGAAGCCCCCGTAGGGGCCGCCTGTGCCATAGCCGCCGTAACTGCCCCGCGCCCCGCCGTAAGGGCTTTGGCCCTGGGGCCTGGAATAGTCCTGGTAACGCGCCCTGCCGGACTTGATCTCCTCATAGGCCACGTTGATCTCGGCCATCTTCTTCTGCGCCGAGGTGTCCCCGGGGTTTAAGTCCGGGTGGTATTTCTTGGCCAGCTTCCGGTAGGCGTCCTGCACCTGCTGCTCACTGGCGTCCCGGGAGATGCCCAGCACCTCGTATGGGTCCCTCATGGCTTCTTGTCTCCTTTGCGTTTGGCCAGATAGCGGGCCCAGACGCCGGAATAGAGGATATTTTCCATTAACTCCTTGTCCCTGTAAAGCTTAAGCCGTGAAAACGGCTCCACACAGTCGGCCATCAGCACCTGGAGGATGCCCTCATGCCGGGTGGAATCCACGAAAGACATGGGGTTGTACTTCTCCTGCCGGATGTCCTTTTTCAGGTCCACCACCGCGTCCATCAGGTAGATGAAGCGGCCCAGTTTGTCCCCAAAGGCGTAGAGGTCCGCGTTGCCCTCCTGGCCCTCAGGCATAAATATCATGCCCAGGATGCTGCCAAAGGCGGCGGCGGGCAGGTCCGGATTGGGCTCGCCGTTTCTCTCAAACGCGCTCAGCGCCTCCAGCCCCCTGGTGATGGCCTCGCACTGGCGGGGCAGGCGCTTGCACACCGCCTCCACCTGGGCGCTGATGGCCTTCGCCTGGGCCAAAGCGCCCACGCTGCGGTCATCCGTCCAGTCATCCATTTTCTGGTAATAGGCCAGCACCACGTTCACGTCGGCGGCGTAATCCGTCCAGGCGTTCATGGCGCTCTCCCGCTTTTTAATGGGGTGCATCGGGCAAAAGAAGGGCTCCACCCGCATATTGTCTTCAGCATCCAGGGCGCTGAGCAGCAGGATCAGAAAGGTCATGTCGTAGGTGAGGGTCAGCCGGCAGTGGGCGCCGTGGCGCTCCCCCAGGGCGCGGCAAAGCCCGCAGTACACCTGCTGGTAGCGCGCGCGCTGGGCCTCGTCCAGCTGGTCAACGTTGGCGACTACATAGCCAAACACCTATTTACCTCCCCGCTGGTAAACCTGAGTATACATAAGATGGGCACAAAAAAACGCCCCGGCAAAGGATACCACAGACGCGGGGCGCGCACAAGAACACGGGGGAAATCAGGCTGTGCCTGCCCCCTTATTGGAGCGGCTGGGACGGGGGCGGGTCCTTGAAATTGTTCAGCGCCCAGGCGGTCAGTTCATTAAGGGAGGGATGGATCACCATGGAGCGCAGGATGGGGGAGAGGCTGCCGGGGTCGTTGAGCTGGCGGGGCCCCCCGGCGTTCATCAGCCAGGTAAAGGGCTGCGCCAGCGCCGCTGCCTGGTGCCCGATTACATGGGCGCCCATCAGGCGGCCGGATTCATCCGTAATGATTTTGGCAAAGCCGCCGTCATCAACCCCGGGCAAATAGCCCATGGCCATGCCGGCCACGATGTCGCTGTAGCGGTTATATGCCACCCGGGGCCTGACGCCGCAAGCCCTGGCCTCTTCCTCCGTCATGCCTACGCTAGCGCACTGGGGAGAGGTGTAAACGGCCTTGGGCGTGGCGCTGTAGTTGGCCACGCGTTTGCCCGTGCCAAAGAGGATGTCAACCAGCACCTCCGCCTCATAGTTGGCCTTGTGCCTGAGGGCTTCCACACCGTTCACGTCGCCGATGGCATAGACGTGGGGAAGGTTGGTGTTCAGCCGGTTGTTGGTAAGCACAAAACCCCGGTGGTCGGTGAGGATGCCGGCGGCGGGGAGGTTGAGCATGTCGGTGTTGGGCACGATGCCTGGGGCCAGGAAGACCTCCTGGGCCGACAGGGTCATCTGGCCGCCCTGGGACATGTCCTGGAAGGTGACGTGCTTAAGCCCTTTCTCCCTGACCATGGAAACGGCGTTGAAATTGGTCTGGACGGTGACGCCCAGCGCCTCCATGCCTTCGCGCAGCGCCTGGCTGATTTCCGGCTCCCACCGGCGCAGGAGTCTGGCCCGTAAGGCCGTCAGGGTGACCTGGCTGCCAAAGGCGGAGAAGATGTGGGCGAACTCGCAGCCCGTGGCGCCCCCGCCGATGATCAGCAGGCTCTCGTAGGGCGCCTTGGGGAACTGCCCGCCAAAGATACTCTCGCTGGTCTTAAAGCCCGTCTCATGAAGGCCCCTGATCTCAGGGATCCGGGTGCGGGCGCCGGTGGCGATGATGATGGTGTCGGCCGTGATCAGGGCGCTGCCGCCACTGTTTAATTGTATTTTAAGCGTGTTGCCGTCCACAAAGGAGGCTGTGCCCTTGAAGGTGGTAAGCCCCTTCCGGGCGTCCATTTCCTTTTCCAGGGCGATGTTGGCGTCAATCTGGTCCTGCATGTTACGGGTGATTTTAGCCCAGTCGATCTGGGGCTCAGGGTAGGTGACGCCACCCACCCCGCCCCGCCGCGCCTCCCGGATGAGGTCTGCCGGGTACACCAGCATCTTGGAGGGGATGCAGCCGCGGTTTAAGCAGGTGCCGCCCCAGGCGCCCTTCTCAACAACAGCGCAGCTGAGGCCCTTTTCCAGCGCTGCTTCCGATATAATCAGCCCGCTGCCGGCCCCAAGAACCGCCACATCAAAGTGCTGCATCCACGCCTTCTCCTTTACCCGCGACAAGTTCCATTCCGGCTTGTATCTTACCAAAGGTATACAGGGAAAGCAAGTAAGCCGGTCGGCTGGCGGTGTACCGGCCCTTTTTGGATGCCAAAAAACACGGCCGGTTTTGGGCGCGGCCGTGTCTGCAAGGCAGGCTAATGCCAATCAGCCGGTGATCTCGTCGATCCTGACCTTCCTGCCTTCAAAGCTGGATTTCTTCGCGGCTTCCAGGACACGGATAATTTTGGCGCCGTCCTCAAAGTCCGGGTGGAGGGGCTCGCCTGAATCAATGGCGCTGAGGAAGTCGTAGAACGCGTTGGTGAAGCTGTGCTCATAGCCGATCGGGTGGCCTGAGGGCCACCAGGCCTTTACATAGGGGTGGGTGCCTTCAGTGACCAGGATAGTTCTGAAGCCCTGCTCCCCGGCGGGGTCGGTGAAGTCCAGGTACTGCAGCTCGTTCATGCGCTCAAAGTTGAACTTGAGCGCGCCCTTCTCGCCGTAGATCTCAAAGTCATTGTGGTTCTTGCGGCCGGAGGCGAAGCGGGAGACGTCGATGGAGCCCAGGATGCCGTTCCCGAATTCAAAGGTCATGAAGAAGGCGTCATCCACCGTCACCGGCTCGCGCCTGGCGGCGCTGTCCACCTCGCCCTTGGAGAAGGTGGCGGAGGTAGCGCCGGGCAGGGGGCGGTGGGTGATGAAGGTCTTGCCCATGGCCATAACACTCTCAGGCTCGCCGATGATGAAGCGGGCCAAGTCCACCGCGTGGCTGCCCAGGTCATAGAGCACGCCGCCGCCGGCGGTTTCGGCCTTCAGGTGCCAGGTGAGCGGGAAGTCCGGGTCCATGATCCAGTCCTGAAGGTAGGCGCCGCGCCAGTGGTAGATCTTCCCCAGGCGGCCCTCGTCCACCAGCTGTTTGGCGTATGCTACCGCCGGGACGCGGCGGTAATTGTGGTTGAGGTAGTTGACCACGCCCGCTTCCTTGGCGGCCTTGGCCATTTTGAGGCACTGGGCGTAATTCAGCCCCAGGGGCTTTTCGCACACCACGTGCTTGCCGGCTTTGGCGGCGGCAATCGCGATGTCCATGTGCAGCCACGGCGGCGTTCCGATGTCAACGATGTCGATATCGTCCCGGTCCACCACCTCGCGCCAGTCATAGCTGACAGACTCGTATCCCCAGTTGGCGGCAAAGTCCTCCTGGGGGGTCCTGGAGCCCACGATGGCCTTTAGCTTAACTTTGTAGGGCGCGTCAAAAAAGTGGTTGACCTGCAGCCAGGCGTTGGAATGCGCCTTGCCCATAAACCCGCCGCCGATCATGGCGACATTGAGTGTTTTCTTCATGATTCTCTCCTCCTCCTTTAGTTGAACGCGTTGCCGATCCTGCGCAGGTTCTTCACACTGATGGCAATGGCCTCCAGCTCCATGTTGAGCCATTCGGGCGCCGGCGCGTCGATCTCAACGGCCAGGAAGCCCTGGTAGCCGGCCTTGTGAAGGATCTCCGCCAGCTTCATGTTGTCAATCAGGCCAAAGCCCACCGGCACGCCGCAGAAGAAGAACCAGTCATTGGGCCTGGCGGTGGGGTGCATCTTCAGGTCCTTGATATGGGTGGAGAACACATGGGGCGCCAGTTTCTCCATGCCGGCGATTGGGTCGTCCAGGAGCCTTAAGAAGTTGCCGGTGTCAAAGTTGATGCCGAAGTTTTTGGAACCGACCCGCTCCACCATCTCCAGCATTTCATCAGCCGTGTAATCGATGTGGTTCTCCGCCGCCAGCTTCACACCGTAGTCTTCCGCGATTTTGGCCGCTTCCTGGTACATGGGCACCAGGCGCTCCATATGCTCCCGGTGGTTCTCATGCCGCCAGTCAAAGGCGGAGCCGGTGATGCGCATCACATCGGTGCCCAGCAGGCGGGTCTTGGGGATGAGGTCCTTCATCTCTTTAAAGGCCTCAGGGCTCAGCCCGCGCTCAAGCCCGTTGGGGTGGCCCCAGGCGAACACCGAGTCCAGCCGGTAATCCTTAAGTTTCGCGCCCAGGTCCTTCAGGTACGCGTCCTCAAAACTGGGCAGGAAGCAGGTCTCCAGGGAAACCCCGTCCACATCCAGCCCCTTGGCAAAATCAATGAACTCATCCACCGTCCAGATGCGCTCCGGCGGGTCCTGGAAGGGGTAGACCTCCCCAAACAGGCGATGGAAGCAATAGCTGTCGATTCCGATTTTCATGGTTGTTGTCCTCCTGTCTTTCCAAAATATTATTGGGGGGTGAAAGGCAGCGCGCGCCGGCAGGCGGTCAGCGCTCCCTGGATTTCCTCTGCAAAAGCACGGCGATGATGATAATGGCGCCCTTAAAGGCGTTGACCAGCCGGGTGTTCACACCCACCAGGGTTAAGATGTTGTTGATGAGGCCGAAGATAAAGGCGCCGAACATGGTGTTGGTGAGCTTGCCCTTGCCGCCCTCCATGGCCACCCCGCCGATGACGGACATGGCGATGGCGTTTAACTCATAGCCGGTGCCCGAGGAAGTGGAGTTGATGGAGCCCATCCGGGAGCTTTCCGCCACGGCGGCCACCGCGATGGCGGCGCCCAGCAAAAGGAAAGCGTATATCTTGATCCTGTCCGTCTTGATCCCCGAGAGGCGGGTGGCCTTTTCGTTGGAGCCCACCGCGTAGATATGCCGCCCCAGCACCGTGTATTTGGAGATGAAGAAGAAGATAGCAGCCATCACAAAGAAGTAGACGATCTGAAGCGGCAGCCAGCCAAAGAGATTGTAGCTGGAGATCAGGGCGTAGCTTTTGTTCTGGGTGGTGATGCCGCCGCCGTTTAACGTGTAGATGAGGATGGAGCGGTAGATGTACTGAAGCCCCAGGGTCACGATAAAGGACGGCACGCGCCCCTTGGTGACGATCAGGCCCGTTATCAGGGAGAGCGTACAACTGAATGCGAATGCGGTGATAACGCCCAGCAGGGCGGACCCCGAGCGGTTAACCACATCCAGGGTCAATGAGGCCACCAGCACCATCTGCGCGCCCACGGACAGGTCGATGTTGCCGGAGATGATGACCAGCGACATGCCAAAGGCGATGATGCCCACCACCGAGTTATTGCGGATGATGTTGATAAAGTTGGAAAGCGACAGAAACGTGGTGCCCTGGAGGATCGTGGCGATGACGATCATCAGCACCGTGATGAGCATGATGCTGTATTGGTCCAGGAACTTCTTCAGGGTCATCCGTTTCGCGCTTAGCTGTGTGGATTGCATACGGCCGTACTCCTATCGTTTTTTCCGAGTTCTCCGCCGGTGGACAGGATCATGATGTTTTCTTCCGTGAGCTCATCCCGGTCCAGCTCCCCGCGCACGCTGCCGTGGTACATCACCAGGGCGCGGTCGCAGATCTTGATGATTTCCTTGGCCTCGCCGCTGGTGATGACGATGCCCACGCCCTGCTCGGCCAGCTTCATGATCTGCGCGTATATCTCGTTCTTCGCGCCCACGTCAACGCCCTGTGTGGGGTTTGACAGAAGCAGCACGCTGGGGCTCATGCTCAGCCATTTGGACAGGACCACCTTCTGCTGGTTGCCGCCCGAAAGGCTGGTGACGGCATTGTCAAAATCAGTGAATTTGATGGAAAAATCCTGCCTCGCCCTGTCCGCCATGCCGTGCTCCCGTTTGCCGGAGAGGACATGGCCTGTGGTACAGCAATCCTCCAGGGAAACAATGGTGATGTTGCTCTGGATGGACAGGTCCTTGATGATGGCGTTTTCCTTGCGGTTGGAGGGAAGGAAGCCAAGGCCCGCGCCTTTGCCCTGGGCTGGGTGCCTGGGCTGGCAGGGGCGGCCGTTTAATATAATGCTGCCCTCATCAATGGGGAGGTCTCCAAAGAGGCCGCGGACCAGGTGCTCCTTGCCGTCGCCCAAAAGGCCGGTGATGCCCAGCACTTCGCCCTTCCTCAGGAAAAAGCTGACATCCCGGACATGGTTGTTGATTTGGATCCCGCTGGCCTCAAGCACCGTTTCGCCCAATTCCCGCGGGACATAGACTTCAACGGACAGGACGTCCTGTCCCACCATCATGCGGGCGATATCCGCCTGGTCCACCTGCGCGCCGTCCTCCGGGCGCAGGGGGCCTTCGGCTACCTTCTCGCCGTTCCTCAGCACCGTGTAATGGTCGCAGAACTGGACAACCTCGCCCAGCTTGTGGGAAATAAATATGATGGATACACCATGGCGCCGGGCCAGGTTGGTCATCAGGCGAAAAACCTGGTCGATCTCGTTCTGGCTAAGCGAGGTGGTCGGCTCATCCATGATGATAATTTTCGCGTTGAGCAGCAGTGACCGCGCGATCTCCACGATCTGCTTGGTGGAGGTTTCAAGGCTGCCCACCAGCGCCTTGGGGTCCACATCCACCTGCATCCGGGAGAAGACCTGCTCCGCTTCCCGGCACATGGCTTTCACGTCCACCGTGCCGATCCTGGCGCGCAGTTCACGGCCCAAAAAAAGGTTTTCGTACACGGTCAGGTCGTTGACGACATTGAGCTCCTGGTGGATGAAGGCAACGCCCTTTTCCTGCATGATACCGGGGGATAAGTGGCTTAACGGCTCGCCTAGCACTTCCACCTCGCCGCTGTCCATCTGCACCACGCCGCCCAAAATGTTCATGAGCGTGGTTTTTCCGGCGCCGTTTTCTCCGACCAGGGCGTGAACCTCCCCGGGACGGACAGCGAAGTCCACTTCCTTGAGGACCGGGACACCGCCGTACGTCTTGACAATGTTGCTCATCCTGAGCGCGTATTCAGCCATATTGGGTTTAGCCTCCGGCAGTTTTTAAATTTGAGAGGAGGAGACCCTTCCTCCTCTCAAAAGGTTTGGGTGTTGGCTATTAATAGGGAGCGTCAGGGGTGATGCCCTTGGAATCCAGCCACTCCTGGTAGTTGGTGTAGTCCAGGTTGGACGGGGGAACGATGGTGCGCATGGGCACTTCTTCACCCTTGATCAGCTGATCAACGATTTCCAGGCAGGTGATCATCATGTAGGGGTCATAGGTCTGGGAAGAGACCCACATCTGGTCTTTGTATTCGTCCATGAGGGGGAAGTACTTCTGCGCGCCGCCGCCGCCGGTGATGGCTTTGATCTGGCCCATGCGGCCGCTTTCCACGATCGCCTGGATCAGGCCGATGGACATTTCATCGTCCGTGGAGTACACGGCGTCGATCTCGGGATTGGCGGTGAGGATGTCGGTCATCAGCGCCAGGCCCACCTCGGGGGAGCCGTTCTCCGCGCCGTACTCTTCAAGGATCTCAAGGTCGGGATACTTTTCTTCGACGGTGTCGCGGAAGCCCTGGACGCGCTCGGCGAAGATGGCGCCGTAGGCCGGGATGGACACGATGACGACCTTGCCCTTGCCGCCGGTCTTCTCAGCGATGTAGTCGGCGCCCATTACGCCCATCTGCCTGTTGTCGCCCGCGACATAGTAGTAGGTCTCAGGATCCAGGCCCGTCAGGGTGCGGTCATAGTTGACCAGGACGATGCCGGCATCGATCACGCGCTGCGCCGCCGTGGCCAGGGTGTCGTTGAAGGGGAACAGGACAACATAGTCGCATTCCTGCTGGATGAAAACGTCCAGGGCGTCCGCCTGCTCCGCTTCGCTGTTGGAAACGGTCATCATGTAGTTGAGGCCGAGCCTGTCAGCGGTGGCTTTGGCGGCCCATTCAACCGCGGCCACCCAGCCTGTCGGGTTGTAGGGGACGGAGATGCCGACCAGGGGTTTCTCTTCGGCGGCCGCAAAGCTTAACAGCCCGGTGGCGAGGAAGAGAACGAGCAAGAGGGATACGATTTTCTTCATGTGGGGGTCCTCCTTCTATTATCATTCATGCCCTTCTCGGACAAGAATTTCGGTGAAACCGGGTGGTCTGAGGCCTTCAGCGATGATGTTTTTTACACGGGAATTGTAATTCATATCATCCGGGCTGTCAAGCAAAAACGTGGCGTTTTGAGTCATTTGCGGCAAAATCGCGTCCTTTTCGCCAGCCAACGACAGACTTCGACAACAAAGCAATGCTCCGCTCAGCCTTCCCCGGCGCCGGCGGATAAGGGATGCTTTTGGTAATGCGCGCTGGTGCCCTCCAGCGCGTCCAGATAGGCCGCGCAGTAAGGCTGGTAAGCCTGGTGAGCGCCGGGATCCGGCCGGAACTCTTCCCCGGGCGATAATGCCGCCTGGATGGGCCGGCGGTAGTCATCAAGGAGGCCTGTGCCAATCCCCGCGATGACGGCGCTTCCGATCAGCGCGGTCTCCCCCGTTTTGAGCGTTGAGGCGTGAACGGACAGCACATCGGATTTGATCTGGTTGAACAGCCCGGACTGGGCGCCGCCGCCCACAATCAGCATGTTCCCAAAGGGCTCCTCGGGGTACAGGTTTTTTAGCACGTCCAGGTAATAGGCATACTCATAGGCGATGCCCTCCCGGATGGCCCGGTAGAGATGGGCGCGGGTGTGCCTGAAATCCAGCCCCATGAAGCTGCCTTTCAAATTGGGATTGCTGGGCAGCACCCGTCCGGAAAAGTGGGGGATGAAGAGGAGCCCTTCGCTGCCGGGCGAAAGCGCGGCTGCCTCCCGGTCCAGCTCATCATAGCTGGCGTGGGGGGTGCCGGTGAGTTCGTTGCGGAACCAGCGCAGGCACATCCCGCCGCCGTTGATGTAGGCAAGCGGGAGGAACAGGCCGTCCACGGGGCTGCGCATCATCACCATGGTTTTGTGCCGTGTGTCAGGTACATAGCGGTCCACCACGCTGCACAGCACGGAGGCGGTGCCGGCGCAGTCCAGCAGCCTGCCCGGCTCAAACATGCCGGTGCCAAAGGTGCTGGCGGCGGTATCGCCGCAGCCCGCCACCACCGGGATCCCCTCCGCCAGGCCGCAGCGCTCCGCCATCGCCCTCTGCAACTTTCCAACCACCTCAAAGGGCGAGACGATGCGCGCCATTTTATCTTCGGCGATGCCGAAGGTTTCCAGCAGTTCAGGCGACCAGCGTTTGTGCCGGTTGTCCGACAGGCAGGAAAAGTGGAGGTGCGTATAATCAAAGTAAGATTCCTGAGCGTTCAAGCCGCACAGCCTGCCGACAATGTAGGTGTGGGGCAGCACGAACTTGGCGGTGTTCTTGTATTGTTCGGGATGGTTTTCCTTAAGCCAGAGGATCTTGGGCCCATGCACATAGGTGGCGGGGCCTCCGGACAACTGGATAACGCGCTCGCCGGCCAGGGCGTTCATCTTTTCCATCTGCGGGCCGCAGCGCATGTCCAGCCAGGAATCATAGGGGGTGGAGGCCTCCCCATTTGCTGCGATGCCCATGATACCGGCCATCTGGCCATCCAGGCCCAGGCCGGCCACATCGCCGGGAGCGATGCCCGAGCGGGACATGAGCAGGCTGATAGCTTCGCAGCACTCCCGGAGCATCTCCTCCGGTTCCTGCCAAACCACGCCGGGCTCGGGGGATATCAGCCTGGAGGGGATAAAGGCGGTATCCAACATGCGGATATTTTGGTCAAAAACCGCCGCTTTGGTTCCCTGGGTCCCAATGTCCACGCTGACAATGTAATCACTCATCTTGCCTACCTCGTTGGTCTTGCCTTTCCCGGTTTCGTTTGGAACCGGGAAAGTCCTTGAAATCAAACCCCGGATAGGGGTATAATCACATCACATTTACCAAAAACGACCAGGAAAGCAAGAGGGTTTCCATGAAAGATTCCAGGGCTCCTGCCCGCACGCTCTTTGCCGAGGAGCGCCACGCGGAGATTCTCAACATGCTCCAGGAGAAGGCCAAAATTCATGTTTCCGACCTGTGCGAGCACTTTTCCGTCTCCCCGGCCACCATCCGCAATGACCTAAGGGACCTGGAGAGCCGCCAGCTGCTCAAGCGCACCCACGGCGGCGCGATCCCCCTTGAGAAAGCCGCCTTTGAGCCCACCACCAGCATCAAACGCGTGGGGAACCGGGAACGGAAGCGGCGCATCGCGGCTTATGCGGCCACCCTGGTGGAGGATGGAGACACAATCGCCCTTGACGCGGGCACCACCACCATGGAACTGGCCCGGCTCCTTGCCCAGCGCAGCCAGCTCACCATCCTGACAAATGACGTGCGCATCGCGTCCTACCTGGAGCAAAACAGCACGCTGACGGTGGTGTTGATCGGCGGCATCCTGCGCCACGGCCTGGGCTGTACGGTGGGGCCGATCGCCACAGCGGCCATCAGCCAGCTGAGCGTGGACAAGGCCTTCCTGGGGACCAACGCCTTCTCCATCGAGAAGGGCTTTTCAACGCCCGACCTTCAGCAGGCTGAGGTGAAGCGCGCGCTGATCAGCTGCGCGTCGGAAACCATTGTGCTCTGCGACAGCTCCAAGTTCGGCAGGATCAGCTTTGTCAAGTTCGCCTCTATCGGTGAGGTGGACCGGCTGATCACCGACCAGGACGTCAGCCCGAACGTTGCCGCCAGCATGGGAGAGATGCAGGACACGCTGGAGTTCAACGCCGTCTGATCAGGCGTAGCATTTTCAGATGACCTCCAGCTCAAAGCCAAACACCTTGGCAGCCTGAACCAAAAGCGGCACCACGTCCCCCTGGATGATGATCTGGTGGTGGGAGGAAAGGCTTTCCATCACCTGGTGGCCGCTGTCATGCTTGTAGCGCAGCAGGCAGCCGTTGCGGCAGTCTGAGCCAGGGTACTGAACATAATCCTCAATGGCGGCCTGAACGACCGTCATTTTTTTCATGTCCGTGTGCAGCTTGGCCAGGGTGACCGGGCCTTCCGCCATCCGGCAGTCCATCATCACCGCATCCGGGTTTACGATTTCCAGGACGCTTGGCTTTAATGTCCAGTGCGTGCAGAAGCTCTGGGGCGCCAGGCCGAAGTAGCCGCAGTGGACGCCCAGGGCGTGATGATCCGGGTCCTTTACCTGGGGGAAGGTGTCGATCTTCTCGTGCTTGAGCGCCGCCATGCCCATCAGGAAGGGATAGATGTTGGTCATCATCATGGGGCGGCGGAGGGTTGAATAGAGGATGAACTTGCTGATGAGCGTCAGCGTGTCCCCCTCGCAGGCCCAGATGATGTGGTCATACTCATACATCCAGTTCCAGGCCAGGCAGGGGGTCGTCTGGGAATGGAAGGATTCGTTGAGGCAGTTGCTGCCCACACCCGAGATGCCGCCGATTTCATCCATGACGTCCTTTACGGCCATGTAAAGCTTGACGGCCTTGAGGATGCGGCTGATGTCCAGGCCTTCGGTGGGCACTTTCCGCTCTCCCCACAGCTTCAGCGCGTCCCCGTCCGGGATCGCCTGGGCCTTCAGGTTGACCTCTTTCCAGCTGCGGTAGATGATCTCAAGCCCGAAAGCCTTTTCAATCCGGCTGGTGCTCTCCTTCTCCCACCAATAGAAACGCTTGAAGATGTTGGCCTGCATGCCCTCGCCGGGATCGTCCTGGAACATGAGGAAGCGCATGCCCTCCCGCATCTCCCGCCTGGCCGCCAGCGCACGCATGATGACCCGCGCCATCTCCTCATTGTAGGGGGAGAGGACGTTGAGCCCCAGGTTTTCCCTGAGGTAGGCCACGATCTCCCAATCCCACATCTCCACCGTGCCAAAGGCGCTGGAGAGGACCAGGATGGGCAGGTCTATGTGGCTAAAATCCGACCCATGGGAAAAGACCGAGCCGATCAGCTGGGGGAACAGGCAGGCGTCCGCGCCCCGGGTGTCCAGCTGCTCCAGGGCCTGGACGGGAAGGAATTCCGCCACGTCCCCATACATTTCCTGAAGGAGGCGAAGCTGGCGGTCAAACTCGCCCCGCTCCCGTTCATTGGTTTCGCTCAGCCGCACTGGCAGCAAATTGGCTTTCATAATTCCTCCTGATGCTGATGGGCTGGGGCTTAAGCCCTGGCCCGGCGCACTTCCTCGATCATCTTTTTGCCGACTTCAACGATTGCGTCATAATCCCCCGTTTTGGCGCCCCGGGTCAGATCGCTCCCGGCGCCGACGGCCACGGCGCCCGCCTTAATCCATTCTCCGGCGTTCTCCGCCGACACGCCGCCGGTGGGCATCATCCGGGCCTGGGGAAGGGGCCCGTGGATAGCCCTGATGATGGCGGGGCCAAAGAGGTTGCCGGGGAATATCTTGATAATGTCGGCGCCCGACTCCATGCACTCCACGGCTTCCTTCACCGTCATGGCGCCTGCCATGCAGGCGATCTGGTAGCGCAGGCACAGCCGGACGGTTTCCACATTCAGGCAGGGGCTCACCACAAAATGGGCGCCGGCCAGGATCGCCGCGCGCGCCGTCTCAGGGTCCATGACGGTGCCGGCCCCGATGATGATCTCCTCCGGCTTATAGCGCGCGCTCATGGTGCGGATGATGTCCACAGCGCCTGGCACGGTGAAGGTAAATTCAATGCCGATGATGCCGGCTTTGATGCAGGCCTCGGCGATCTTCATCGCCTGCTCGCCGTCCTCAGCCCTCACCACGGCCACCACGCCGCAGTCCGTCAGCCTCTTCAATACTTCCAGCTTGTTCATCTCTTCAGCCTCACTTCTTCCTTATTGGATGACGCAGGGGCAAAATTCGCCCTTCAGCACGGCGATGGCATTCTGGACGGCCATCATCCCCATGTTCCTGACAGCCTCCGCCGTATGCGCTCCGGTATGCGGGGTGAAGACCACGCGGGGCAGGCCCTTGAGCGGCGAATCCACTAGGGGCTCCTGCTCGAAGGCGTCCAGGCCCAGCCCCCGGAGTTTGCCAGAGCGGATGGCGGCAGCGCAGGCTTCCTCATCCAGCAGGCCGCCCCGGGCGGTGTTGATGATAATGGCCCCGTCCTTCATCCGCGCGATGCTTCCGCCATTTATCATGTGCCGGGTGATGTCCGTCAATGGCACATGCAGGGAAATGACATCGCTGTTTTCCAGCAGCCCGTCCAATCCCATGGCAGTGATGCCATGATTCTTGGCAAATGCCGCGTCAAGATAAGGGTCACTGGCCAAAACCCGCATCTCAAAAGCGGCGGCCCTTATCGCCAGCTTCTTCCCAATGGCGCCAAGGCCCACGATGCCAAGGGTTTTCCCCGCCAGCTCCATGCCGTCGCTGCGGGGCCACCGGCCTTCCTGTACGGCGGCGTGCAGTTCCGGGATGTTCCGGGCTGAGGAGAGCATCAGGGCGAAGGCCAGCTCACACACCGCCGTGGCGTTGGCGCCGGGCGTGTTGGTGACCGTGATGCCGCGCTTTTTGCAGGCATTCAGGTCCACCCGGTCGGTCCCCGCGCCGTAGCGGGAGATGACCTTCAGGCTCTCCGGCATGGCGGCCACGACCTCAGCCGTGATGTAGTCCACGCCCGCGATGTAGCCGTCAGCGCCCTCAAGGCGGCTTAAGAGTTCCTGCCCCTTTAAGGGGACGCCCAGGTCGTTGTAGGCCACCTCATCAGCGAATGACTCCAGAAGCTTTCTGGCGTCAGCGTTTTCCGGCTTTCCAAAGGAGGTGGGAGTGACCAGGATCTTCATGGATCAGGCCCACAGGGGGTTGTCGATGATGGCGGGCTGCCCCTTTTCTTCCACAAGGAGCTTCCGGTATCCTTTGGTCTCGATGCTGCCATAGTCATGCCCCGCGTCCGCCCGGAACACATAGAAGGTGACCAGCGGCTCAACCGGGCTCACATTGATGCTGCGGTGCGCGTAACGGGCCGGCACATAGACGGCCTTGCCCGCTTCCAGCGCCAGCGCTCGCCAGTCGCCCTCCGGGTTTTCCATCATCATATAGCCCTGGCCGCTGAGGCAGTAATAAACCTCCGCCGTTTCCAGGATGGTGTGGAAGTGCCCCTTTGTCATGTGGTATTCGTTCCCAACCTTGCCGGGGTAAAGGATGCTGCAGCCGAAGGCCAGGTCGCCGGGCTTCTCCGGCGCCGGGAGGCCATGGAACTCATACACCAGTTTGTCTCCCTGCGCCAGCAGGGCGTCATGGGCTTTCCTGTCATGGTACATGCCCTTCATCTGGCTCAGGTACCGCTTGCCGGTGTCCACTGAGGAGGACAGGCCTGTCTTCAGATCAAAATCCAGGGTGAACCCTTTTTCGAAGTCCAGCGGCGATGTGCCGGGGCCAAAGTCTTTCATGAGCGCCTCCTTATGCTTCTGAAGCGATTTTGCTTAAGCGGTACAGCAGTTCACCGCGGATTTCCCGGTGGATAACCTCGGCGATCACCTGGGTCCAGCCGTAGATGAAGTACATCCAGCCGTCCTCAATCAGAAGGTTTCGACTCTTTTCCTGGCGGCGCGCCTGGTGCATGAACTCCAGGCTTCCCCGGTAGTTGATCTCCCACACCAGGGCGTCCTCCGGAAAGGGCACACCATCGCTGATGGGGGAGCCGGGCCGGTCCTTACCCAGGCCGGTGGCGTTGACGATCAGGGAACTCCCTGGCATGCCTTTTAGCACCTCGTCGTTTTGCCAGGTTTCCGGCGTCAGCCGGTACGCCATCTGAACGCTTCCGCGGTTGAGCTTTTCGCAGATCTCCCTGAGGGAATCAAGCCGCGGCTGGCTGCGGTTGCATACGGTGATTTTCCGCGGCTGGTTTCCCGCGAAATCCTCCCTTAAGAAATACGCGCACATGGAGATGGCGCTGCCGCCGGCCCCCATGATCATGACCTCAGCCTCCGAGTGGTCCCGCCAGTGGTTTTCGGGGATAAACTCCTCCATGGCCATTCCGCAGGTGATGGGGTCCTTGGCGTGCCCCCGGAGCAGTATCCCGTCCGGCGACTTTGAAATGGAGGAAAGCTCGGAGAAAGCCAGGGCGTAGGGATCCAGGAAGTCAAACAGGTCCCGGGCTGCCAGGTAAAGGTCGATTTTGTGGGTGGTGACCAGCGCGCCTTTTGAGCGCGGGTCTTCCTTGATGAAGCGCACCGCCTCCTGGTAGGCCTCCGGCTCCGCGTGGATGGGCAGGTCGATGCCCTTGATCTCAAGGTCTATGCCCATCGCTTCCATCCACCTGGGAAAGACCTTCATGATGGAGGATTTCCCGGTGGTGACGCCGATGAAATACATGGTGTCCCGTTCTGCCTTCTGGTACATCATCCATTCCCTTTCAAGCAAAATTAATCAGTCAAAGATGATCGCGTGTTTGAGGCCAACGGCGGCTTTGGCGTTCCCAAACGCCTCCATCACCTGGCCCAGCGGGTAGGTGTGGGTGATGACGCCGCTGATGTCCACCAGCTTCTGCTCCACAAAAGACATGGCCTTGCGGAACTGCATGATGCTGGAGCGGGTGGAGCCGGTCAGGTAAAGCTCCCTGTAGTGAACCAGGTTGGTGTCAATGGGCACGGGCTGCTTATTGGAAGGGATGCCGCCAAAGAAATTGATCCGGCCGCCGTAATTCATCAGATCCAGCATGGCGGACTGCACCTGGGGTACCGGGCAGGCGGTGATGGCCACATCAAGCCCTTTTCCCTTGGTCTGCTCCATGACAAAGCCCTTCAGGTCATTGCCGCTGTAGGTGGCGATATTCGGCAGGATCTCCCGGCACAGGGCCAGCCGGTCCGGCTGCACGTCATTCATCATCACGATAGCGCCGGCCATCGTGAGGAGCATCGCGTGCATCAGCCCGATGGGGCCGGCACCTACGACCATGGCGTACTCGCCCGGAACCACAAAACATTTGCTGAACCCATTGTATACGCAGGAGAGCGGTTCGGCAATGGACGCCTCATGGAAGGGGACTTGGGGCGCCACCACCATCATGTTGCCCCGGGTGACAGCGGCGGCCGGGATCTTCACATATTCGGCGAAGGCGCCGGGCATGTTGATGCCAAAGGCCACATAATCATCGCACAGATGCTGCCTGCCGCTGACACAGCGGCCGCAGATGCCGCAGCCGATGTTGGGCTGAAGGGCGATATGCATGCCTTCCTGATAGAAGGGCACGCCGCTGCCGACCTGGGCGATTACGCCCGCGAACTCATGCCCCAGCGTTAAGGGATGGGATTCATCCACGCCCTCATATCCGTTCTGCCACATCCGCACATCCGTGCCGCAGATGGAGACCGCTTTGGTCTTCAGCAGGACTTCGTCCGGGCCGATTTCGGGTTTCGGGATATCCGTAAGGCGCAGGTCGCCCGCTCCAAAAAGCTGCAATGCTCTCATCATATCCTCCGTATTAAAGGCTCAGAATGCCTTTGCCGGCAATGGACGCGTTGCCCGCTTCCACCGCCTTGACCGCCATCATGCCGTCCAGCCCTGTCACTAGAGGTTGGATATCTTCCTGGATGGCGCGGATAAAGGCGATGTCTTCCGCCAGGTACGCGTCTTCAAAGAGCGCCGTCCAGCTTTTGACAAAGCCCATGCGGGTCCCGTCCCCGGGCACCGTCAGCTCCACCGAGTCGCTCTTATGCCCGCCCACATGAAGAAGCCCCTTGGTGCCCACCAGCTCCACATGGGAATCATAGCCGTACTGCACATAGGCAGCCCCGTCAATTACGTACTGGACGCCGTTTTTCATGGTGCCCGACATCACAACGCTGTCATAATAGTCAGGATGGGAATCCCTTACCTCCGGGTTGCGGTAGTTGCCGCCAAAGGCGTGCAGGGTGTCATAGTCGCTGCCGGCAAACCAGCGCACCGCATCGATATCGTGGGAGTTGACCTCCGCCAGGATGCCATTGGACTTCTTCAGGTCGTACATCCAGGGCTGCGGCTTGCTGGGCCCGCGGGTGTGGGACTTCACCAGCACCAGGTCCCCGATCAAGCCCTCGTCCAGAAGGCGCTTGGCCTCCATAAAGCCGCGGTCAAAGCGCCGCATAAAGCCAATTTGCAGTTTGACCTGGGCTTCTTCGCAGGCCCCGATCATCTCTTCGCACTCGGCCGCGTTCATGGCCATGGGCTTTTCGCAGAAGACATGCTTCCCAGCCGCCGCGCTGTCAATGACGATGTCCCGGTGCAGGTTGGTGGGCGCCACCACGATCACGGCACCCACCCGGTCATCTTTCAGAAGGTCACGATAGTCGGTATGCCATTTGGAAAGGCCCAGCTCCACGGCGGCGTTCCTGGCGGCCTGCCCGTTCACATCGGCAACCGCTTCCATCCTGGCGCCGGGAACCTTGTTCACCAGGTTGCGCGCGTGGATCATCCCCGCCCTGCCGCAGCCAATCAGGCCAACGCCGATCTCCTCCCGAACTCCCATGCCTATCAACCCTTCCTGTGTAAAATTGTGCTGCCGGCGAGGCAATTTCCAAATGCCGGCAGGTTTATGGACGCACACAGTGTAGCACAGGACGCTGGCGATGGCAATCGTTTTTTGTCATTTGTTGTTGAATTATGTTCCGTAGTGGCTGACGATATCTACGGCGGAATTCGCGTTTATTCCAAATCGCTCCACACCGAGCTTAAGCAGCGCCTCAAAATCCTGGTATGTGCGGATGCCGCCGGCGGCCTTCACCATGATGCGGCCCTTTGTCAGTTCTTTGATCCGGCCGATGCGCCCAATATTCGCGCCGCCCGCCACCCAGCCGGTGCCGGTCTTGAGGAAATCAGCGCCGGAATCGATCACCAGCCCGCAGGCGTCCTCCATTTCCCTCTCATCAAGGCAGTTGAGCTCGATGATGACCTTGGTGAGCGCATGGTGTTCCGCCAGGCGGATGATGCTGCGAAGCTCATCCAGCACGTAGCCGAATTCGCCGTTTTTAAACCGGCCAACGTTCATCACGATGTCCATTTCCTCAACACCGTCTGTCAAAAGCTGTTCCGCTTCCATCAGCTTCACCCGGCTGGTGTGCCCGCCGGAAGGGAAGCCCACCGGGGCGCCGATCCGGATATCCGGGCTGTCACGGAGCATTTCGCTAAGGGCCGCTGTCCAGCCGGGGAGGGTATGCACGTTGACGAAACGGTAGGCTTTGGCGATCTCCACCAGGGACTGGATATCACGGAGCGTGTGGTGTGTCCGCACCGCGCTGATATCAATCAGCCGTGCCGCTTGTTTTGCTGTCATGGGGTGGCCTGCTTTCCTGGATGACCGCCGGCTTCAATTACCTTTAACCCCGGATGGAGCGCCAGCATCTTCTCCCGGTACGCCTTATCCGGCAGCCGGTCTGTAATCAGGACGTCACAGCTTGTAAGGTCCCCAAACCTGATCAGCCCGCGCTTTTCAAACTTGCTGTGGTCCATCACCATGATTACCTGGCTGGCCAGCCCCATCATCCTGGTTTTCGCGTTGATTTCAAACACGCTTGTGTCGGTAAAGCCCGTGTCCAGCGCAAAACCGGTGCAGGACACAAAAGCCTTGTTGGGGTAGAGGCCGCCGGCCATTTCTTCGTTCAGCTGGCCGGACAATGACATGTTGTAGGTTGAAAGGACGCCGCCCATGGAGATCATGGTGACGTTGTTTTTGTTGTAGCGCTCCGCTTCCAGCAAAAGCCTGACGGAGTTGGTCAGCAGGGAAACCATCTTGCTCCCGTCAACCAAACGCACCAGGTTCACAAGCGTCGTGCTGTTGTCCACAAAGGCATAGTCGCCGCTTTTGAGCTCCTTTTCGGCCAACCGGCACAGCTCTTCCTTGACCTGATAATTGGTGAATTCCCTGATGACGGTCCGGGACTCCTTTTCCCCGGTGCTGGGGGTAACCGCGCCGCCGTGGATTCGGACCAAGAGGCCTTTTTGCTCCAGCTCCTCAAAGTCCCTTCGGATCGTCTCCGGCACCACATCAAAGGCTTTGGCCAGCTCCGTTGTGCGGACGGAACTGTTCTCCTCCAGCAGCGCCAGTATCCTGTTTTGCCTCATCGCAGCAAGCATTTATCCCTCGATTCCCGGCTTTGATTCCGGACATGATACCACATTATCCCACGGATTCTGACAGAACAATACAAAAAAGCACAGGAATTGTCAATGTATTTGTTTTGCACGGATCAGCGGATTTTTCGCTGAGAAAACTGGGGATTATGCTTTTATTGGGGTTGGCGGGTAATTTTCACAGGCAAACGATATGAAAAAGTAATTGTTGCATTTTGTTGGTTTGTGTTTTAAAATGGCGGCAGATTCATCGGGATGGCCTGGCAAGGCCCCGGCATACCGCCAGGCCGGATGACAAACGCATAGGGAGGATATAGACGCTCATGGATAATTACAGGGACACTCTGCTTTCCCCCATCAACATCGGCAACAGGGTCTGCCAAAACCGTTTTGTCATCCAGGCCATGGAATGCGCCGACGCGGATGATAAAGGCAACCCCACCCCGCTGACGGTGGAAAGGTACAGCAACCTTTTTAAAGGCGAGGCCGGCATGGTGACGCTGGAAGCCATCACAGTGACCAATGAGTCCCGGGGCCGGATGGATCAGCTCTCCATCATGCCCGAGAACGCCAAACCCCTGGAGAAGTTCGTCGGCGGCCTGAAGAAGATCAACCCGGATACCCTCTTTGTTTTCCAGCTGACCCACTCAGGGGAGTTGTCCCATCCGGATTTTTCCAGGCGCGTCACGGTGAAGCCCCTTCATGGCTATGGCGGGGAGCTGCTCAGCGAAGAGGAAGTAGATGATATCATCGACCAGTTTGTCCTGGCCGCCCGCATTGCCTATGACGCGGGCGCTGACGGCGTTGACATGAAGCTCTGCCACGGCTATCTGGGTTCCCAGATCCTTAGGCCTTACAATGACCGCAAATGGAAGTACGGCGGTGCCTGGGAGAACCGGCGCCAGTTCGCCTTCGACCTGTATGAGCGCATCCAGAAGGAAATCAACGACCCCCGCTTTATCATCGGCTCCAAAATCTCCGCCTGGGAAGGCTTCCCCGGCGGCTTTGGCACGGAAGGCCCCGACTCCCCGATCATTGACCTGACGGAGCCAATGGACCTGATCCAGGGGCTGGAGGACCGCGGCGCTTCCTATTTTGTCATAAGCGGCGGCAGCCCCTCCATCACCGTGGCCCTGACCCAGGCGGACAAGCACGCGCCCTATTTCGCCTACCTGCATCCAACGTGGGCCAAGGAGCTTAAGAAAGCGGCCAAAAAGGCAGTCATTGCCGGATCCAACTATTCCGTGTTCCGGGATGGCAGAAACGGGATCCTGGGCGCCGCGCCGGAGGTGAACTCCATGTTCCACTGGGGCGACAAGTTCATCCGGGAGGGCAAGGTGGACATGATCGCCATGGGGCGCCAGAGCCTCGCGGACCCGCTGCTGCCGCTGAAACTGCGCACCGGGCGGGAAGACGAGATCAAGTGGTGCACCCTGTGTGACAACTGCCTGGAGCTCTTGATCCGCCAGGTGGAGATCGGCTGCTGCACCTACAATAAGTATTACACCAACGTGCTGGTGAAGGCCCGCAAGGAGCAGGGGCGCCTCCGGCAGTCCCATACCTGATTTATACCAGATGAAGGGAGAACCCTGATATGAAACTCGGTTTTTTCGCCGCCAACTATGCCCACCTGAGCCTTGAGGAAGTGGCCAAAATCATGGCGGAGCACGGCTATGAGATGATGGAGATCCCGGCATACAGCGGCTGTGAGCAGTTTGACTGCGATGAGGTCATCAACGACACTTCAAAAGCTCAAGGTCTTAGGAAGATGCTCAAGGGCTACGGCATTGAGATCTCCGCCCTGTCAAACCACGCGGACTCCCTGCTGATCCTTGGGCCCCACAGCTATGACACCGACAAGCTGTATCCCGGCACCAAGGAAGAAAAGATCAAGTACGGCACTGAGAAGCTCTTGAAAAGCGCCCAGGCCGCCAACGCGCTGGAAGTCCCGGTGGTCAACGGCTTTACCGGCGTCACCAACTGGGGGCGCTACTTCCCCTTCCCATGCGCAGATGGTTGGGAGCTGATGGAAAAGGAGTTCGCCGAGCTGTTTGTGCCGATTCTTGACAAATTCAAGGAATACGGCGTCAAATTTGCGGTGGAGCCCCATCCCAACAACATGATCTATGACATTCACACCGCCAAGCGGGCCATTGACCTGGTGGAAGGGCACCCCGCCCTGGGCTACAATCTGGACCCCGCAAACCTGATTTACCTGGGCCTAAGGGTGGAGAACTTCATTGATGCCCTGGGCGAACGCATATTCCATGTGCACGCGAAGGACGGCGAAATTGTGGAGCACAACCTCCAGTACGGCGGCATCCTTATGCAGGGGGACTGGCAGCGTCTGGACCGTGCGTTCCGCTTCCGCATTCCCGGCTGGGGCAGCGTGCCGTGGAAGAAGGTCATCACGGAGCTGGCCATGGTGGGCTATGACTATGTGATGAGCTATGAGCATGAGGACGTCACCATGAGCGTGGGGGACGGCGTGGAGAAAGTCGCCGCTTTCCTGAAACCGCTGATCATCAAAGCGCCCTATGAAGGGCGCAGGGACAAAATATTTAACAATCCGCGCAACTAAGCGCCAGGGAGGCTTGCCAGATGGCTGATAAAATGATGGCGCAGGTGGTCATGGCGCCGTACCGGATGGAATACCGGGAGGTTCCCGTTCCCCAAATCACCGACGATGAAGTCCTGATCAAGGTTAAGGTCTGCGGCATCTGCGGGTCTGACTGGAGCATCTACACCGGCAACTACGCCGCGGATAAACTGCCCATGATTACCGGGCATGAGTTCTGGGGCGTGGCGGAAAAGGTGGGGAAAAACGTCACGGGCGTTAAGGAAGGCGACCGGATCGCGGCGGACATCTGCCTGACCTGCGGCACCTGTTACTTCTGCAGGCATGGTGACGGCCTGCTGTGTGAGACCTTTACGCAGCTGGGCATCCACACGGACGGCGGTTTCGCCGAATACGTTAAAGCCCCGGGGAAAAACTGCTACCTCATCCCCGATAGTGTTGACGATTGGGCAGCGGCCTTTATCGAACCGCTGACGGCGGTTATCCATGCCGCCCAGCGCATGGACGCCGGCATTGGCGCAAGCGTCGCTGTGATCGGCACAGGCCTGGGTGTGCTGCACGGCGCCCTGGCAAAGGCCCGCGCCGCGGCCCCGGTGATTGTCATCGGCACTAACCCGGCCCGGCTTGAGATCGCCAGGAAAATGGGCGCTGACTTCATCATTGACAGCAACAAAACGCCTGACACGGTGGCCGAGGTGCTGCGCCTGACCGGCGGTATCGGCGCGGACTATGTCATTGAGTCGGTTGGCAGCACTGAAACCTATGAGCAGGCCTTCAAGATGCTCAGGCGCGGCGGGAAGCTGGAGGCCTTTGGCATCGTGCCCCAGGGCAGGACCGCGGCGCTTGAACCCTATGAGTTCGTGCTGGGTGAAAAAAAGGTCTCCGGGTCCTGCGCCGGCATCGGCAACAACTGGGGCGAAGCCATCACGCTGCTTCAGTACGGCATCATTGATCCCAGCCCCATGTACTCAAAGGCAGTGCCTTTAAGCGGCCTTAAGTCCGCGCTGTATGAGCTGCACGGGGGAGATGGCGTTCCCAAAAACCGCGGCCTGATGAAGGTCTTCGTGTGCCCGGAGCTGAAGGAAACGGTTGTCTTTTGATTCAATAACCATCAGGGCAGGCGCGGAAACATAACCGCGCTTGCCTTTCTCTTGGGGAGGAAAAAATTTGACACACCTCATCGCCTATGACCTGGGCACCGGGGGCATCAAGGCCACGCTGCATGACGGGGCGCTGAAGATCATCGCCAGCGCCTTTGCGGAATATCCCACCCATTGCCCCAGCGCCCAGCGCCATGAACAGAGGCCGGAGGACTGGTGGAACGCGGTGTGCGCCAGCACCAGACAATTGCTGGAAGCTTCGGGTATCCAGGCTTCCAGCATCGCCTGCTTGGCCTTGTCCGGCCAGAGCCTGGTCGCCATTCCGCTTGGCCCGGACAATGAACCTTTGCTGGATCAGGTGCCCATCTGGTCGGATACCCGGGCTGAAGAGGAGAGTGAAGCGTTCTTTTGCGAAGTCAGCCGGGAGGAATGGTACATGATGACCGGCAACGGCTTCCCGCCACCCTGCTACTCACTGTTTAAAATCATGTGGCTCAAAAAACACCATCCGGATGTATACAGGCGCGCGCGCTGTTTCATCGGCTCCAAGGACTACATCAACCTGAAGCTGACGGGCGTTGTCAGAACCGATCGCTCCTATGCCTCGGGCACGGGCGCCTATCATCTGAAACAAGAGCGGATGTGGCAGCCTTATCTTCACGCCGCCGGCATCGACGGCACTTTATTTCCTGATATGGCTCCTTCCCACGCGATTATCGGGAAGGTCAGCCGGGAGGCGGCGCATGAGACTGGCCTCATGGAAGGCACGCCGGTGGCCTGCGGGGCGGTGGACAATGCCTGCATGGCGCTTGGCGCCGTGGGCATCAAGGAGGGCTCCGTTTATGTTTCCCTGGGCTCCTCCAGCTGGATCCCTGTAAATTCCCGGGAGCCCGTGCTGGATTCCGTTCACAAATCCTATGTATTTGCCCACGCGCAGGAGGGCCTGTATACCTCAGCCTTTTCCATTTTCGCCGGCGGGAGTTCGTTCAAGTGGGTCAAGGAAACGCTCTGCAGTGAACTCGCGGACAGCCCTGACGCGTATGACCGGATGCGCGAAATGGCGTCCAAATCCCCTCTGGGGGCGGGCGGCGTCCTTTTTAACCCTAGCCTTGCCGGCGGAACGTCCCAGGACGCAAGCATGCACATCCGGGGCGCTTTCCTCAATCTGCGCCTGGGCACCCGGCGGGAAGACCTGATCCGCGCGGCCATGGAGGGCATCGCTATGAATCTGTACAGCTCGCTTCTATACCTAAAGGCGCATACACCGCTGACCGAGCCCATCCTTTTCTGTGGCGGGGGGGCGAAAAGCCCCTTCTGGATGCAGATGTTCGCCGACGTCTTTGGCATGCGTGTGGTAACCACCAACATTGAACAGGACGCCGCATCCCTTGGCGCCGCCGCCATCGCGGCCAGGGCAGTGGGGATTCTGAAGGACTATAAAGGAATACCCGCTCTGCACGAAATCCGGCGGGAATTCGCGCCGGACATGGACCGGCATACCGCCTACCTTCGCCTGCACAAGGCTTTTTCCGGCGCGTCCGGGATGCTGGCCAGCTTTGGTGAGCAGCAGCATAAGTACGGGATGGATCCGGCGGGGAGCGCTGAAGGATGATCAACACGCTGACACTCAACCCGGCCATCGACCATATATTCTATCTGGACCGGCTGGAGCGCAATGTCACCAACCGCTTAAGATCAACGGCGGTTTCCGTTGGCGGGAAGGGAACCCACGTGTCCGTCAACCTGAAACTCATGGGTAGCGATTCCCGCGCGTTTGGCTTCACCTTTGGGCGAAACGGCGAAAAAATCCTGGAGATGCTTAAAGAGGCGGAGGTCAGTTCACGCTTTGTTCACGGTGAAGGCCAGGAAAGCCGGGACAATTATCTTCTGGTGGAGGAGAAAACCCGGGACTGCACGCTCATCACCCAGACGGGACCTATGCCGGATGAAGAGCAGCTCTCAACACTTATTGACGTGATGGCCCGGGAGATCCAGCCCGGGGATGACCTGCTGCTCTCCGGCGATGTATCCAACTTCGGGGGACGGGATATCTATGCCTGGATTCTGGAAAGGCTGTCAGACAAAAAGCTCAGGGTGTTTCTGGACGCCAGCGGAGAGACCCTAAGGGCGGGAATCACGCGCAAACCGTTTCTCATCAAGCCCAACCTGGACGAGCTGGCGGCGCTGACGGGCAGTGTTCCCGGAAGCTTTAAGGAGGTGGCAAAGGCCATTGGGGGACTGGACGCGCTGGGGATTGAGGTTATCGCCGTTTCCCTGGGCGGGAGCGGCTCCCTGGTCCGCGCGGAGGGCAGGTTGTACCATGCGGCAGCGCCCAATGTGGCTGTTTACAACACGGTGGGCTGCGGCGACTGTTACATGGCCGGCCTGATACACGCGTTTGACCGGGGTTTTTCTATGGAAGAAGCAATCTGCTGTGCCACCGCCGTATCGGCCGCCAAAGCGGAAAACCCCCTGTCCGTGGGTTTTGAGCTTGAAAGGGCTAGGGAACTCATGGAATCTGTCAGCGTTGAACTTATATGATATGGAAGGAGCAAACATGGGGAATCTGTCATACCTGGGTATGCGGGAGGAAATGTGCGTCACCGCCAAAAATATGTGGGACCGCCGGCTGACCAACGCCGCGGGCGGCAACTTCGCCGTCAGGGTGGATGAAAACCGGATTCTGATCACCCCTTCCCTGATGTCGGAACGGAAGCGCTGCTGCCTTGAACCTGAGGACATCCTGCTGATTGATTATGAGGAGAATATCCTGGAAGGCAGCGGCAAGCTGTCCCGGGAGAGCGACATGCATATCATGCTGCTGTCACGCTTTGAAAACATCCGGGCCACCATCCACGCGCATCCCTTCCACTGTATGCCCTACATCGCATTCGCCAAGCCCATTCCCAATGTGACGGAGGCGACCATGGGGCGGGGGGTTGTGGAGTGCATCCCCTATACCAAAGCGTACACGCCTGAACTGGCGCAGAGGGTCTACGAGTATTTTAACGCCCGGCGCGAGCTGGCGGAGCGCAAGCCCATCGGAGTGATCCAGGAGAAGCACGGCGTGGTGGTGTCAGGCCCGGACTTGTTCATGGCGTATTCGATGCTGGAGAGAATTGAGGCGGACGCCTACTGCGGCATCGCCAAATCCCTGATATAAGGCGCGGGCTGATGAAGGAGTATCTGGCGTTTGACCTGGGCGCTTCCAGCGGAAAAATTATCCGCGGCAGCTTTGAGGGGGAAATACTCACCCTGTCCCAGGAGCACGTATTCCCCAATCAGATTATTCAGCTCGGGGAGGGGCTTTATTGGGATTTCCTGAATATCTTTGACCAGATGCGCACAGGGCTTCAGAAAGCTGCCGCAAGAAAGCCTTTTGATTCCTTTGGCGTCGACAGCTTCAACAATGATTTTTCCTTCATAAGCCCGGGCGGCGGGCTGCTCCAGCCAGTCCGGTCCTACCGGGACCCGCGTACCAGGCGGCATGAAGAGGCTATATACCAGAAAATCAGCCGCCGGGACCTCTACCGGCTCACAGGCAACCAGCTGGCGCCCTTCAATACCTTCATGCAGCTGGCCGCCATGCGGGAAGACGGGGAAGACGCCTGGCTGGACCGGGGGGCAAGGCTGCTGTTCTTGCCCGATTTGATGGGGTATTACCTGACCGGAGAGCAGTATACGGAATACTCCGTCGCGGCGGAAACGCAGATGCTGGACTGGGACAGCAGGGACTGGATTGAAGAACTGCTGAAACTGCTGGACATCAGACGGGAGACGTTTGCCCCCATTGTCATGCCGGGGAGCATTGCCGGGCAGGCATCCGCATCCTTCCTGAAGCAGAACGGTCTGCCAACCTTTCGCCATGTGGCGGTCTGCGAACATGACACCGCTTCCGCGTTCCTGGCGGCTCCGGCGGGCGCGGATACCGCTACCCTTTCCTGCGGCACCTGGACCATCCTGGGAGCGGAAAACGACAGGCCGGTTATTACGGATTTCGGCTTCCGGCATAATATTGCCAACGAGGGCAGCCTGAAAGGCCATCACCGCATATGCTACAACGTGATGGGCTTGTGGATCCTTCAACAGCTTAAGGCGGATATGGCATCCCAGGGGCAGCTTTTCACATACGGCGAAATCCAGGAATCAGCCATCGCGTCCGCGCCCTTTCAGGCCATTATCAATCCGGACGACCCGGTTTTCTACCCGCCAGGCAGAATGGAGCAAACCCTCCGGGAGAACACGCTGGAGGGAAAAAGGCGTATGAAGGATGCGGAACCGGGCTTACTGTTCCGCATGGTTTATGAGAGCCTTGCGCTCCAATACCGCTGGGCGCTTTCAAAACTGGAAACGCTGCTGGCGCGGAAATTAGGCGCCGTCAGCCTGATTGGCGGGGGCGCCAGGGATAAAGTGTTGTGCCAGTTCACCGCCAACGCGCTCAACCTGCCCGTGATCGCCGGTCCTGTGGAAGCGAGCTCCGCGGGTAATATCCTGGTGCAGATGCTGGCGGACAGCGCCATCGCGAGTATCTGCCAGGGGCGGGATATCATTCGAAAATCCTTTGATTTGACAACATATCTGCCGCGCGATGTGCCGGCTTGGAATGAGCAGTACCAGCGCTTTCTGACCCTGGCACATCCTGAAGAAGAATAGGCCTGGCTCACCGCCGCTTCATTCGGCGGAGATCTCAATCACAAAGCGGCAGAGGATATCCTCCCCATACCACATTTTGAAGTTCGTCCCCCAGAGGTTGTTGTAAAGGTTAAAAAAGGCTGTACCGTAGTCAATGTCTCCGCCGAATTCCAGCAGATCGGGCTGGCCAAGGGCCGCCAGGGGAGAATCCAGCGAGGATATCTGAATTTCGCGGCCGTCCTTGTCCGTCCACAACAGCCCGTCCATGCCATGCACCCGAAGATTTCCGTTTTCTGCGTGGACAGCGGGATTAATCCACTGCCCAATTTTGCGCAGGCGGATTTCTGCGGCATCTTCCATGGAAAACTTGATAAACAGCGCTTCCGGCTTGCGGTTGGCGGGCTTACCATACAGATGCAGGCGGACTTCAAGGCCTTTGGAGATGGGGCAGAGGCGCATCCTGAAACCCGCCGGGCAGCCCGCGGACAGCTGCGGGGCTGTTTCAAAGGGGCCCTCGATTTGCAGCGCTTTATCGTCCAGGGTAATCCGGCTTATCTCCGGCACGTGGTTGACGCTGTCCCGGGGGGCATCGCTGTCCTCAGCGCCGGGCTTGCCATAGTCCGCGATAGCCCAGTCCCGGTTTTTGGAGAAATCGTACATATAGTGATTGAACAGGCGGTCGTAAGACTGAAAGCCCGTCTCTTGGTAAAAGGGCATCCCCATGCGGAGTTGAGCGCCTGAAGGGGCCTTTAGCAACAACTCTCCCTCCCTGAATTCTGCCCGAAAGGGGCTCAGAGGACTTGCGCCAACGGGGGCTTTCCTGCCGGCCCGACCGGGGGGCTTGATGCCTTCCTCCAGTCGCGCCAGCGCCATTTCCGCTTCATCATGAAGCATCCTGGGCAGAAGCGACACAGCTGTGGCGATATAGTCCCGCTGCTCCTGGTGGGAGCGCTCAAACAGCGAGAAGCTCCGGGTCTCCCAGGTGATATCTTTGGGCCTGACCCGCTCAAACTCCACTTTGGCGAAGCGGCCTGTGCTTTCATATGGCGTTCCGATATAACTGTCCGCGGGGATTACGTCCTTCGCCCGTGCCCTGTCAAAATCCTTGCGGCGCCAGGAAGTGAAGTCCGACAGGAACTTCTTCTGGTCAAGGCCCCAGGTGTGCTCGCACACCAACAACAGGCCTTCCAGGAAGGCGTCCCGGATCGGCCTGCCATCCGGCATGGGGCCTGGAGCGCACTGCCAGGCTTCTTCCCGGTCCCATTTCCTGGCCAGGCGCTCCATGGCCCTGAGCTGCGCCGTCTTCTTTGGGTCAGATCCCACACCGTGAATCCAGGTATCGCCGATTTCACCCCGGATGACGGGCAGGCTGTTTTCCAGCGGCCGCAGGCTTTCGGCAAAGGCGTCCAGCGTGGACGCTGCCACCTCAGCACCCGGGAACCGGGCTTCCAGTTCCTTATGGGCTTCCATCAGGCGCTCAGCCTTGGGAGGGCCGGCGTTGTCATCGCTGTGCAGGAGGTACAGCGCCTCATCATGGCCTTCCGGCCAGGTGAGGCCGCCGTAGCTGCGGGAGTAGGCGGTCATGATCCGCCGCCCCTGCGGATTTTCCCACATGAAAAGGGGCGGAACCTGGGGCATGTGGGCGGCTCCGTTGACGCCGATGTGTAGGAACGCCACGCCGGCATCCAGAAGGGGGGCCACGATGCCCACCGTGTGGCCCGGCACATCAGTCATTTTCGCCGCGATGGTCTTGCGCCCATAGCGGGCGTCCAGCCGCCCGGCGATACGAATCCCTGCCTCAAACAGTTCCTGGCCGCACAGCTCCGAATGGGTGGTGAAGGGGAGAGCGTGGTAAGCGATATCTTTGGCACGGATGGCCCCGTCCAGTTGCTGAAGGGCGTCTCCCTTTAGCGTCCTGAGCGCCAGGTCCAGGATATAGCTGCCTACCGTCCACACAAAGCGCTTTGGTTTCCCGGGCGCGTTGGTCTCTTTGGCCAAACGGATGGCGGCGGGGATAAAGCTGTACAGATAATGGTCGACGACATTGGCTGAAAAATCAGTAAAGCCGATGTCCAGGTGCGTTTTGAAAACCACGTGTACCTTTCGGATGCTCATTGGGGCGCCTCCCTGCCGGGCCTTAGGTAGATGGGGTTTGAGATGGAAGTCAGGGTCCTGAAGCCGCCCGGCAACGCGCGCCTGACTTCCGCCCGGACGAACAGGCTGCCTGACACATCAACCTCTGCTTCATATTTAAAGCATTTTCCGGGCTTATCACTGAAGACGCGGCCGGTTTGGTTCATTAGCAGCACTTCGTCCTCCTGCAGGAGGCCGCCGATCCGAAGCCGAAGAGGCGCCTGCCCGCCCATATAAATGTCCCCCATCCGGGCCTCCCCCATCTCAAGGGAAATATGGGGAGCGTCCACGCTCATGCCGATGAAGGCGTGGCCGCTTTTCATGGCGTCCAGGATATCGCTCTTCCCGTTGGATTTGGCGTACAGGAAAGTGGCGGGTGTGGCGTAATTCCTGAACAGCTGGGCATGGTGGCTGTCACTGCCCCCGATCACAGGGCGGATCTGCCCCTGGCAAAGCTGGCCGTGCCACAGGTCGATGGCTTTCTGGTTGTCGGGAGTATGGGCGCCGTTCCAAATCTCCATCATGTCATAGGAGACAGCGTTCCCAAGGCCAAATGTCCAGGGGCAGTTGCCATCACAGGGGTGGTTGATGGAAATCAGGGCGCCGTTCGCCCTGCCCTCCCGCATGATGGCCAGCACTTCCTCAGGAGTGTTGGCCGTATAGGTCTTAATCGGCCGGCTTACACCAAACAGGTTATAGTGCCCGCCGTAATAGGTGACCTCAACGCCCGGCAGCACGGCGATGTCCGGGAAGGAGCGAATGAAGGTGTTTGACGCCATGCTGTTGTGGTCGGTGATGAACAGGAAGTCCAGCCTGTCCTGCCGGGCGCGGGCGATGGCCTCCTCTACGGTATACCAGCCGTCTGAATGGACTGTGTGGGTGTGGCAGTCGCCCTTAAGGAGAACGGGTTCCTTGGGTGTCTGGGTGATGCTGATGGACACAGGGCAGCCGTCCTCATGCACCTTGTAGGCCCCCAAAACAATGCGCCATGTGCCGGCATGCAAAGGAAAGCCTATATAACCCGGGGTGGCGCAGTTCTCATGGATGGTAATTTCGCGCCGCTCGGAGCCGGAGGCGCCCACCAGTGTCCCGTCCGGCGCTTCCAGCGCCAGGTCAATGATGTTTAATTCTCCGCGCAGTGTGATACCAGGACCGCCGGGGAATTCCCGGTGCCGGGTGTAATCATAGGTAATGGTTAGGGACGCCGTATGCAGCCCCATTTCGAATGGGATGCGCAGATACTGCCGCTCCTCCTGGGGCGTGACCAGCCGGGTAAAAGTTTTAACTGTTTCCATGCCCAATTGCCTATTCCTTTCCTTAACCCTTGGACGCGCCCAGGGTCAGCCCGCCGATGAGGAAGCGCTGAGCAAGGCTGTAGAGCAACAGCAGGGGGATTACCGTAATTACAATCGCCGCCATCCGGGCGTTGTCATACACCTGCAAAACCCCCGAGGTGGAATCGGTGGGCTGGGTGAGCTGGCGCAGGATAATCGGAAGCGTGAACAATTCCGGCTTGGTGGTTATGATCAGCGGAATCATAAAGGAGTTCCACTTCCCAATAAAGTCCAGGAAGGTGATGGCTGCCAGCCCCGGGAGGGACAGCGGCAGATAGATGGAGAAAAATATCCGCAGTTCAGACGCGTTATCTATCCGGGCGGACTCCGACAGCGACTCGGGGACGGAGAGGAAATAATTGCGCATGAGCATGATGGAAAACGCGCTGACCAGCCCGTTTAAAATCAGGCCCAGGTAGCTGTCAATCAGCCCCAGAGATTTGTTGAGCGAGAAGATGGACACCAGCGTCAGGTCTCCCGGGATCATCATGGTGATCAGCACGCCGGTGGCTATGGCTTTGCGGAAGGGCAGTTCCCGCTGGATCAGGACATAGCCGGCCATGGCGGAGATAATCACGGTGAAAAAGGTTCCCACAACGGACACAAAGCTGGAGTTTTTAAAGGCCTGGCCCAGGTTGCGCGCGTTCCAGATGAAGGTGTAGCCCTCCGTGGAAAACTCTTTGGGCCAGAGGGTGACGTCCGCCACCTGGGAAGCAGTGTTGCTGGAAAATGATATGGCCAGGACATTGAGCATGGGAAGTATCATGATCAGGAAAACCAGCATCAGCAGCACCCAGTTGAATACGCGCTCCGCCGGCCGCAGCTGGTTGCGGAAAGGCCTGGACACCCTTTCGGAACGTTCAAAGATTGGCGTTCTCATCTCTGCCGCCTCCTTAATAGCTGGCGTCCTGCTCATACCGGGCAATCCTCCTGACAACCACGGTAATCACCAGCGTTAATAGCATGACGATGGTGGCGGCCGCTGTGGCGGTGCCGATCTTAAGCTTCGTGATGCCCTCCTCGTAGATGTAGAGCAGCAGGGTGCGGATAGAGTCCTTGGTGGCGGGCCGGTTCATCATGAGCACCTGGTCAAAGTTCCTGAGGACACCCGTGGCACCCAGCACCAGGAGGGTCTTCACCGTGGGCCAGGCCTGGGGGAGGATGATATAGCGGATCTGCTTCATGCGGCTGGCGCCGTCGATCCGGGCGGCTTCATACAGCGTTGGGTCGATGCTGACGATGCTGGCGAGGTACAGCACGATGAAGTACCCTGCCTGCTTCCAGGCGTTGGTGAACAGGATTACCGGGCGCCCCCAGGCGGATGAGGTGAAGAACGGCAGCCTCTCAAGCCCCAGGGCGGCCAAAAGGTTATTCACCATGCCGTTATGCGCCAATATCTGAAGCCACATGCCGCCCACCACCGTCCAGGAAAACAGGTAGGGAAGAAAGGTGACCGTCTGGATGAGGGATTTGGCGAAGCGGTTTCTGATCTCGTTGATGGAAATCGCCAGCACCAGGGAGACGGCCAGATTGATGAACAGGGACACCGTGCCCACCACGATGGAGTTGCGCATGGAGAGGATGAAAATCGGGTCGTTCAGAACGAAGGCATAGTTGTCCGTTCCAATATAAACGGGCGCGCCAATCAGCCGCACCCGCTGGAAGCTCTGCACGACGCCCAGGCCCAGGGGATAGAAAGTGAACACCGCGAAGTAGACGAAGACCGGGACGATCATCAGATAAATGGCGCGGTACTGCCGCATCTTCCGGAAAAGCCGCTTACGGGCCGCGCGGTCAGGCCTGGCAACTGTGCTCATGGTCTTACCCCTCAACGCTGTTCAGATGTTCGTACTCAACATGTGAAGTATATCAGAAAGCCGGCCCGTCCGGCAACGGACGGACCAGCTTGGTCAGATTTGGTTCCAGGGATCAGATAACGCTGCGGTCCTTGAGTTCCGCCTGCATGGCCGCGACGCCTTCCGACGCGGTCTTGGCGCCGGTGATGATCTCAGTGGCGTGTTTGGCGACTATTTCCTTATAGGTTGCGGTATTCGCATTGCTCAGTTCCAGGGAGCCGTAAGGAAGGAATTCCATCGCTTCGGCAAAGCCGGGGTTAAGGGGTACCAGGAACTCGAACTTGCGGCTGGTGGGCACCGGGGCGCCGTGGTCGTTCCCATGGGAGAGGCCGACTTCGGTCATCACCACTTTGCCGTCCACCATGTTGTAGTCATGGCCCTCAATGCCGATGGAAAGGAGCATACCGCCCTCCTGGGTGGCCATGTACTCCAGCGCCTTAAACGCGCCTTCGGGGTTTTTCGCGTTGATGGGGATCACCCAAATGGAAGGATCGCCGCGGGACAGCATGAAGTCACCCTTGCTGTTCTTAACCCCGCCCAGGGGCACCACGTTCACCACCTCGGGGTAGTTGTCGCCTGAACGGACATTGTACAGGCCAACCCAGGCTGCCCAGTCAACCACCAGCCCGGTGCTGCCGGCCATCATCTTATTGCGCATGTCTCCGGTGGTGTTGATGAGGGCGTCAGGGTCCATCAATCCCTCCGCGTACAGCTTGGCAAACCATTCCCACACCGGGATGGCAGCTTCGGTGGCGACCGGCACATACAGGGAGCCGTCCTCGTTTTTCGCGAAGCCCATCTTCAGGTCCGCTGCGGCGAACCAGGGCTGCAGGTCGTGCAGGCCCGGGATATGGGTGTTAAAGGCGTAGAAGCCTTCGCCGCCCACTGCCTGAAGTTTCTTGAACAGCTCGTAATAGCCATCCAGCGTGGGCTCCACTTCGTCCAGATTTACGTCGGCCTTATCGGCGACGGCCTTGTTGACGGCGGGGAGCTTGTGCACCTCCGTCTTGTTGAAGCCGCCCCAGATGCGCCCGTCGATGGTGAGCTGCTCCCACTCCTCCGTGGGCACCACTTCCGGGTCGCCCAGGATGGGGGAGGCCTTCACCCAGTCGGTCAGGTCGGTGAGGATCCCGTCGACCTGCATGTCGTAGAGCTGCTGAAGGCTGACATACAGCAGGTCGTATTGCTCGCCCGCGTTCAGCTTGTTCATCATGACTTCGCCGTAGTTTGCCGCCGGCTTTTCCATGATGACGGTGCCGTTGATGCCCTTGCCGAAAGCTTCGGCGAACAGCAGCATTTCCTCGTCATCCTTGCCGCCGGTTACGTTGGTCAGGATTTTGACTTCCCCGATATCCTCAGCGCCCGCCAGGGACGGGAGTGCCAAAAGACTTAGCATCAGGAACGCCAGCAGGATGGAAGAAAACCGTTTTCCAAGTCTCATGTGTTGCCTCCTTTATGTTGTTGCGTTGGAAAATAGGAACCCTGTCTCAAATATAATGTACCACAATATGATGGCTGCAAAACCTCGTTGATGGCATTGACTGGATGCGATGTAACAAAATTGCTCATAATCGGCAAAAAAGCAACAAACCGCTTGGGAACAAGGTGGAATTTGGAATTTCGCATCGCAGTTTTTCGGATTTGCCCGGTTTCCAGTGGCGGTCAGCGGCCCGCATCCCGCACTTGACAGCGGGAGTTGCGCAATTTATACTACAATGGTAATTATTCCGGTTGCATCGCTTCATGCGCATGCCCGGTCAGGAATGAAGGGGTGTATCACAAATGTTACGAACGTACCAACCCAAGAAGCGCCAGCGCAGCAAGGAGCATGGCTTCCGGGCACGCATGTCTACCAGGAGCGGCCGCCGCGTGCTGGCTAACCGCCGTCGCAGGGGACGCAAGGTCCTGTCTGCCTGAGAGCCACTTTCCGTATGCCCCGTTAACCCGCCCATGTGATGGCATACCTGTTGCAGGGGGCGGGTTTTACATGCGGAAAGGCGGATATGGATGCAGCAGGCCCACAGGATCAGGAAACAAGGGCATTTCCGCTATGTCTACCGCAGGGGCAAGCGCGCTTCCGGCGCGCTGATGACCGCTTACTACGTCAAGGCCGGCAGGATCCAGGCGGGATTCTCGGTGAGCAAGAAGGTGGGCAACGCCGTCACCCGAAACCGGGTGAAACGCCGGATGCGGGAGAGCTTCAGGCTCATGATGCCGGGACTTAAGCGGGGCAACTACGTGTTTGCCGCGAGGGATCCGGCCGCGGGCGCCGACTACGGGGCGATCAGCCAGGAAATGGCGCGGCTTCTCACCAGGCTTGGCGCCGCCAGGGAAAATCCGTGAAACGACTGATGCTGGCCGCCATCCGTTTTTACCGCCGGGCCATCAGCCCCCACTTGCCGGACTCCTGCCGGTATTACCCGACCTGCTCTCAGTATGCCATGACCGCCATTGAGCGCTTCGGCGCCCTGCGCGGGGGATGGCTCGGACTCAAACGCATCCTTCGGTGCCATCCGTTCCACAAGGGGGGATATGACCCCGTGCCGGAATTGCCCGACGCAGTAATAAGGAGGGACTAACCTCAGTGGCAGCAATCACCAACGCGCTTCTAGCCGTCATCCAGTGGATCTATACCATCGTCCATAACCATGGCTGGTCCATCGTCATCTTCACGATCCTCGTCCGCCTGATCATGGTGCCCCTTGATGTCCAGAGCCGCAAGGGCATGCGCAAGATGGCGAAAATCCAGCCGCAGATAAACGCCCTGCAGAAGAAATACGCCAACGACAAGGCGAAGCTTCAGCAAAAGCAGTCTGAACTGATGCGCAAGGAGCACTACAGCCCATTGTCGGGCTGCCTGCCCATGCTCATCCAGATGCCCATCCTTTTTGCCATGTTTGGCGCAATGCGCAATGTGGCCAATGAAAGGGTGGTGGAGCAAGTGTTCACCTTCCTTCAGGGGGAGACGCCAATCTACGAGTCCTGGCTGTGGGTGAAGAATATCTTCATGCCCGACAGCCTGTTCGCCTCCATTGCGCCGGACCCCAATACCATCCAGGCAATCACCAACGATGTCTGGCAAAAGGTATACGCCACGTTAAGCCAGGGGCAGATTGGCCTGATGATAGAGAATATCCAGGCGCAGGTGCCCACCTTTGCGGGCGCGCTCGACTTCTCAAGCGGGGAGAGCCTCAAGGCGGTGCTTCCGGACATCCTGACCGCCATGCGCGCCATGCCCACCTATGTGGCGCAGATCCAGCCGCTGCCGGGCTGGGCAAACGTCAACTTCTTCCTGTTCTCCATCACCGTATACCAGAATTTCAACGGACTGATGATTCTGCCGGTGATGGCGGGGGCCTCGCAGCTGTTGATGACAAAAATCAACCCGCAGATGTCCGGCCAGCCACAGCAACCGGCCGCCGGCGCTTCCGGCGCCCAGTCGCCTGGCATGGGCAACTTCATGAAGTACTTTTTCCCGCTGTTTTCCGTTTACATCTGCTTTACAAGCAACGCCGGCTTCGCGCTCTACTGGGTGACCAGCAACCTGGTCGCCACCGGGATGACTTTCCTTATCAACCGGTATTTTGACAGGAAGGAGCAGCAGGCTTCGGGCGTGATTCACCAGGAAGGGACAATTAAATGAAATCTTACGAAGCAACCGGCCGTACGGTCGAAGACGCGGTTTCCGCAGGCCTGGCCGCCAACGGCCTGTCCATTGGCGATGTGAGCGTAGAGATACTGGAAGAGGGCTCCAAAGGGCTGTTCGGCCTGTTTGGCAGCAGGGAGGCCAAGGTGCGCCTGACGCTCAAGGGCGGCGAGGAAACCATGGGCACCACCCACGAGCTGTTCAGGGACTCCCTCACTGGGAAAAGCGCTTCCAGGACCCAGCAGCCCCAGGCACAGGCGCAAGCCCCACGGGCGGAGACAAGGGAAGAACCTCAAATCAGCCAGGAAAAACCGTTGCGCCAGCGCAAACCCAGAAAACCGGTTGCGGAAAGCGCCGCTCCTGAGGCCCCGGCACCGGAGAAACCGGCCCGGACAAAGCGGCCGCCCCGCCCCGCGGCGCCGGCGGCACCCGCCGAGCTGGTGGAGCCCGCCCAGCAAGCGGAAGCCGGTACGCCCCAAGGCATCGCCCAGAAGTTCCTCCAGGATGTGACCGGGTTGATGGGCGTTCCCGTGGCGGTACATGTTAAACGGGATGACGAAGGCAATGTGCTGGCCAGCATGCAGGGAGACACCCAGGGTATCCTGATTGGCCGACGGGGAGAGACGCTGGACGCGCTCCAGTACCTCACCAGCCTGATGGTCAACCACAAGCGGGAGGAGTATGTCCGGGTGAACCTGGACTCCGAGGGCTACCGCCAGCGCCGGGAGGATGCCTTGGTGCGCCTGGCAAACCGCATGGCCAACCGTGCCAAACGCACCGGACGCCGTGTGCGCATGGAGCCCATGAACCCCTATGAGCGCAGGATTCTGCACAGCGCCCTGCAATCGTTTCCGGGCATCGCCACCCATTCCGAGGGGGAGGACCCCAACCGGCGCGTGATCATCTCCCCGGTTATCGACCAGGTTGATGGGCCAAATGATGAGGGGGAGGGAGAAGCCTGAAGAAAGGTTTGACAAGGCCCGGCTCTCTTTGTATAATATCTTGCGTTCGCCCTGGGAGTGAGAGCCATGCTGCTTGATGTATCCCAAGCCCTGCGTTCCCCGGGGGAAGCGTTCCCCTTCCGGCATGAGGAAAAGCTGCCGCCCCAGGAGGTGCTGGGTGAGGAAGTCCGCTTTGATGAGCCGGTGGTGTTGGAAGGCACTTACACCATGGCAGATGAGGCGCTTTTATTGAGGGGCACCCTGTATGCCACAGCCCGCGCCAGTTGTGCCAAGTGCTTAAAGCCTGTCGAGCATCCCATCGCGGTGGGTATTGAGGAGAGTCTCCTGCACACCCAGAACGCGAGGCTTGATGGCGGCACGGAAGCCTGGGACGAACAATTCTCTTTTACCGGCTCCAAGGTGGAGATAAATCCCCTGGCGCTGACCCTTGCGATGCTGGCCCTGCCCATCCGCTTCCTGTGCGGGAAAGGATGCCAGGGGTTGCCCGAGGGCGCCCAAAGGGACGATGAACAAGACAGCCAGAAGGATCTGCCCCAAGCGCATCCTTTTTCGGCCCTGCAGCAGTTGCTGACAAAGGATAAGGATCAGGAGGTGTAACCATGGCCCTGCCAAAAGGCAAAGTATCCAAAGCGCGGGGGCGCAAACGCCGGACACATTACAAGCTGTCCGCTCCTACGTTGATGTCCTGCCCCCAGTGCCACGAGATGAAGCTGACCCATCGGGTGTGCAAAAACTGCGGCACCTACAACGGCCGCCAGGTCATCGTCATGAAGGACGATAAGAAGAAGGCCTGAAACCGGCCAGGTAATCCCCATTGAGGAAGAGGAGTACGCGGCTTAAACCCCAAAGAGAAGCGCGGCATGGCTGAGAACGCGCCGGGTGATAACTGCGGAAGGTCGCTTCCGAGGGAAGGCGGTAATCCGCCGGGGCGCGCCCCATACAGCGCAAGAGGCGGTGGAAACGCCGCGAAGCAAGGTGGTACCACGGGTCGCCCGTCCTTCAGGACGCGGCGCCCTTTGTTTATTTAGGAGGAGAGCATGTCGGAAAAGGCATTTGAAATGGAGAAAACCTATAACCCCCAGGAGATTGAGCGGAAGACCTACGCCGCCTGGGAAGATTCCGGCGCTTTCATCGCCAGGCGGGATCCCGATAAAAAGCCATACTGCATCGTGATGCCGCCGCCCAATATCACCGGGCAGCTTCACATGGGCCACGCCTGGGACACTACCATGCAGGATATCCTGATCCGCCATCACCGGATGCTGGGGGATGCCACCCTGTGGCTGCCGGGCACTGATCACGCCTCCATCGCCACGGAGGCAAAAATAGTGGAGCAGCTGGAGAAGGAAGGCACCAGCAAGAAGGAGCTGGGGCGGGAGCGTTTTTTGGAGCGTGCCTGGCAGTGGAAGGAGAAGTACGGCGGGCAAATCACCCAGCAGTTGCGCCGCATGGGCGCCAGTTGTGACTGGAGCCGGGAACGCTTTACCATGGACGAGGGCTGTTCCCGGGCAGTCCGGGAGGTGTTTGTCAGGCTGTACGAAAAAGGGCTTATCTATCGGGGGGAGCGCATCATCAACTGGTGCCCGGTGTGCCGCACGGCCCTGTCCGATATCGAAGTAGAATATGAAGAAAAGCAGGCCCACCTGTATTTCATCCGCTACCCGGCTGAAGATGGCGGCGAAGGCCTGGTGGTGGCCACCACCCGGCCTGAAACGATGCTGGGGGACACCGGCGTTGCCGTGAATCCTGAGGACAGCCGCTACACCCGCCTGGTGGGGAAAAAGCTGCGCCTGCCGCTGACAGGCCGGGTGATTCCGGTGGTGGCGGACAGCTATGTGGAGATGGCATTTGGCACCGGGGCAGTCAAGATGACCCCGGCCCACGACCCCAATGACTTTGAAGTGGCGCAGCGCCACGGCCTGGAAATCCTCCGGGTGATGAACGATGATGGCAGTATGAATGAGGCAGCCGGAGCGGACTATAAGGGACTCTCTGGCCAGGAAGCCAGGGAAAAAGTCTTAACGGACCTTAAAGCCCAGGGGCTTCTGGTGAAGGTGCAGGACTACGCCCACAACGTGGGTGCCTGTTCACGCTGCTGTACAGGGGTGGAGCCGCTGATTTCCAAGCAGTGGTTTGTGCGGATGGAGCCCCTGGCCGAGCCTGCCATCAAGGCGGTGCGGGACGGAGACACCCGGTATATCCCGGAACGCTTTGCCAAGACCTATTTCAACTGGATGGAGAACATCAGGGACTGGTGCATCAGCCGCCAGCTGTGGTGGGGCCACCGGATACCGGTGTGGTACTGCCAGAGCTGCGGCAGGATGATTGTGGCCAGTGAAACGCCGGACACCTGCCCGGACTGCGCTTCTGGCAGGCTTCATCAGGATGAGGACGTGCTGGACACATGGTTCTCTTCGGCTCTTTGGCCATTCTCCACCCTGGGCTGGCCCGAAAAGACGCCGGATCTGGACTATTTCTACCCCACCAGCGCGCTGGTAACGGGGTATGACATCATCTTCTTTTGGGTGGCGCGCATGATCTTCTCAGGAATTGAGTTCATGGGTGAGACGCCCTTCGCCAGGGTACTCATCCACGGCCTGCTTCGGGATGAGCAGGGCCGGAAGATGTCAAAATCCCTGGGCAACGGCATCGATCCCCTGGAATTGATTGATGATTACGGCGCCGATGCCCTGCGCTTTTCCCTGGTGTTTGGCGTAAGCCCGGGCGCGGATTCCCGCTTCAACCGTGAGAAAACCGAGGCCGCACGCAACTTTGCCAACAAGGTCTGGAATGCCTCCCGCTTCGTGCTGATGAACCTTGAGGGGCCCCAACCGCTCAAGCTGGAGGGCTTGAGCGCGGCGGACAGGTGGATTCTCTCCCGGACGAACAAAGCCATCGCCCAGGTGACCCATCAGTTGGAAAGCGGTGACCTGATGCTGGCCGCCCAGAGCCTGTATGACTTTGCCTGGGATGAGTTTTGCGACTGGTACATTGAACTGTCAAAGGGCGACCTGTTTGGCGGGGAAGCCAAGCGCCAGGACCAGGTACGGGGCGTACTGAGCCATGTGCTGTCAACGCTCTTAAGGCTCCTGCATCCTTTTATGCCCTACCTGACGGAAACCCTATATGCCCTCCTGCCGGCCTCCAAGGGAGAATCCTGCATGCTGGCGCCCTGGCCCCAGGTGAGCGAGGAATTTGACTTCCCGGAGTCGGAGGCGCACATGACCGGCATTATGGACATGATCCGCGCCATCCGGGCTTTAAGGCAGGAACTGAAGGTGCAGCCCGGCCAGCGCGCCAACCTGCATATCAAGGCTTCTGAGGGTTGGGCAGAGCCTGTCACGGCGGCGACCCATTACCTTCAGCGCCTGGCCGGGGCAAAAGAAGTGGCGATCATTCCCCAGGACAAAACCCTGGATGAGAAAACCGTATCCGCCGTCTGTCCCGCGGGGGAGGTTTTGATTCCCCTGGGTGAGCTGGTGGACATTAAGCAGGAAGTAGCAAGGCTTGAAAAAGAAGCAGCCAACCTTCAGGAGGAAATCAAGCGGAGCGAAGGGAAGCTGAATAACCCTGGTTTTGTGGCCAAGGCACCGGAGCAGCTGGTACAGCAGGAGCGGGGCAAAATCGCCACCAACACAGAGATGCTTGACACCATCACCCGGCGTATTGAGGAGCTGAAGGCGTGAGCCAATCCCCGGGGTTTCACCACCTGCCGGTTTTGTATAGGGAAACGCTGGAAGCGCTTGCCATCAACCCCGGCGGCATTTACGCCGACGGTACCATCGGCGGCGGCGGCCACAGCGCGGGGATTCTTAACCAGTTGAATGATCAAGGTAAGCTTTACGGTATCGACCGGGACGCGGATGCCCTCAAGGCAGCCCGGGAGCTCCTCGGGGAAGACGCCAGGCTCACACTCATTCAGGGGAATTTTCATGACGTTCCGGAACTGCTTGAGGGCATGGCGCTGGATGGAGCGCTGCTGGACCTGGGGGTGTCCTCGTGGCAACTGGACAGCCCCGAGCGGGGGTTCTCCTATCATGGGGAGGGGCCCCTTGACATGCGCATGGACACGTCACAAAGCATGACGGCGGCGGATTGGCTCAACCGGGAGGAGGAAGACAACATCCGGGACGCCCTCTTCCGGTACGCCGATGAACGCTGGGCCGCCAGGATCGCCAAAATTATTGCGGAAACGCG
>JAQVQY010000141.1 GCA_028701335.1 Eubacteriales bacterium
AAGGAAGAACTGACCCAAGCCGTAGGCGATATCATCGCTTCCTTTGGCAAAAAGGGCTTCCTGTTGGGCGCCGACTGCACACTGCCCACCGAAATACCCACCGATTCAATAGCCGCTGCCGTTAAGGCGGCTGCTATGAAATAAAAGGAGGAAAACTCGCAATGAAAAGAATCGTATCCATCCTGTTGGCCCTTGTTCTTTTCGCATCACTGGGCGCTGCGCTTGCCGAAAGCAAGCCCGTCCATCCGGAAGGAACCATCCGCATTTACTGCACCGGTCAGCCGCAGTTTTTGCAGATGTACTATGAAAAATGGCTGCAAGACCACCCCGATGTCGCTCCCGGCGTAACAATTGAAATGGTCCAGATCGAGTCGATGGCCGCGGGCCGTCAGAAAATCTCCATGGACTATCTCGCAGGCGCCACCTCTGACTTGCCCGACGGCATCTATCTGGACGCAGTCGGCATCATCGATTTGGCAGCGGCCGACTTGCTGGTGGATGTGACCGAATACTACGCAGGCATCGAAGGCGAATTCATCGGCGGCGCTGCAGGCGATGCCACCATCGAGGGCAAAGTGTTTGGCCTGCCCGAAGCTGTCCGTCCCCAACTGCTGTTCTACAACGCGGCCGTGTTTGAAAAGTACGGTGTTGACCCTGCTTTGATGTCCACCTTTGATGGGTACCTGGAAGCAGGGCGTCTATTGAAAGAAAAGAGCAACGGCGAAGTGTACCTGTCCTACGTATCGCCCACGAACCACACTTGGCGCTACTGGGGCCGCAGGGGACTTATGCCACAAGCCAACGCCCGCATCTGGGATGAAAACGGCAAAGCCATCATTGGAAGCGATGAGGGTACCAAACTGGCGCTTGGTTTCCTGGATACCTTGATGAGCGAGGATCTCCTCTACAAGACCACGATGATGCAGCCGCCGCTGTATGAAGCGACGGATGAAGGAAAGATCGCCACTTTCTACATCGGCGCTTTCTGGGATGAGTTTATCCGTGCCAACTTAGTAAAAACCTCAGGACAATGGCGTGTCATGAACGCACCTATGTTTGAATCCGTCAGCCAGAATGGCGCGCCGGTCGCCAACTACCTGTGCCTTGTGAACAATGGAGAAAACAAATATGCTGAGCTGATCAAAACCATGTGGTACGATTTCCAGACCGACGTGGTCTCGCGCAACGCCTGGGTAACGAACATGGAAGAAATCAAGGGCGCATACTCCAACCCCATTGCCCTTAACGTTCTGGCCGATTCTTTCTGGCAAGCACCCAGCGAATTCTACGGCGGACAATCCTTCCGTCAGGCGGAGGGCGAAGGCCTCAACAATGCCTCCCCCAATATGCCCGTTACCGAGAAGGACGCCGAGGCCGACAGCATCATCAGTGCAGAAATTGAGAAATATGTTGCGGGCGAACAAACAATGGAGCAAGCCATCCAGAATATGGATAAGGAACTGAACATCCGCATCAAATAGTCCCGAACCTTTCCAAAAGAATTTCCCTGTTACCGGGCAAGCCCCTCTGGGCTTGCCCGGGCAGTCTTAACCGGAGGTGAAGCCCTATGCTGAAGGCGCTCAAAAAACACCGCTATCCCTACTTATTCATTAGCCCTTATATACTGCTCTTCCTTTTTTTTCAGCTGATACCTGTCATCTGGACGGTGCAGATCAGCTTCAACGAATGGGACGGGCTTAGGACCATGAAGCCGGCGGGGCTGGACAACTACGGATTAATGCTTCAAGACTATATGTTCCTGGATGCCATTCGCAACACACTGTATTATTGGGTGTTAAGTGCCGCAGGTGTCTTGTTGCTGGCTATCGCCATCGCCTCTTTTCTAAACAGCGACAATCTCCGCGCCAAGACTTTTTTTAGGACAACAACCTTTCTGCCGTATGTATGCGCGTCAGTCGCCATGGGTCTTATTTTCAGTATGCTTTTCGAGGAAAATTCCGGCCTGATCAATGAGATCATCGTAAAGGCGGGCGGAAACAGAGTTCCCTGGCTGACCAGCAGCAGCACGGCAAGAATCCCCGTTGTAATCTTGCACGTCTGGCGCTTGACACCCTGGTATACGATGATAGTGCTCTCGGGGCTTCTGAACATCCCCGAAGAATATTACGAGGCCGCGCACATTGATGGAGCCAGCGGCGCACAGCAATTTAGCAACATCACACTACCGCTGCTTGGCAACATTCTTTTTTTCTGCTTTGTCACCATCACGGTAGATTCCTGGAAGCTGTTCAACGAATCCTACGTGCTCTCAGGTCCTGGAAGCTCCAATACATCGCTTTTCCAGTTGATGTATCAAACGGGTTTCACCACGTTCAAGCTGGGTTATGCCTCGGCCATCGGCGTTGTATTGATCCTCATCCTCTTATCCATTTCCATCGTGCAGTTTGCCATACGCCGCCGTCAGGGCGAACTATGAGTGGAGGAATCAAGAAATGAGAGCAAAGAATATCGCCTGGAAGGCCTTCATTCACCTCTTCATGCTCATAATTGTCGCATTTTGCCTTTTCCCGGTTATCTGGATGATGATCATTTCCTTCAAAACCGTTGGGGAAAGCATTTCGGGCTTCAGCGCGCTGACCGTACAGCAACCGACCTGGGCCAACTATGAGCGGCTGGTCGAACTGATTCCCCTTTGGCAAAATCTTTACAACAGCCTGTTTACGACCATCATCGGCACGATCACCACGCTGTTTTTTTGCGCTCTGGCAGGCTTTGCGTTTGCCAAGTACAAGTTTCCCGGCCGCACCGCATTGTTTTACTTTGTCATCGGAACCATGATGATCTCCACCGAGATCGGAGCAATCCCGCTTTTCATCATTATGCGTAAGATCAATTTGATCAACAGCCTCTGGTCGCTGATCCTTCCGCGTATCGCCACGGCAGTAGGCATATTCTATATGCGCCAGTATATCCTTGGTGTGCCCGACGAGATCATCGAGGCTGCACGCATCGACGGATGCAAGGATTTTGGTATTTTTACGCGCATCATACTGCCCATCATCAAGCCTGCGCTGGCATCCTGGGCATCGCTCACCATCATCGCCCGCTGGAACGACTTCTTCTGGCCGCTATTGTTCCTGCGCAAGACTTCCAAGTATACTTTGATGGTGTCTGTCTCGATGCTTCCTGTATCCGATGGACTATCCACCCCTTGGCAGGTCGTGCTGGCCGGTACCACGCTTGTCGTAGTGCCCAGCATTCTAATATATCTGGCACTACAAACGCTACAAAAGTCCGGCATTATGGCAGGCGCCGTAAAAGGCTAATGGCGAGCGAGCATTTCCAACCGGCCCTGAAACGGTTTGCGGGAATCTGATCAAGCGAACATGCTTCAACTATACTGCTTTGGGAGAAATGAACGGATGACAAGAACTCCGGATGTGAAACTATCCAAGACTTTGCGGGATCAGT
>JAQVQY010000142.1 GCA_028701335.1 Eubacteriales bacterium
GGGACAGCTCAATGGGCGCCTGCTCCCTCAGGATAAGCCGGGGCGGGATGCGTTCCAGCACCGTCTCCTCAGTCGCGCGGATGAGCGAACTGCTTCTTGGCTGATAGTCATAGGCTTCCAGATCAACCAGCAGCACCAGGCCCGCGCGGTCTCCTGACTGGGTGCTCCGCTGGACCAGCACAAAGCTGTCCGCAAACTGGGTGAAAATGCCCCGCTTCAAATAGACTGACATCGCCAGCCGCACGGCCTGGCTGCGCCCCTGGGTCTCGTCAAGGAAAGCTTCAGGCACAATCATTCTTAAGGTGGAGGGGGCCTCGCCAATCTCAAGCGCCGCCTCCTCCCACACCTCCGGCTGGGAGGTGTACTGGTCCAGGGCGACCACCGGCCAATGGCTGTTCAGGTATTCTTTTTGGGGTAGGAGAATTTCTCCGGGACGTATGCCCAGCTTGCTCCAGTCCGCCACACCTTTTTCCCTTTCATCAAATCTCCCTGGCCATCAGGCGTCATTGGGCACATCGCCCCCGTGGATGACCCGCACTTTCAGGATGTCAGGCCAGTGGGCCAATTGCATAGCCAGTTCCCGGGGCACGACAACGGACGCGTCAAACAGGGCCGAAGCCACACCGCCCCGGCTGGAGGAGACCATCTGCTCGATGTTGACGCCCTCCTGGGCAAACAGGGTGGTTACCTTGCTGAGGATGCCCGGCACATTGCGGTGCAGCACCATCACCCGGGTGGGATAAGTAGCCTTGCCCAGCGTGATGGCAGGGAAATTGACGGAGTTTAGGATGTTGCCGTTGTTCAGGTAATCCTGGGCCTCACGGGCCGCCAGCACGGCGCTGTTCTCCTCCGCCTCCTCCGTGGCCGCCCCCAGATGGGGCAGCGCCAGCGTGTTGTCAAACGCCATCACCCGGGAATTGGCGAAGTCAGTGACGTATTTACTGACCCGGCCCGTTGTCAGCGCCTCCCGGAGCGCGTCCTCATCCACCAGCTGATCCCGGGAGAAGTTCAGAAGCACAGTGCCCTTGCGCATCCTGGCCATCTGCGGCTGGCCGATCAGCCCCCGGGTGCTGTCCACAAGGGGCACATGCAGGGTGATGTAGTCACAGGCCTCCAGCAGTTCCCCCAGCTGGGTGACATGACGCACGCTCAGGGCCAGCTTCAGCGCGTGCTCAATGGCAATGGCGGGGTCATAGCCCCACACCTCCATGCCCATGGCAACGCCGGCGTTTGCCACCAGGTGCCCCACCGCGCCCAGGCCGATCACACCCAGGCGCTTCCCCCGGATTTCACTGCCGGAGAATGCCTTCTTGTGCTTTTCCACCCGCTGGGGCAATCCTTCATCCGCTTCCTGCGCCCTTAGCCAGTTCACGCCGCCGATGATGTCCCGGGCGGACAAAAGCATGCCCGCCACCACCAGCTCCGCCACGGCGTTGGCGTTGGCCCCGGGGGTGTTGAACACCACAATGCCCTGCCGGGTGCACCTGTCAAGCGGGATATTGTTGACGCCTGCGCCAGCCCTGGCGATGGCTTTCAGGCGGGTGGGGAGATCGGTTTCCAGCAGATCCGCCGAACGCACCAGCCACAGGTCGGCGTCCAGCGGATCCTGGGTGATGGCGTAATTGGCGCCAAACTCCTTGAGCCCGAGGGGAGAAATGTCGTTATACAGCGCTACCTGCCGGCTTTTCATCCTATACGCTCCTTTTCAAACGCTGCCATCTGTTCCACCAGCTCGTTGACCCCTTCAGGCGGCATGGCGTTATACAGGCTGGCCCGCATCCCGCCAGCCAGGCGGTGCCCTTTAAGGCCAATCAGCCCGGCCTCCTGCGCCTGTTTCACAAAATCCGCGTCCGCCGCCGCGTCCCCTGTTGTGAAGGTGACGTTCATCAGGGACCGGCTGTCCCGGTGGGCGACGCCCCTAAAAAGGCGGCTCTGGTCCAGGTAGCCATAGAGCAGGGCGGCCTTCTGTTGGTTGATTTCAGCCATCGCGTCAAGCCCGCCCAGGCCCTCGAGCCACCTTATGACCTTGCCCAGGACGTAGATGGCGTAACCGGGCGGGGTGTTGTAGAGGGAAGCGGCCTTGAAGTGGGTTTGGTACCGGAGCATCAGGGGCACCCACTCCGGCAGATCCTCCCGGATCAGGTCCTTTCGGATGATGACCACTGTCAGCCCGGCGATGCCCATGTTCTTTTGCGCCCCGGCGTAAATCAGCCCGTAACGCGCCGCGTCCAGGGGCTCTGAGAGGATGCAGGAGGACAGGTCCGCCACCAGGGGAATATCCCCTGTATCCGGCAAATCCGTACAGCGTGTGCCATAGATCGTGTTGTTCAGGCACAGGTGCACATAGTCGGCGTCCGCCCGGAAAGACAGGCCGGACAGGTCGGGAATCCGGGTAAAGCCTTCCGCTTCCCCTGTTGCGGCCTCGCGTACATCCAGGTACCTGGCCGCTTCATCGGCGGCCTTTTGTGCCCATACGCCGGTCAAAAGGTAGTCCGCTTTGCCGTTTCTCGCCAGGTTCATGGGTGCCATGGCGAACTGGAGGCTGGCGCCCCCCTGAAGAAAGAGCACCGCATACTCATCGGGAATGCCTGCCAGGCGGCGAAACCCTTCCTCTGTGCTCTCCATGATCTCGCCAAACGCCTTGGAGCGGTGGCTCATCTCCATCACCGAAAGGCCAAGGCCCCGGTAATCAAGCATCTCGTCCGCTGCTTCCCGCATGGCCATCTCCGGCAAGCAAGCCGGACCGGCGCTGAAATTACGCACTCTGCCCATCAATATATGCCCTTCCTTTCCACCGGGAGAAGGCCGTCACAGCCTTGTGCCCAGACTATACCCCCATCACCCCCAATTGTCCATGCCGGACCCCGTATCAAGATGATTTTTTGTGCGGTTTCACTGCCTTCCGGCCCGGCGCTGCCCCGGCGGGTAATCAATTTTCCGTTTTACGTTATTTTCATATTCGCGCGGCGAAATGTGGTATATACTGAGTATCACCAACATGATTTGCTGACCGGCTTATGAAAGGACAATCAAATATGCCAGAAAAGATCATCGACATCACAGGTCTCAAGAAGTCCTACGGGGACGTGCATGCCGTGCGCGGCATCGATTTCTACGTGGAGAAGGGCAGAATGTTCGCCCTCCTGGGACCCAACGGCGCCGGCAAATCCACCATCATCAACATGATCTGCACATTCCTGAAGCCCGACGCCGGCACTGTGAGCGTAAACGGCTCCCTCCTGGGCCGGGATGATGACCGCATCCGCCGCTCCATCGGCGTGGTGTTCCAGGATAACCTGCTGGACCGCCTGCTGACCGCGGAGGAAAACCTTATGGCGCGCGGCGCCCTGTATGGCTT
>JAQVQY010000143.1 GCA_028701335.1 Eubacteriales bacterium
TGGTTTTTATCAATTGGTAGGAGAGTTCGTCAACGTTTCGGGAACAAGCAGTCGGTGAGAGATGCAATGCTTTCCGCGGTTCACTTTCGATGTTTTCTACCACATGGGTAGAGCACATCGTTCACATCGATGGGGTCACTGGTTCGAGTCCAGTAAGCACCACCACTCAAAATCCCCGAAGAATCAAAGCTTCCGGGGTTTTTGTTATTTGGCCTGGATACCCCTGAAACGCGTTTGATCCCCTCTGATGATTTCGCTTTTCTTGAAGGCGATTGTTGGGTGCATATTTCGTGAAAATCCCAGACGGGATGTTCATGATGTCACCTGTCACGATGATGCTCAATTTTCTTGAAAGTTAAACAACGCTGTCTTGGGGATGGAGAACACTGAAGTTCGCAGCTTTGCCCGGGGAAAAAGATATGGGCAAGCCGCCGGGACTCCGCAACAACGGAAGTTGTTATAGCGCTCATAGGAGGAAAGCCCAACAGCTCAACGTGTGGATATCATGAGTTTTGGATATCTACTCAACTAATGTCACAAACGGCAATAACAACAACCGCATCCTCGGACGGGTGCTCTCTGATACTTTGCCCTTGGGAACTTTTAATAATGCACCCACACTCTTAGCGGGAGGGGAAATTTTCGGGATCAGAGTGAAAACTGGGCGAAAAATCGGATGGACAGGGGTGCCGACAGCATGTTGAATGCCCAAAATCCTTTTATATTTCAACTAAAAAGAAGAACGCCAACCTGGCATCAAGAGTGACGTTCTTGGGTGATGGAGGTGGGGGAGAATGAACATCTTTCTTGTTGTTGATTGATATATGTTTCTGCGCTTTCGTGTCATATTTTTTGCCGCGTTGGTCCAAACTTCATGTTGTATAATTTTCTTATTTTAGTGGTAATACAGTCTCAATATATGACCGCGGGTTATTGGAGCAGGATGAAATTTTTGCCTCTGGTATTGGCGAACTGAAAGCGAAGTTCAATTTATGCCTGATCGCCGCGAACATTGCCACAGGCAGCAACAACACTACCCGGCGTGTTGAATGGATACGGCCGACGGCCGCCCGGCGCCATGGTCTGCCAGTGATACCCCTACCTTGTTCGTTTCCTTCGCAAGCCCCTGTCATATGGTGGATGTTCCTTATATCCGGACATTTATCAACTGCTACAGCAATAATAATGCATCGGTCGAGGCCCTCGTCCGGAAAATCACGGGAAAGAGCGCTTTTTCAGGCGTTAGCCCAACTTCCGTGATTTGCGGCAGCCTGTCAAAAGCCGAATGCAGATAAAGGCCTGTTGATAAAATACAACTTGAAGCCTTCTATACCGCTCGTATGGGCGGTATATCATTATTTCAGGTTTTAGTCCTTGGCGATGGAAATATACGGCGCGCCGCCCTTAATTTCCGGCGGCTGGATGAGCCAGCGGATCATCCCAAATGGCTGGGTCCGGGCACCCGGGAGCGTACTGGCCGGCATGCGCAAGGTATAGGCGGGAGCACTCAAATGCCCGTTGATGGCCGCCATGGCGTCCTGCCACCCAAGGCCCAGGAGCGCCAGTTCTGTCACCCTGACGCCCCCGTCCCGCAGTTCATAGAGGCAGGCGGCTTCCCCCTGGGGTGTGGCAATGCGCAGGGCGCCGCCCAAGCCAAACAGGCTGCTGATAGAAAATCGGATGGCATCAATGTCCCAGCGGACATAGAGGCCGCTATTCCCAAAGGCCTTATCCCGCAGGCGGAGGTATTCCTCCGCTCCACAAGGGGTGACCTGCGCGCCAGGCGGGGGCAAGGATATATCCCGCGGGAATACTTCCATGGAATCGATAAAAAATCGGGTTTCATAGCCGCGCTTACCATAGAAGCCAAAGAGGGGAGGCAGCGCCGGGACCAATACTGAGGCCGCCTCCCCCGAAGCGCTCATGTGCCGGTGGGCGGCCTCCAGCAGCTGTGAACTGACACCCTGCCCCCGGAACTTCCTGAAGGTGGCCACGGCGAACACATAGCGGGCGGGGTATTCCTTTTTTGAAGCCACCAGGCTGATCGGTAGCATGGAGAGCATACCGGTAAGAACTTCTCCGTCCAGCGCCACCAGTGTGTATTCGCGCTTTAGCCGATGGCCGAAATAGTATTCCGCTTCCCGGGCGTCCGCTTCAAAAGCCTCCTGCCACAGGGCATGGAGAACAGGGAGATCACTGTCCCGGGAAAAGCGAATCACGTTAAATCGTCCCTGTCAGCTCAGCGGAGGACTTTTCCACCAGGAAAGCCGGGTCATAGGAGAGTTTGGCCCTGCGCAGGCCCTTGTCCCCGGCGTCATCCTCACGATTGGCGTATTGGTAGCCTTCAAAAGCGTCCAGGGCGAACTGCTGGTTGATCATCTGGTAGGCGCCTTCGATGCCATTATAGGCTTTTTCCACATGCACCAGGAAAGTATCCTCATTGAGCGGTTCGCCCATGGTGAAAGCGATGGCTTTGCTGCCTGCCCGGAGCAAGCCGCCGCTGAGCCCCAGCGCCTTAAAGTGCTTGAAGGCCTGCTCCACCGCGCAGGACTCATCAAACAGGCCCTGGTCTTCCATGCAGCCAGCCTCCCGGCACCACTCCAGGCTCATCAGGCGGGCTTCCTCCAGGTTTTCAAGTGAAAGGGACTCGTAGGACCATTTCCGCTCCGATGTCATGAAACGGTTGATATGGTTTCGCTTGCCGCTGAGCTTTTTCCCCTTCAAGGTCATGAGGCTTTTTGCCTCATAGACATAATCATAGTCGTTGCGGTCCGCCTCAAAGGTGAACTGGCCGGGAAACAGGGCTTCCAGCCGCTCCTGGTCCTGATTTAGGACGGTGTTGAAAACCAGGGGCTTTCCCCTGTCTGATGTGTATTTTGCCAGGGCGCGCACCGCGTCCGCCGGATCACTTCTTCCTGAAGGGAAGATGAACGTGGGGTTATCATCGTCCGACATCACCAGGAGGTGGTCACCAAACCGGGCGGCCTGGAGTTTGTATACCTCCCGCCAGATGAAGTTGGAGGTGAAATTGTATTCCAGGGCGCCCCGGTGCCCCTCCTTCAGAAGGGCGGTCATCCATTCCTTATCCTCAATGGTGATGGGTTTAAAAGCAAGTTCTGACAAAAAAACACACCTTTCATGTCCTTTATCGGGCGGTGCCCTATAAAGTATACCACCGTCGGCCTGCTTTAAGCCAGACAGCCGCAAATGAAAGGCCAGCCTTGGCGTGTAGGTTAGTCAAACATCTTGGACAGTGTGGGCATTCAGGAACTCCACCGGGGAGAGGAAGCCAAGGGGTCGCATCGGGAGCCGGTTGCTCCGGGGTTGCCAGGCAGCGAGCTGCCTGGCAAAATC
>JAQVQY010000144.1 GCA_028701335.1 Eubacteriales bacterium
GGACGAGCCGGCGGCGGGCCTGAACGAACAGGAAACACTGGAACTCACCCAGCTCATCCACGACATCCAGCGGGACTTTGGCGTCACCATCTTCCTGGTGGAGCATGACATGGGGCTGATCATGGACATCTGCGACCATATCTGCGCCATCTCCTTTGGAAAGCGCCTGGCATACGGCACGCCCCGGGAAATTCAGAATGACCTTGTCGTCCAGGAAGCCTATCTTGGCACCAGGGAAGACAGCAAGAGGGAGGCACAGGATGCCCAGCATGCTTGAAATCAAGGACCTGTGCGTGTCCTACGGCGCCATTGAGGCCTTGAAAGGCGTAAGCCTTTCAGTTGAAAAGGGCAGCATCGTGGCCATCCTGGGCGCGAACGGCGCCGGCAAGTCCACCCTGCTAAGGACCATTTCGGGCCTGGTCAAGCCCAAATCCGGCCGCATCACGCTGGCTGGGGATATGGACATCACCGGGATGGTGCCCTACAGGATCGCGGCCCAGGGCGTTATCCAGTCCCCCGAGGGACGCCTGATCCTCCAGGGCCTGACCACCGAGGAAAACCTCAAGGTGGGCACCTATGCCATCCGGGATAAGCAGGAGGGCGGCGAAAGCCTTTCCAGAAGCCAGCAGATCAGGCAGAATTTTGAGACCGTGTACGAGCTCTTCCCGATCCTCAGGGAACGCCGCCTGCAGCAGGCCAATACCCTCTCCGGCGGGGAGCAGCAGATGCTGGCCATCGGGCGGGCGCTCATGGCTGGCCCCCGGGTACTTTTGCTTGATGAACCCTCCCTGGGCCTGGCGCCCCTGATCATCCGGGACATCTTCCGCATCATCAACCGCCTGCGCGAACAGGGCAACACCATCCTGATCGTGGAACAAAACGCGTTCCAGACCCTGAAGATCGCCGATTACGCCTACGTGCTTGAGCTGGGCCACGTCTCCATGCAGGGGCCGGCCAGCCAGCTCATCCATGACGAGGCGCTGGTGGAGGCCTACCTAGGCGGGCAAAAGGCCTGAATAACCCGATATTGGACGCGGATTTGCCGCGTTTGATAAATACAAAAGGAAACCACAGAAGGAGAGACTACCATGAAAAAATTCCTATCCCTGGCCCTCGTCCTTGCCATGCTTCTGTCCATGGTCGCCATCGGCGCCCTGGCTGAAGTGGGTGTAGACACCAAACCCGTGGAACACGAAGGCGTGCAATTCAAAGGCACCGTGAAAATCGGTTCCGTCATGTGCGAAACCGGCGCGGTTGCCGGCGTCGGCGTGCCCTACAGCCAGTTCTACAAACTCTTTGTCAAGTACGTCAACGAAGTTTGGGGCGGCGTCGCCAAAGGCGCGGACGGCCTGGGCTACTACCTGGACCACACCTCCTATGATGACGGCTCCGACGGCGCGCAGGGCTTCATCTACATGCAGAAGCTGATTGACGACGACCAGGTCTTCTCCCTGGTGGGCAACCTGGGCACCTGGAACATCGCCTCCAGCCAGAACTACATCGTGGAATCCGGCATCCCCTCCGTCTACTGGGGCACCGGCTCCGCCCTGCAGTACTACCTGCCCGCCGAGGGCAACGAGCGCTTCACCTTCCCGGTGCAGCCCATCTACATCACCGAAGGCCGCATCATGCTGCTGCGTGCCATGAACATGCCCACCCTTGAAGGCTCAGGCGTTGCTGAGGTCAAGAAGGTTGGCGTCATCTACTCCGCCGACGACTCCGGCACCCAGATCTATGACGGCGCGGTGCTCCAGTATGACCTGATCCCCGAAGACCGCCGCCCCGAAATGGTCTATGTCAAGGTGAACACCCAGGTGGCAGACGAGATGACCTCCCAGGTCGCCCAGCTGGAAGGCTGCGACGTGGTCATCATCGGCGGGCTCCAGGCCTACTTCAACCCCGTCTACACCGCCATGCAGAACAACCCCGCTACCCGCGGCATCCCCACCATCGCTTCCTACGTGAACGTGGCCCTCACCAACATCCCTGTTGACGTGGCCGCCCAGCCCGACACCGGCGACATCTACGGCGGCGCCTGGGTCGTGATTGATCCGGAAGCCCAGACCGAGCGCCAGGCGGCGGAAATCGCCGAGTTCCTGGACGTGCTCAAGTGGGGCGTTGAGAAAGGCTACCTCTCCCAGGAAGACCATGACGCGTTCATGGGCAGCGCCTACTCCATGTCCTCCTACATCGCCGTGAAGGTATTCATGGAAGGCATGAGCCGCCTGGCCGACAAGGAAATCACCCGTGACGCTTTCCTGGAAGCCATGGAATCCGAGCGCATCAACGTGCCGATCTCCGGCGGCGTTGACTACTCAAACGGCCAGCGCATCGGCCTGGACGGCATGGCGTTTGCCAAGTTCAACAAGGAATACACCGACGCGTTTGACGCTTTCTTCACCGTGGACGGCATGAAGTCCATCGGCGACCTGCTGGGCGAGTAAGCGCTCCAGCCCTTGCGGGGCAGGGGTATATACCCCTGCCCCGCCCTTCATTCTGATAGCACGCGCGGCCATCCACATTTGAAAGGACACACCATGAACTACAAAGACAAGCTCATCACCGTCCAGCAGGCGGTGGACATGGTCAAGTCGGAGGACTACATCGTCACCGGCCTTGGCGCCTCCACCGCGGGGGCTTTTTTCAGCCACCTGCACACCGCCGCGGACCGCCTGCGGGATGTCACGATCTCCACCTGCCTGCCCATGGGGGATTACCCCTGTTTCAACGATGCCCAGTACCGCCACGCGTTTTTGCATGACAGCTGGTTTTATAACCCCGCCACCCGCCGGGCGCACAAGAACGGCAACACCTACTTTGTGCCCAACTGCCTGCATTACGCCGCCACCAAGCGCCTGGCGCACCGCAAACCCACCCTGTACGTTGGCGCCGCGGCCATGCCTGACGCCCACGGCAACATCAGCCTCTCCTGCTCCAACACCTATGAGATGCAGATGATTAAAGCCGCGGACAAGGTGATCCTGGAAATCAACCCCAACTATCCCCGCACCTTTGGCGACGCTTTTTTAAGGCTGGACGAGGTCGATCACCTGATCGAGGTGGATTACCCGGTGCCGGCGCTGCCCTACGCGCAGCCCAGTGAAAAGGACCGGATCATAGGCTCCTTGGTTGGCGCCTACATCAAGGACGGAGACTGTATCCAGCTGGGCATCGGCGGCATGCCAAACGCCATCGCCGACACGCTGTATGACAAGAAGGACCTGGGTATCCACACCGAGATGCTCACCACCAACATGATGAATCTGGCCAAGGCCGGGGTCATCACCGGGCGTAATAAGCAGATCCAGAATGGCAAGATGGTCTGCA
>JAQVQY010000145.1 GCA_028701335.1 Eubacteriales bacterium
CTTGGTTCTGATGTTATCGGCTGATCCGGGTATGGGACCGGCGCGCGCTAGCCCAGTCTGTCGCCTTTTTGGACAGGCCGTTCAGGCTGGACCAGCACGACGCCCTGCCGGGCGTAAACGCCCAGAATCAGCGCCTCCGATTCAAAGCCGGCAATTCGCTTTGGCGGAAAGTTGACTACGCCCAGGACCTGCTTTCCGATAAGGCCTTCCACCGTATAGCACTCAGTGATCTGGGCGCTGGATTGCCTGATCCCTATTTCATCGCCAAAATCAACCCAGAGTTTGTATGCGGGTTTCCTGGCTTTCTCAAAGAAAACCGCTTTGATCACTTCTCCGGCCCTGATATCCAGTTTCAAAAAATCTTCATACGCGGCCATGCGGATGATCCTCCCGGGCAATCGTGTCCCTCAGCCTGTAATACACGCGCCATAATCCATTATAACCGCCGCCCCGTCTCACCCCGCAAGGAAAAGGTATAATAGGGGCATCCGGCCCAACAAAGGAGGAATTTTCATGGCACATATCACGCCCTGCCTCTGGTTTGCCGATAACAACACCGAGGAGGCTGTCAATTACTATCTCACCGTGTTCCCCAACTCCCGGATCATCAGCCGTGACCTGTTCCCTGAGGTGGGAGTAGACGGGGAAGTTGCCGACATGACGGGCAAAATGGTCAACATGGTGTTCGAACTAAACGGGCTTAGGATGATGGCTTTTGACGGCGGGCCCTATTTTCGCCTGAGCGAGGCTTTCTCCCTGACGGTGGAGTGCAAAGATCAGGCGGAGATCGACTACTACTGGGAGAAGCTCTCCCACGTGCCTGAGAGCGAGCAGTGCGGCTGGTGCAAGGACCGCTTTGGCGTCTCCTGGCAGATTGTGCCCCGGGACGCGGAGGCCCTGCTGATGAAAAATGAGGCCACCATCCGGGCCTTCATGCAGATGAAGAAGCTGGACATCGCCAGGCTCAAAGAGGCGGCGGGCGGAACGCCCGCATGAGTGGGAGGAGGGATACTGTGGCGCATGCCCTTATGATCAAGCGCGCCTACGCGCCGGCGGAGGAGGAAGACGGCTTCCGCGTGCTGGTGGACCGGCTGTGGCCGCGGGGCGAAAGCAAGGAAGCGTTGAAACTGGACCTTTGGGAAAAGGAAGTGGCCCCCTCCACGGAAGTCCGGAAGGCCTTTGGCCACGTGGCGGAGAACTATGAGCGCTTCCGCAAGGATTACCTGCTGGAGCTGGAGAAGAACCCGGTGGCCGCGGAATTCGCCGAAACGGTGGAGGAAAAGCTTAAGAAGGAGCCCGTCACCCTGGTCTACGGCGCCAAGGATGAGACGATCAACCAGGCCGTGGTGCTGAAGGAATGGCTGGAGAGGCATATGCGTCCGGGCAAGGATAAGTGAGCGGCGGGGCCATCAGGGAGCGTCTGCTCGCGCTTGAGGACACGGGCTACCGGGAATTTATCAGCGGCCTTTTGCCCACGGTGGACAAGGGCCGGATTATTGGCGTACGCATGCCCGCCCTGCGGAAGCTGGCTCAGGAACTGGCCGGCACGGCGGAAGCGGAGGCCTTCCTTAAGGCGCTCCCCTGCCATTATCTGGAGGAAAGCAACCTCCACGGCCTCCTGATCAACCGGATTTCCGATTATGAAGAAGCGGTAGGGGCCCTTGGCCGTTTCCTGCCGCACGTGGACAACTGGGCCACCTGTGACCTGCTCTCCCCCCAGGCGTTCAAAACCCGGCCGGCGGCGCTCTACCCAGGGCAGATTGGTCTGTGGCTCACCTCACCCCATCCCTATACCGTGCGTTTTGCCGTGGGCCAGATGATGAGCCTCTACCTGGGGGAGTACTTTGACCCGCATATGCTGGAAAAGGCGGCCGGCATCCGGTCGGACGAATACTACGTCAACATGATGGTGGCGTGGTATTTCGCCACCGCGCTGGCGCTGCAGCCTGAAGCCACGCTTCCCTGGATCACCCAAAAGCGGCTGCCCCGCTGGACGCACAACAAGGCGATCCAGAAGGCGGTGGAGAGCTATCGGATCCCCCCGGAGATGAAGGCGGAACTGAAGGCCTGCCGTTTGAAGAGGCGGTGAACCCACGGCGTTGCCCTGACGCGCCAATCATGCTATTGTAGATACAAATAGACTGATTAGTGCAAGGGGACGCTGTGGAAACTAGCATTGATTTGGAATTGGCCGCCGCCAACGCCCGCTCCTTCTCCCAGGCCGCGGGGCTGGGATGCCTGTTGGCGCGCGCGGACGGCACGGTCATCGCCCAGGCGGGCTATGTGTGCGCGCGCTGCAGCCTCTGCGCGGAAACGGTCAGCGACCGCGCGGACTGCGAGCGCCGGCACCGGCACGCCCTGGGCGAATCCGAACGCTTCGGCGGGAAATATGTGTATTACTGCTCCCACGGGCTGGGCTTTGCCGTGTCGCCCATCATGGGGCAGGGCGGCTGTGAGGCCAGGCTGCAGGCAGGCCCCTTTTTGATGGCGGATACTGAGGACTACCTGTCCTTGGAACTGTCGGAATATGTGGGCGCGTTCCCGGAAAACCAGGAAAACATGCGCGGCATGCTCCTGGAGGTGCCCTATGTGGCGCCGGCCCGGGTGACGGCGGTGTCCAACATGCTGTTCCTGGCAGCCAGCTTTGTTTCCAGCGCCCAGGAGGTGACCCATCTGAGCATGAAGGAGGCCAATGGCCTTCAGCAGGGGCAGATCTCCGCCTATATCCTGCAAAACAAGCAGAAAGAGCACCTGGCTCCCTACCCCTATGACAAGGAGCAGGAGCTGCTTCTTGCCATGGCCCAGAACCGGCGGAAGGACGCCAACCGCCTGCTCAATGAGCTGCTGGGCGTCATCCTCATCATCTCCGGCATGTCATTTTCCCGGATGAAGTCCCACATCAATGAGCTTTTGGTGCTCATGTCAAGGAAGGCCGTTGAAAACGGCGCCGATCCCGGCCTCATCCAGCGCAATACCCACCAGTATTATCAGGATTTGGGGCACATCCAGTCCTTTGAGGAGCTGTGCTTCTGGCTCAGCGAGGTGGTCAACCGCCTGATGACCCTGGCCTTTGACTTTGGGGATGCGCGGCACGCCGGCGTCTTAAGGCGGGCCATAGGCTATATCCGCGCCAATCTGGCCGAGAAGATTACCCTGGAAATGATTGCCGCTGAGGCCTTCATGTCCCCCCCTTACTTCAGCAGGATTTTCAAGCGCGAGGTGGGCAGGACAGTCCAGCAGTTCATCGTGGACGAGCGGCTGAACAAGGCGGAGAGCCTGATGCGGGGGAAGGAGCTGACGCTGCTGGAAATA
>JAQVQY010000146.1 GCA_028701335.1 Eubacteriales bacterium
GACAACATTCGCGTCCATCAAAGTCGTGGGTTGCGGCGGCGGCGGCGCCAACGCCGTCAACCGTATGATCGAAGCCGGTCTCAAAGGGGCGGATTTTATAGCCGTAAATACCGACAAACAGGCTCTCGCCGCTTCCAAAGCCGATACCAAAATACAAATCGGCGAGAAGCTGACCAAGGGACTGGGCGCCGGTGCCGTGCCGGAAATTGGCAAACGCGCGGCGGAGGAGAGCCGGGAGGAAATCGCCCAGCACCTAAAAGGCGCTGACCTTGTTTTTGTCACCGCCGGCATGGGCGGGGGCACGGGCACCGGCGCAGCACCCATCGTGGCGGACATCGCCCGGGAGCTTAACTGCCTCACCATCGCCGTTGTCACCAAGCCCTTCCAGTTTGAAGGCAAGCAGCGGATGAAAAACGCCGAGATGGGTGTCAATGAGCTGAAGCAATATGTGGATACCCTGGTGGTGATTCCCAATGACAGGCTTCTTGAGGTGGTAAGCCGCGGGACCTCCATGGTGGAGGCCTTCCGGGTGGCCGATGACGTTCTGCGCCAGGGCATCCAGGGCATATCTGACTTGATTGCCCTGCCGGCGCTCATCAACCTGGACTTCGCGGACGTGAAGACTGTTATGGAATCCGGCGGCATGGCGCACATCGGCATTGGCGTGGGCAAGGGCGAAAACCGCATGGTGGACGCGGCCAAAAACGCCGTGGCAAGCCCGCTGCTTGAGACCAAGATCGACGGCGCCAGGGCTGTGCTTATCAATGTTACCGGCAGTGAGGAGATGGGCATCGTTGACATCAACGAGGCCGCCAAGCTTATCCAGGAGTCCGCGGACAGCGACGCCAACATCATCTTTGGCGCCGGCATTGACAATGACCTGAAGGACGAGGTGCGCATCACCGTAATTGCCACGGGCTTTGAAAAGGGAGCCTTCCCCGTCCGGGAGCAGAAGCGCAAGCCCTACCGCAGTTCCACCCCGTATGGGCAGGCCACTGCCGCCATTAACCCATATGAGAACCGGCCCGCAGTACCCAGGACGGACCTGCCCGGCTTTGAAGCGCCGCAGGTATCCAACATCTATGAGCAGGAGAGCGACACCTCCTTTTTCCCGGCGGGCACGCGCCCGGCGGTGACCAATGTGCCGCCCCTTGCCATGCCCCCTTCCCAGATTTCTGGAGGCTACCAGCCGGGTCAGCAGGGTTACTCGTTTGGCCAGCAGCCTTTCCAGCAGCCCCAGCAGGGCGCGCCAAGCCCCTTTCAGCCCCCCGTGCAGCAGCAGTCCCAGCAACCCCAGATGGCGGAGAAAGACGACCTGGGAGTGCCTGCCTACCTGCGCCGGAAAAAGTAAATACATCGGATGACCAGCCCGGGAGAGCCCGCCTTGGGGCGGCGCCGAAGGGGATGCAAGAACTCTCAGGCAAAAAGACCGGGTTGTGACGAAACTCTGGAAAGCGCTAAGCACCAAAAAAGCAACTCCCATGGGAGGAATCTTTGAGGTCAAAAGACAGAGGCACGCATTTTACGCGTGCCTTTTATCAACACCTGAAGGAGTGAGGCGTTATGGAGAAGAAAACCCCGTTGTATGACCTGCACCTGAAATTGGGCGGGAGGATGGTGCCGTTTGCAGGCTACCTTTTGCCGGTCCAGTATGAAACCGGCGTCATCGCTGAGCACAAAGCGGTAAGGGAGGCCTGCGGTCTGTTTGATGTATCCCACATGGGGGAGCTGCGCATCTGCGGGAAGGACGCGCTGAATAACATCAACATGCTCCTGACCAACAATTTTACAGACCTGGACACCGGCCGGGTACGCTACAGCCCCATGTGCAACGCCTCCGGCGGCATTGTGGACGATTTGATCGTCTACAAATTTGACCAGGATGATTATCTCCTGGTGGTGAACGCCGCCAATAAAGACAAAGATGCCGCCTGGATCAAGAGCCACTTGCAGGGTGAGGCACGGATGGGCGACGAGTCGGACAGCTATGCCCAGTTGGCGCTGCAGGGCCCCAAATCCAGAGAAGTATTGGCCAGAGTTGCGGACCCTGAAGGGTTTCCGGCAAAATATTATAGTTTTGTACAGGGTATTCCCGTCGCGGGTGTCAGCTGCCTGTTGTCCCGCACCGGATATACGGGGGAGTATGGCTATGAGCTGTACTGCGCGCCTCAACAAGCTGTGCAGCTTGCGGAAGCGCTGCTGGGCGCAGGACGTGATCTGGGGCTTATCCCTTGCGGCCTCGGTGCCCGTGACACCCTGCGGCTTGAAGCGGGGATGCCGCTGTACGGGCACGAAATGAACGATGAGATCACCCCGCTGGAAGCGGGCCTTGGCAGCTTCGTGCGCATGGACAAGGAGGAGTTCATCGGGAAAGCAGCCCTGCTCGAAAAGGGTGAACCTGACATGGTCCGGGTGGGCCTAAGCCTCCTTGACCGGGGCATCGCCCGGGAGAACAGCGAAGTATATGTAAATAACATCAAAATCGGCCAGACTACCAGTGGTACCCTGGCGCCATACATCAACAAGGCTGTGGCCATGGCCCGTGTAGGCCGGGATTTTTCCGAACCTGGGACCCGTGTTGTGATTGATGTGCGGGGCCGAAAACTGGCAGCCGAGGTGGTGCCGATGCCCTTTTACCAGCGTCCCAAAGGCAAATAAGAGCCAACAGATATAAGGAGGATCAGCCATGAAGATTCCCAACGAATTGCTCTACTACAAGTCACACGAGTGGGTGAAGATGGAAGGCGACACCGCCCTGGTGGGCATCACTGATTACGCGCAGAATGAGCTGGGCGACCTGGTGTATATCAACCTGCCCAACGTGGGGGATGAGGTCAACAGGGACGACGCCTTCGCCGATGTGGAGAGCGTCAAGGCCGTAAGCGACGTCTTAAGCCCCCTTGCCGGCACCGTGAGCGAAGTGAACGAGGAGTTGATTGACGCGCCGGAGCTCATCAACCAGGATGCCTACGCTGCCTGGATTGTGAGGCTTAAGGATCTTAGCGATATGGATGATCTGATGAACGCCCAGGAGTACGAGGAATTCCTGAAGAAGGAGGCTTGAGATGGGAAGTTTCCTCCCCACTACCGCCGGGGAACGCCAGGAGATGCTCAAGGCCATTGGCCTTGAACAGCTAAAGGAACTATATCGGGATGTGCCGGAAAGCGTGCTGCTGGAAGGCTCCGTGGATATTCCTGAAGGCCTGCCCGAAATGGTGGTGCGGGACAATATGGAGGCCATGGCGGCCAGGAGCACCGTCTTCCCCATTGTGCTAAGGGGTGCGGGCAGCTATGACCACT
>JAQVQY010000049.1 GCA_028701335.1 Eubacteriales bacterium
CACCACCAGCCAAATGATGGCGGACTGGCCAGCCGATTTGGAATAGCGTTCACCACGCTCTGGTTTCGTCATTTTAATGTAATATTTTCTTAATTTGTCACAAAATAGATAGACAAACTCAAAGAAGTGTATTACAATATCTTTCAGTAAGCCCTATCCGTACAAAAAAATGAGGTGCAGAATGGGTAAATGCAGGATATTCACAAATTCGGTATCCGATATCACACCCGAGATAGCCAAGGAGTTTGATATTAGCGTTATCCCGGACATCATCATTTTCGGTGACCGCGAGTATCAGACTACCGTGGATATCGACCCGCCAAAGCTGTACGAGCTCCTGCGCCAGGTGGATTACCTGCCCACTACCTCCCACCCCAACCCTTATATTTATTCCACCTGCTTTGAGGCCGCCTCGGACTATGAGGAGATCCTCTGCATCAACGTTTCTTCCCGGATGTCAGGTTCATTGAGCACGGCCAGCCTCACGGCCGCCACCATGGCGGAGGAGGGGTTCGGTCCCAAAATCCACACCTATGACTCCCTGCAGGTGTCCTACGGCTTGGCCTACCAGGTGATTCAAGCGGCCATCCTGGCCAAACAGGGGGCTACGGCCAAAGAAATCATCGCGGCGCTGGACCAAATCAGGGACAAGGTTGGCGTATATTTTTGCATGAGGTCCCTGGCCAACGCCAAGAAGGGCGGGCGCATCGGCGAAGTCAAGTGCCTGGCGGCTGACCTGATGGGCATTCTCCCGGTATTGACCTTCCGGGACGGCACGGTAAAGGAGTTGAACCTCACCCGCGGCTTCGACCGGGCGCTTAAGCGCGTGGCCAAATACTACTTCGACCGCGCCAAAAAAGGTGGCATGGTGTTTGTCTGCCACGCAGACAACGAGCCGGAGGCGCTGAAGATGCGGGACAAGATTCTCAAAGCGGACCCGGACGCCCAGGTGCGCGTTGAGTGGATTGGCGTAGCCATCGGGGTGTACACTGGCGAAGGTGCCATCGGACTTATTTTCCAGGAATGACGGCAATCGTTGGCGTCATCGCGTCTTTTTTTCTGATGCTGAAGTCCGATTTCCTGAAAGCGGCAGGGCCCAGGCGGTGGGGCAACGCTGTTTTTATCATTGCCCTGGCGCTTTTAATTGCTTCCCTGTCCCTGGCAGCGGCCGCGGGACACTGGTTTACGGTGGCGTTCCCGCTGCGGGTTCTCTTTATTCTGTTGGCGGCCCTGGCAGCATGGCTTGAGGCGGTGTCTCTTTTTTGGGCTCTGCCCGCCAGGGAAACCTACCTGGGCGGCAGGGAAACGGCGCTTGTGGACCGGGGCATGTACGCCCTTTGCCGCCATCCGGGGGCGCTGTGGCTTCCGCTCCTGCTGTTATCCCTGGCCCTGGCCCTTGGCAGCGCCGGATTGCTTTGGGCAGGTGCTGTGGCATCGGTGCTGAATGCGGTTTATGTCTTAATTCAGGACCGCTGGGTGTTCCCCAAAACGATCCCGGGCTATGCGGAATACCAAACAGCTACCCCGTTTCTTATCCCCACAAGGGCAAGCCTGAAAAGAGCCCTTGATACCACCAGGCACAGGCAGGAGTAAGCATGCGATTTGAGGCAAAACTGCGCAAAGAACCACCCGAGCAGTTATGGCAGGAATACTGCGGTTTTTTGGATTTGTCTCTGGAGGGATACATGCAGATGCAGCAGCATCTGCTCATGGAGCAAATCGCGCTGCTGGGAGCCTCCCGGCTGGGGCGCAACCTTATGGGAGGCGCCGTGCCGGAATCCGTGGAGGAATTCCGCGCCAGGGTGCCCCTGACCACCTACACCGACTACGCGGACACCCTGCTGATGCGCCGCGCGGAGGAACTGCCCGCCAAGCCAATCAGCTGGCTTGAGACCACCTGGGAGGGGGGCGACTACCCCAGGAAGGCGGCGCCCTACTCCGCCAGTATGCTGGGCACTTACCGCAATAACCTGTTTGCCGTGCTGCTCCTTGCCCATGCCACCAGGAAGGGCCAGTTCCACGTCAGGCCCCATGCCAAGGTGCTCTACGCGCTGGCGCCCCTGCCCTACGCCACCGGCCTTTTCCCGGAGCTGATGAAGGGCGAGGTGAACTTCCAGTTTATGCCCCCCGTCCAGGAAGCCCTCACGCTGCCGTTCAGCCAGCAGATGTCCCAGGGGCTGAAGCTGGCGCTCAAAAAAGACATGAACATGTTCTTTGGCATGAGCAGCATCCTCTTTTATATCAGCCAGAACCTGCTTTCCGGCAACAATGGAAAGACCGGATTAACTGACTTCTCACCCAAAATGCTCTTTCGTTACCTGACGGCGCGCTACCGGTCCCGGAGGGACAACACGCCCGTGCTGCCCAAAGACCTGTTTAACCTGGACACCTTTGTGTGCGTAGGCAACGATTCCACCCTGTATAAGAGTGAACTGGAGAGATGCTGGGGGAAAAAGCCCCTTGAGATCGTGGGCGGGACGGAACCCAGCCTGATCGCGACGGAAACCTGGAGCCGGGATGGCCTGGTACTGTTTCCGGACGCCTGCTTCTATGAGTTTATCCCGGAGCGGGAGATGATCAAAAACCTGGATGACCCCGGCTATGTCCCCCGCACCTACCTGATGAACGAATTAAGCCCCAACCAACTCTATGAAATCGTGCTGACCGTGCTGAAGGGCGGCTCCTTCATCCGCTACCGGGTGGGGGATGTGTTCCGCTGCGTGAGGCTTAAAAACATCAAGGACGGGATTGATTTCCCGCAATTTGAATTTGTGGACCGGGTACCGGATGTGATTGACATCGGCGGGTTCACCCGCATTACCCAGCGGGAAATTGAAAAGGTGCTGGAGATGTCCCGGCTCAATGTGGCGTACTGGAGCGCCTTTAAGGAATATGATGATGACAAGCACGCCTACCTCCAGATGTTTATCGAGCTGCCGGAATCAGAGCAGGGGGCACAGACGTGCGCTGAGATCATCAAAGAGCACCTGAGCGTCTACTTCCGCTATTTTGACCAGGACTACCAGAGCCTCAAAAAACTGATCAAGGTGGAGCCGCTGAAGGTGTCCGTGGTGCCCGCGGGAACCAACCGCCGATTTGAGGAATGCACGGGGCATAAACTGCGCAAAATCAACCCGCCGGCCGCTGATATCGTGGATTTCAGGGGTCTTTGCGGGTTTGAGGGGAAGGGGGGGAGCAACGCGTGGCAATAAACGAAATCCTGTTTGTCGCAATCCCCACTGTTGCCCTCCTGCTTAACCTCTACCTGCTGCTCATCTGCATCAGCGCCAAGAAAAACAAACTGATTTACGCCTTCATGTGGCTGGTGATGGCCTTTTCCGCGTGGACAGGCGGCTCCGCCGCCATGCGGGCGATGCTCTTCCCGGGCGTCCGCTTCTGGTATGATGTGTCCATGATTGGCATCTTTGCCACGCCCTTCCTTCTGTACAATTTCATCCACCACTACACCAATCAAAAAGGCGGCTTCACCCTCCTGGTGCTGGGGCTCAGCTGGCTGATGCTGATTGCCCTTCAGCTGTCGGATGTGTTTATCCAGGTACCGGAGGTCACGGCGGAGGGAGGAGCCCGCACCTTCAGCTACACCATGACTCCCTGGGTGGTGCTGCCCCTGATTGTGGGTGTCATCACCCTGGCCCTGGCCGGCCGGCTGATTCATCTGGCGGTCAAGCGCCACGGTATGCCCACCAGCAGTATGCGGCCCCTCTACCTTGGCGCGGTGTTCATGTTCGCGGGGCTTTTAAGCGCCGCCATTCCGGGCATGGGCTCCTTCCCGGTGGATCCGCTGGCCTGCGGCATCAACGCGCTGCTTCTGTTTTATGCCCTGCACCGCAAACGGCTGATCACCTTCAAGATGGTGACTTCACGCGGCCCGGTGTACCTGGCCGCGGCAATACTCACCACTCTGCTTTTGGCCATCGTTTACCCGGCCCTGGACCGGCTATACCTGAGGCTCTTCCCTGAGTATGCCAATCAGCAGACCATCGTCTTCTCGGTCTTGGTATCCATGCTCACGGTGCTGCTGTATAACCTGATCCGCACCATGCTGCACACTTTTTTCGCCCGGGGGCAAATGGCGCGGGACGAGGAACTGCGGCGCTTCAGCCGGGAGATCAACGAATCCCTGGACAGTGAACTGATCTTCAAGTCCTTTGGCCAGTTTATTGAAAAAAACATCGACTGCGACGCGGCCTATGTGTGTGTGCGGGAGGAAAGCGGCGATTTTGTAACCAAGGCCCATTCCAAGCCCGCCATTGCCGTGGATGTGGCCATCCCCCACGCCAGCCCCCTTATTTCCTGGCTCTGGGAGCATAAAACCGCGGTTTCCTTCAAGGATTTCTCCCGGACGCAGCATTACCGCGCCATGTGGGACGCTGAGAAGGAAATGCTGCGCGCGCTCAGCATCCGCCTGGTCCTGCCCATCACCCAGGGCGGCCGCCTTATCGCGGTCACCCTGTTTTCCGACCATGACAACCAGAAAATTGGCAGCCCCAGCGATATTATCTTCCTGGAATCGGCCGCCGCCATCATGTCCATCGCCGCCAACAACGCCATGCTCTATTCCGTCATGCAGAATGAAGCCCAGATGGATGGATTGACCGGGCTTTACAACCGGCGCCATTTCCTGGAGAGAATAAAGGACGATTTCGAGAAGGCAAGAAAAGGCAGCTTCACCGTGTGCATTATCAGCCTGGATGATTTCAGGCTCTACAATGAGCTCTACGGTTCCTTCCACGGGGATAAATTGCTGCAGGACTTCGCAAAAATATTACTGGCCGTCACCGGTAACCAAGGGCGGGTAGGCCGTTACAGCGGCAAGGAGTTCATTCTGGCCATTCCGTTTAAAGACGCCGGTTCTGTATCAGACAGCGTGGACATCATCCGCGACATGCTGGGAGACTACCTGCGCAGCAACAAGGAGGAGGGGCACCGCTTCCTGACCTTCTCGGCCGGTATCTGCTCCTACCCCACAGCCGCCTCGAGCCTGGACGAAACCATCCATTATGCCAGCATCGCCGTCTATGCCGCCAAAAAGAACGGCAAGAACCGCACCCAGCTCTATCGGGAGGGGCAAAGCTATATTGATATCACGCCTGAGGCGCTGCACTTTGGCGAACAGTGCGCCCAGACCATCTATGCCCTGACGGCGGCCATCGATGCCAAGGACCATTACACTTTCCGGCACTCAGAAAATGTGTCAAAATATGCCTCCAGGCTGGCGGAAGAAATCGGCCTTGACCAGGAGCATGTGGAAATCATCCGTCAGGCGGGACTGCTCCACGATATCGGCAAGATCGGCATCCCGGAAAGTATCCTGGTCAAGGACGGGCCATTGACCGATGCGGAATATAAGGCGATGCAGCGGCATGTGGAAGGCTCCATCGCCATGATCAAGTACCTGCCGAGCCTGGACTATGTGACCCCAGCCGCTATCGGGCACCATGAGCGCTGGGACGGAAAGGGCTATCCCCGGGGCTTAAAAGGCGAGGATATTCCCATCGCCGCCCGCTGCCTGTGTATTGCCGATGCCTTTGACGCCATGACCACCGCCCGCAGCTACAAGCCCGCCCTGTCGGTGGCAGACGCACTGGACGAAATCAGGCGCAACCTGGGCACGCAGTTTGACCCCAAGATCGGCCTGGTGTTTGTCAAAGCGGTGGAAGAGGGCCGGCTCCTCCCGCAGGGTTGAAAAACGGCATACAAGAAGCCCTGGCGCGTGAATCTCGCCAGGCTTTTTTCGCGGCTTTACACGTTTCTGGTACGCACCACCTGGATGTCCTTGTTCTGGGTCAACTGCATCACCATGTCGGCGTAACTAAGCCCCGGGGGCAGGTGCAGGGTATACAGGTTGGTGTATACGTTTCGCTCCGGCGCTTCCGCGTCCCGAAAGGTCTCGATGTGGAAGTCCACGTCGAGCACCTCAATGTGTTTCTGGTGCATATAGGCGTTGATAAAGGGCAGGGCCGAGGCCCGGTTGGTGAAACGCACCTCCACCCTTTTCACGGTGTTCACACGGATTAACTTCTGGAACAGCACCAGCACCACGGTAATCATCCCCGCCACGATCAGCGCCAGCCAGTAGTAGCCAAAGCCGATGAGCAGACCCAGGCAGGCCACATTCCAAAGCCCCGCTGCCGTGGTCAGGCCAGAAACTTTTTTCTGCGCAACAAAGATGGTTCCCGCGCCCAGGAAACCGATGCCGCTGACCACCTGGGCGGATATGCGCCCGATGGAAACATTGACCGATTCCGGGCCGTCAAGCGCCAGCAGGCGCCAAACCAGCAAGCCTTCCAGGATGGCCACCACCGTTGATCCAAGGCACACCAGGCTGTGGGTCCTTAAACCCGCGGGCCGGTTTTTATACTCCCGGTCAATGCCCACCAGCGCGCCCACCACCACCGCGGCCACAACGCGGATAAGGACTTCGTACCATGTCAGGGGATTGGTTGTAATCAGGATATCCATAACTCTTGCCTCGTTTCAGTGTACTTGGGCCGCGATGATGTTGCGAAGCTTTGGGTGAATCTCCCGGTTGGGCCCCGGCGCGCCCTGCATCATGAAGACGGCAGTCACTTTGCTTGTGGGGTCCACCATCATCCAGGTGCCCTGTGCGCCTGCCCAGCCGAACTCGCCTGGGTGCGTGAGGGCGCCGATCATCTCCGGATGGGTAAGTACCCGAACCCCCAGCCCATAGCCATAGCCCGGCCGCTCCGCCATGTAGCCGGCATGGACATCGCCGGTGAGATGATTGGCGCGCATCAGACGCACCGCGGCGGGGCTCAGGAGCTGCAGGCCTTCCTCATTCCTGCCCTCCCTTAAGAGCATCCTTAAAAACAACAGGTAATCATCCGTGGTCATGACCAGTCCACCGCCCCCGCTCTCAAGCCGCGGGAAAGCCCGGAATAACTGATCCAGTGAGGAATCCTGCCCAAAAGGCGGCTGGGAAGCGTAAGTGACAGCCATGCGGCCAAGCGCCGGCTCAGGCACCTCAAAGAAGCTGTTCTTCATGCCCAGGGGGCCAAAAACCATCTCCTTTAGGCACTCCCCAAGCGACGCCCCGCAGAGGGCTTCCACCAACAAACCCAGCACATCGTGGGACACACCATAGCAGAACCGCTCTCCCGGATCAAAATCAAGCGAATCACCGGCCAGGGCATCCACCGCCTGCGCCATGGTGATGCCGGGACCATTGGACAAAACGGCCGCCTTGAGGCTGTCCCGCTCCAACTCGTAATTAAGTCCCGAGGTCATGGTGAACAGATCCAGCACGCGAAGGGGCTTCCGAGCGTCCCGGACAGTGCCGCCATCTTTCACCCGCATATTTTCAAAGGCCGGCAGCCAGCGGCTCACCGGGTCCGTCATCAAAAAACACCCCTGGTCGTGCAGGATAAGCGCCAGGGCGCAGGTAATGGGCTTGGTCATGGAATACACCCGAAACAGTGTATCTCCGCTCACCTTTTTCCCGGCGTCCCGGTCCGCGAACCCGTTCATATGGCGGTATGCGGGTTCCTCTCCCTGATAGACCGCCAGGTCTGTGCCCACAGCTAAACTCTCCAGCAGGCTGTCCTGATATGCTCTCAGCGCCTCCCAGCTCATCCAATCACCTCTTGGGCAGATTATAACATATTTTCCCGTTTGGGAAAGCCGGGCTTTCCAAGGATTGAAGCGCGTGCTAAGATGGCTTGCGGGAGGAACGGCATGAAAGAAGCATGGCTGGTGGTCAGCGCGTTTTTGCGCACACCCTCGTTTGTGGCGATGGAGAACGCTTTTCTGGAGGCGGCCAAGTGGGCAGGGATACGCCTGACGCTTCGGAATAACGCCTCTTTCATTAAAAAAGACAGCTTTGATATGGCCCCGCCCGGCGCCCTTTTTTTTGACAAGGATGTACGCCTGGCGCAGATGATGGAGCAGCGGGGCCTCCGGCTATTTAACCGGGCCCGAGCCATCGCCGTGTGCGACGACAAGACGGCGACTTTCCTGGCGCTTGAAAAGGCTTCGCTGCCCCAGCCCCGCACCGTTTTGGGGCCGGTTACCTACCCCGGCGTGGGCTATGGCGATATGGCTTTTCTGGATGACATCGCGGGCGAGCTGGGCCTGCCCCTTGTCATCAAGGAAGGCTATGGCTCCTTTGGCCGCCAGGTGTATCTCGCGCATACCCTGGCGGATATGCGCCGCCTGGTGGCATTGGCCGAGGCCAGGCCGCTGCTGTTTCAATCGTTCATCTCTGAGAGCGCCGGGGAAGACCTGAGGGTATATGTGGTGGGCGGAGAGGCGATCGCCGCCATCCGCCGGGTGAACTCCTCCGGTGACTTCCGGGCCAACCTGGAAAACGGCGGCAAGGCCTGCGCCTACAAGCCCAGCCGGGAGGAAATAGCCCTTGCCATCAATGCCTGCCAGGCTGTCCACGCTGACTTCGCGGGGGTGGATATCCTGCGCGGGAAAGACGGCCCGCTCATCTGCGAGATCAACTCCAACGCCCACTTTCTGGGGCTCAGGGCCGCCACTGGGATAAACCCGGCAGAGCACATCCTGCGCCTGATGAAGGGGGCTTAGGATGCGGATCTGGCTCGTCTACGACCAGGCGCATATCCCGCGCAACCGGTTTTTTATCGACCGCTGGATTGACGCGGGGCGGGAGAGAGGATTATCCGTTGCCGTGGTGACGCGGGAGGAAATGGCCTGGGGCATCAGGGAGGGGCGGTTATATCTGTCCGCCAAAACACAGGCAAGCCTTCCCGGCTGCGTGGTGATGCGCGCGGCGGCGCCTTTGCTCTCCAAACACTTTGAGGGAATGGGCATCCCGGTTTTCAACAATGCCAGGCTGTCCCATATCTGCAATGACAAGCGCCTGACCCATCAGTTCGCGGCAGGGCTTGTACCTATGATGGACACGGTGTTCCTAAACTCCGGGGAGACCCAATGCCCCCTTCCTTATCCTGCGGTGGTGAAAGCCGCCCGGGGCAACGGCGGCCGCCTGGTTTTCCTGGCTGAGGATGACGCCTCTTTCCGGCTGGCGCTTGAGAAGATCGCCCCGGATGACGCCTTGGCACAACCCCTGAGTGACACGCCCGGAAAGGATGTCAGGGTGTATATGCTGGGGGACACAGTGGTGCAATCCATGATGCGCGTATCAAAAACCGATTTCCGCAGCAACATGGGGCTGGGCGCTGACACCTTCCCCTGGGATCCTGGGGAAGGAATCCTTGCCACGGCCCGGGACTTCGCACGGCGCCTTGGCGCGGGGCTGATCGGCGTTGATTTTCTTTTCCACCGGGGGCAGCTGATGTTTAATGAGATTGAGGATGCTGTGGGCACGCGGATGCTCTACACCCTGGGAGAACGGGACGTTGTCAGGGATTATCTGTCTTTTATCCTGGATAAACTGGACAGCTGAGCAGATTTTAACGAATTGTTAAGAACTTGCTACAAATTCACTGATGCGCTATACTATGGGCCATAAGCCGGGAGGGTAACGCGGGATGGAAGTGGACCTGCACGGCCTGACGATTCAGCAGGCACGGGTAAAGGTGATGGGCGCCTTAAAGCGCGCCACACCGGCAGATTACCGGTTGACCCTGATCCACGGTTACCGCGGTGGCACCGCCATCAAGGACATGCTCAGGGAAGAGTTCTCCCGCCATCCCAGTGTCATCCGAATTGAACCTGCTTTCAATCCCGGGCAAACCGTGTTTGTCCTCAGAGAATACTAAGGAGAAATCATGCGTTCACGCCAGCCCAAACAACCCCCCAGGCGCGCGCGCCGCAAGGAGAAGCGCATAGGCCTCCTGGTCTTCTGCGCGGCCGTGGTGGTTATTCTGCTCATCGTGTCGCCCACCGAGCCCATCAACCGGGCGAGGAACATCAACGCCGCTGACGGCAGCCTGATCAGCGATCATGACGGCCTCAAAATCACTGAAATCATGGCGGATAACACCTCAGCCCTGCCGGACGAGAACGGCAATTTTCCCGACTGGTTTGAGATTGAAAACCAATCAGGCAGAACGTTGAACCTGGAAGGCATCACGGCCTCCAACCGGCCGGACCGGGCGCGGTTCGTATTTCCCGCCGTCGAGCTTGCTCCCGGCGAGCGCACCATAATTTACTGCGATAACACCAACCAAAACGAGGCGGGCAAGCCATTTCACGCTAAGTTCAAGCTCTCCAGCATCACCTGCGCCGTCTACCTGTTTGACACAGCCGGCTTTGTGCTGGACAAGGTGGAGGACGTTCCCACCCTGAACGCCAATGAAACCTACGCCCGCCAGGCGGATGGCAGCTGGCAGAAGAACGATATCTATTCCCCCGGCTTCCCAAACACCCAGGCGGGCCATGATGCCTACATCAACCAATACCATGTGGAGAGCGGCATTTTGGTAATCAACGAGTTCTGCCCGGCGCCCAGGAGCGGCCTGAGGGACGAAGACGATGAACTGAGCGACTGGATAGAGCTGAAAAACAACAGCGACGCGCCCATTGATTTGGGCGGCGTCTTTGCCCTGTCTGACAATGAACAGCGCCCTGCCAAGTGGGTGTTCCCCGAGGGGGCGGCAATACCGGCCAGGGGTTACTATCTTGTATTCGCCTCCGGCAAAAACCGGGACAACCCCGGCGGCTACCCTCACGCCAATTTCTCGCTGGGCGCCGAGGGAGAGACCATCACCCTCTCCACCCGCCAGGGGCAGCTGCTGGACCGGGTCCAGTATGAAAATGTGCCCATGGACATGAGTTATGGCCGGGATGAGGTGACTGGCGCCTGGCAGGTGTTTTCCATCCCCACTCCCGGCGCCCCCAACAACGCGGCGGGTTTCTCCATGGCGGAAAGGTACCTGCGCGCCATCAACCCCACGGGCATTCATATTTCCGAGGTTATGAGCAGCAACGATAGCATTGTCCAGGTGGCTGGACAGCCGGTGACCGACTGGGTTGAGATACACAACCCTACTTCCCAGGTGCAGGACATCAGCCTGTGGGGCCTGTCTGACAATGTGGGCTGGCCCCGCAAGTGGCAGTTTCCCCAGGGAACCAGCATCTGGCCCGGGGAATATAAAGTCATCATGATGGACAAAAGCCAGGAGTCAGGAACAGACGCCTCAGCGCTTCATGCCAACCACGCCCTGAAGCGCGCGGGCGGAGAGGTGGTGACGCTGTCTGACGGCAGCGGACGGGTGCTGGACCGGATGGCGCTTCCGGAAATCCCCACCGATATCTCCTATGGGCGAACCATCGGGCAGGAAGGCCTTTTTTTCTTTTATGACGCGCCAACCCCCGGCGGCGCCAACGGCCCTGGCTTTGTGGGCTTCACCCAGGCGCCGGCCTTCTCCCTGGCGGGCGGGCTTTACAAGGAGAACATCTCCGCAGCAATTGAAGTTCCCTCCGGGACGCTTGTGCGATACACGCTGGACGGGTCCATTCCCACGGTGTCCAAAGGCGCTGACTATACAGGCCCCATTGAGATCAAGGACACCACGGTACTCAGGGCCCGCGCCTTTGCCCAGGGGCTCCAGCCTTCTGACACCATCACCGCCACTTATATGATGAAGACTTACTTCTCCCTGCCGGTGGTGTCCCTGACGGCGGACCCGGTGGAACTGTGGGATGGCCAGACGGGGATGCTGGCCGCAGGTGATGGGATAGACCTGCGCCAGTATGAGAAAATCCCCTTCTCCAATCCTTCCCCCATCTACCGCCTGCACGGCAAGGAGCACCGGCCGGGCTACGCCGAGATGTTCGACTCGGACAACGGCCAGGTGTATTTCAGCCAGGGCGTCACCTTCGGGCTCATCGGCCAGTACTCCCTGGATATGCCGCAGAAATCCTTCAAGGTGCACGCCCGGGCCAAGTACGGCATCAAGTATTTCAACGCCGCCCTCTTTGAGGACCGGCCGTTTGAACAGTACAAATCCATCGTACTTAGGGTCAGCGGCAACGATGCCGTATGGACCCGGATGGCCGATGGCGTGCAGTCCCGCCTGGTGGACCAAGTGGACACCACCGTCATCCACCAAGCCTGGAAGCCGGTAATCGTTTACCTCAACGGCCAGTACTGGGGGCACTACAACCTGCGCGAGCGTGTCAGCCGCTATTTTGTTGCCCAGCATGAGGGCATCCCCATGGAAAAGGCAGATGATATGACCATCCTGGAGGGCAATTCCAAATCCTACTGGGGCAGCAACGAGGAATACCGGGAGCTGATCCGGACCGCCAAGACCCTCTCCCCCGGCAGCAATCCGGACGACCTGCAATACCTCCTGGACCGCATTGATGTGGACAACTACTTCGACTATATGATTTTCGAGGCTTTCTTCGCCAACACCGACACCGGCAACATCCGCTACTACAAGATCCCCGGTGAAAAATGGCGCTGGATACTCTTTGACCTGGACTATGGCCTGTTCAATTCCCAGGCCAACGGCATCCGAAATGTTCTTAACCCCAAGGGCACTGGCGTTGGCAACCAGATAGACAACACCCTCATCGTCAAACTCATGGAAAACGCGGAAATGCGGGACAAGTTCCTGCGCCGCTTCGGTGAGATTTTCCAACAGCTCACCACGCAGGTGATGCTGGCCCAGATTGACATCTGCTATGACCTTCTGGCGCCTGAGATGAACATTCACTTTGAGCGCTGGGCGTCCTCAAATCTCAAGAGCATCTCCTCCGACCAGCCCCAGACTGTGGACGGCAGCCTGCGCTACTGGAATGTCCGCGTCGACCGGCTGCGCAACGTGGTTAAAAAGCGCCCCACTTACTGCTGGGACCAGGTCAAGGAGTGGTTCAGCCTGTCGGACGCGCAGATGCAGGCTTACTTCGGGCCCCGGCCTGAGATTCCCCCGGACGCGGTATAAGAAATCATCCGAAACCACATGTCAAAAAGGGCCGGAACTTTCCGGCCTTCAGACTGTAGACAAAGTCCCAGCCCCGAGCGGCTGGGACTTTGCCATTGAGCGGCAGGAAAGCAAGGAATAATCAAGGGAAACAAGACGAAATGTGATATAATAGGGCAAGAAACAAAGGGGTT
>JAQVQY010000147.1 GCA_028701335.1 Eubacteriales bacterium
GATGCACATGAGCACTTCCTGGGCGGGGGCGTCCTCTTTCCTTAAGTAGTGGCAGTCGTTGGTAACCACCAGGGGAATGCCGGTCTCCCGGGAGAGCTTCACCAGGCGCGGGATAACCTGCTTTTCCTCCCGGATATGGTGGTCCATCAGCTCAATAAAATAGTTGCCCTCGCCAAAGATGTCCCGCATCAAAAGGGCGTGGGCCCTGGCATCCTCATACCGGCCTTCCAGCAGGAGCTTGGGCAGGTCCCCTGACAGGCAGGCGGAGAGCGCAATCAAGCCCTCATGGTGCTCCCGGAGCAGATCCATATCTACACGTGGCTTATAGTAGAATCCGCGGGTGAAACCCTCGGAGCTCAGTTTCATCAGGTTCCGGTAACCCGCCATGTTCTCGCACAGGAGGATCAGGTGGCTGTATTCCCGGGCCTGGCTGGTTTTCTCATCCATGTCAGGGCACACATACATCTCACAGCCAATCACCGGGTGGATGCCGGCCTTCCTGGCAGCCTTGTAGAAGTCGATTACCCCGTAAAGCGCGCCGTGGTCGGTGACGGCGCAGGCGTCCATGCCCAATTTCTTAAGCCGTGTCATCAGCGGATCTATCCGGCAAGCGCCGTCCAGAAGGCTAAACTCCGTATGAAGGTGCAGGTGCGAAAAAGCCATGGTCTCCCTCCTTGAGGTTTTCATTATATCGGATTAGCTGGCGAGGTTCAACGAAGGGAGAACCCTTTCTTGCCAAACCCCCTGCCGGCTTCTATACTTGAGCTGCAGGAGGAATCATGGAACTGACAACCATCGCGGCCGTAGCCACGCCGCCCGGGAAAGGGGGGCTGGCGGCCATCCGGGTGAGCGGGCCCGAGGCGCTCAAAGTGATGCGCCAGGTTTTTGTGCCCAAGAGCCCGGCCACGGCCTTTCAGCCGCGGTACATGATGTACGGGCATTTTGTGGACGGGGACAGGACGCTTGATGAGTGCATGGCGGTCTATCTGAAGGCCCCTTACACATACACCCGGGAGGATGTGGCGGAGCTGTTCCTCCACGGCGGGGAATATGTCGTGAACGCGGCGCTTCAAGCGCTGTTCGCCCTGGGGGTGATGCCGGCAGGCCCGGGAGAGTTCACCCGCCGGGCCTTTTTAAACGGGCGCATTGACCTAAGCCGGGCGGAGGCGGTGATGCAGTTGATCTCCGCCACCGGGCAGACGGCGGCGGGCGCGGCGCTGCGCCAGTTGCAGGGGGGCGCGCTTAAATTCGTCCAGGAAGCCCAGGGGGAGCTGATCCGCCTGATGGCGGGCCTGGTGGCGGCCATTGATTACCCGGAGGAGATCGACCAGGAGGAAGCGGTGGGTGACCTGGCCCCGGGGCTTGACGCCCTGTCCCAAAGGCTGGAGGCGGCCTGTGACGAGCGGGGCAGCAGGATTCTTAAAGAAGGGCTCCAGGTGGTCATCTGCGGGAAACCCAATGTGGGCAAGTCCTCTCTCTTAAACACCCTTTTGGGGGAGGAGAAGGCCATCGTCACCGACCTGCCGGGCACCACCCGTGACACGGTGTCAGGCAGTGCCACCCTGGATGGCATCCCGGTGCATTTTACGGACACTGCCGGTATCCGGGAGAGCGGCGGGGTGGTGGAGCAGATCGGCATCCGCAGGGCCAGGGAGGCCATGAAGGCGGCCGATTTATGCCTGATGGTGCTGGATGCCGGCGAGGCGCCTGACGGGCAGGACACTGATATTCTGGCGGAACTTCAACATCTCCCCCGGTTGGTCGTGCTCAACAAGCAGGATTTGCCGCCCGTGAAGGAAGCTGAGGCTTGGTTATCGGCTCACGGCGTAAGCCCGGAGGAAACCCTGCGGGTATCTGCCCGCACCGGGGAGGGGATGGACGCCTTGCGCCGGGAAATACGAAAATACGCGGGCAACCCCGGGGAAAACGCACTGACCCTGGCCCGGCATCTCTACCTGGCCCGGGAGGCGGCCCAGTCCATGCGCCAGGCGGCGGACGCCATGCGTCAGGGCGTGTCCCTGGACCTGTGCGCCGTGGACTTGAATGACGCGCTGGCCGCCCTGGGGCGCATCACCGGGGAAAATGTGAGCGACCAACTGTTGGACGAGGTGTTCGCCAGCTTCTGTGTGGGGAAGTAATCGGGCCTGTTAAAGTCCGATGAAATCGCGTAAAATTCCCAAATAAATACACGGAGCATATTGACAGTTCGCCGGTTGGGTGGTTTAATAATGCCTGCCCGATTGTTTAGTAACCCTAAACTGCGGGTTGAGGGGAGAAAACTATGGATATCGGCGGAACCTTAAAAAGCCTTAGGCTGGCGCGCAACCTGACCCAGGAGGACCTGGCGGACCGGTGTGAGCTGACCAAAGGTTTTATCTCTCAGGTGGAGAACAACCTGACCTCCCCTTCTATCGCCACCCTGTCTGACTTGATCGAATGCCTGGGGTCGAGCCTGGAGGAATTTTTTAGCGCCCGCCAGCAGGAGCGTGTCGTTTTTGGAAAAGATGACATGTTTGAAAAGGTGGACGAAGAAATACTCAAGGGCAGCATTCTCTGGCTGGTGCCCGATGCGCAGAAAAATATGATGGAGCCCATGCTGGTGCGCCTGGGTCCGGGTGGGAGGACGGCGGAGATCCCCGCCCATGACGGCGAGGAGTTCGCCTATGTCCTTTCCGGGGAGATCCATTTAATCCTGGGAGAGGCGTGCCACAGGGTGGGCAGGGAGGAGAGCTTCTGCCTGCACCCCAGGGCCCCCCATCACATTGAGAACCGCGGCAGGCGTGAGGCCCGCTTTCTGTGGACCTCATCGCCGCCGTCCTTTTAATATTCACATTACTTCACCTGGAGGAGAGACATGGCAGAACGGCCGCAGCTGATCAAGCTGGAGGATGTGTCCAAGCAATATGACGGGACGGAAGTGCTGGCGGACATCAACCTGTACATTCGCAAAAATGAGTTTGTGACCTTGCTGGGCCCCTCCGGCTGCGGGAAAACCACGACCCTGCGGATCATCGGGGGCTTTGAGCACCCCACCACCGGCCGCGTGCTCTTTGACGGCCAGGACATCACGGGTCTGCCGCCCTATAAGCGCCGGGTCAACACGGTGTTCCAGAAATATGCGCTGTTTCCCCACCTGAACGTATTTGAGAATATTGCCTTCGGGCTGAAGGTGGCCAAGCGGCCCAAGGACGAGATCAAGGCCCGGGTCGAGAAAATGCTCACCCTGGTGAACCTGAAG
>JAQVQY010000050.1 GCA_028701335.1 Eubacteriales bacterium
CTATCATCTGCTGCTTGGCAACCGTGAGTAGGCCGACACGGACGGTGGGGTCGATGTCCATGTTGAGCCGGCCGAGGATCTCCGCAGCTTTTTTATTGATGGCCTGGTCATTGAGGAACAGGGGGATGCGGCCGTGTTCCTCCCGGCCGATAAAGATATTCTGGGCCACGCTCAGATGGTTCATAAGGTTCAGTTCCTGATGAATCATGACAATACCAAGGCTTTGCGAATGGCGGATGCCGTGGATGTCAACCGGTCTGCCCTTGTAGAAAATCTCTCCCTCATCCTTGGTGTAAACCCCGGTGAGCACTTTCATCAGGGTGGACTTGCCCGCGCCGTTTTCACCCACCAGGGCATGGACCTCGCCGGCGTTCAGGTCAAAGCTCGCTTTATTCAAAGCTTTTACTCCAGGGAATTCTTTGGAGATACCAACCATCCGGATAAGGTTTTTCATCATTTGCCGTCTCCCGCGTCCTCGCGCCTTTTGGTTCCTTGTGAGAGCAATCGTTTGCTCTTATGGGAATAATAAGGAGAAAATCGTATTATTTGGCGTACTACCAGGAATCGCCGTCGGTGAATACCGGTTCCAGCACCAGGTTGGTATGAGAGAGAGGATGTTTCGCTGTTAGTCGGTTGATCAAAATCTCAGCGGCTTTGGTTCCGATTTGTACCGCCGGCTGGTTCATGGAGGCAATGGTGGGGGAAGAGAGCGAAGTGGGGTCATCTGTATCAAAGGAAGCCAGGGCCACGTCCGCCGGAATTGATTTTCCCATTTCTTTGATGGTTTTTGCCGCGCCATAGGTCATGTAGTTGTTGCAGATGATAACGGCCTTTGGCGGAATAGGGGTCTCAAGAATCTGGCGCATCATCAGCCTGCCGCTTTCCATCTGAAAATTCCCTTCCCTGATCCACTCATCGCGAAGAGGGATGCCATGCTCTTTCATCGCGCTTTGAAAACCTTCATAACGCTGCCTTCCGCTGGATTGGTTCAGGGGGCCCGTTATCATGCCGATGTGCTTATAGCCTTTCTCAATTAACCGGGTGGTCAGGCTATGGGCCGCCTTGTGATTATCGGTGGAAACGGAGTCAAACGACTGAACGGATTCGGGGGTATTATCGATAAATACAACTGGGATGTTGAGGTTTTGGAACTGGGTAATTTTTGGGCCATTGTTGCCCACTGAGGCCAGAATCAGCCCTGAAATCTGCTTCTCCAGCATCAGCTGCATCGCTTCCGCCTCATAAAGGATGTTTTCATCTGAATTGCTTAGCAGGATGGAATAGCCCATTTCCCGGCTAACGCTCTGAGCACCCTTGATAACGGAGGCAAAGAAGCTGTTGGTGATGTCGGTCACGATGATACCCAGGCTCATGGCATTTTGCATGCGCAGGGATCTGGCTACATCGTTGGGCGTGTAGTTGCTCTTCTTAATCGCCTTTAGGACCCTTACCCGTGTCTTGTCACTGATGCGCCCCTTGCCGCTTATGGCACGGGAAATGGTGGAGACCGACAGGTTCAGCTCAAACGCCAAATCCCTGAGCCGAACGGGCTGTTGCTTGTTCATAGGGCTCCTTAATCACTTGTACTGGCGTCATCCTATCATAAGGGAATCGATTGCGCAAGCTTTTTCTTCCATTTACCACAAACGATTATGTCGTAAGGCGTTTTTGATTAGCTTCTAAAGCAGCCTTATGTAATCAAAATCATCTTAATTTTTCTTGGCACACGCGTTAATTAACTGGAAATCAATTTGCCTTTTCATCTGCAGTACCGCGGATAGATTATCTTTATTGCTGCCAGCCGTAGTACTTATGCCAATCGCCGGGGCTTGCACACAAAGGACTCTGATCATCACCCTTCAGGGCATTTTTTCTGTGAATTTTTTGCGCTGCATACTGCCCCAGGATTCCTTTCCCTGATGGTATCTTATCGCACCGATGAAGCGGATGACGGTATTAAACTGGCGGAAGCCGAAGTTGTCAATCAGTGCATAAAACGTCATCAACAGTAGATGGCGAGTTTTGGGGAACCTGCGCATGGCGTAGCTCTCCTGCAAGAGGGCCCCCAGGGAGAGGATTAGCCCGATCATGACCACCAGAAGAAAGAAAAATGCTATGAACGGCCAGCCGATTATGCCCAGCCACCAGGATATTGGAATAAGGATATAGCCCAGTGTTTCAAAAATCGGGCCGATAAACTCAAAAATCCAGTAATATGGCAGCATGACCATACCGGTCTTGCCGTACTTTGGATTAAAAGCCATGTCCTTGTGGCGCAGCAGTACATTGATGAGGCCGATCTGCCAGCGTTTGCGCTGCTTGTATAGATCCTTCAGGTTCTCAGGAGGCTGCGTCCAGCAGATGGGATCTGGGAGGAAGTGGATTTTGTAGGGCTTTTTTGCATTACGCATCGTCCGGTGGATTTTTACGACCACCTCCATATCCTCGCCGATGCAGTTGGTGGTGTAGCCGCCCGCCGCCAACAGCGCGTCTTTTCGGAAGGCGCCAAACGCGCCGGAGATAATCAGAAGCATCTCCATAGACGCGGCTCCGATACGCCCGGTAAAGAAAGAGCGGAGGTATTCGACGGTTTGAAGGTTACCCAGCACGCTTTTAGGCAGGTTAATCTCCACAATCTCCCCATCAACAATGACACAGCCGCTGGAGATGCGCACAACACCGCCAACTGCGACCACGCTGTAGTCTTTCATGAATGGCGCCATAATCCGGATCAGTGCTTTTTTCTCCAGCACGGAGTCGGCGTCCATGGAGACCACCACAGGATAGCGGGAGAAGTTGATGCCTGTGTTGAGCGCGTCTGCCTTCCCGCCGTTTTCCTTGTCCACTACGATCAGGTTTCCATGCAGCGCCGTTCGGTACACCCGGCGGACGGGCTTGTTCTGTACGGATTTACGGTAAGGCTGTTCGATGGGAATCATTGAGAAGGACTCCAGCAGCAGTTTCAGCGTACCGTCCTTTGACCCGTCGTTGATTACGATGATTTCATACTCTTGGTAATCCAGCTTCAGCAGGTTCCGGACGGTTTGGATAATCGTCGCTTCCTCGTTGTATGCAGGCACAATCAGGGACACCGGGATCATATTGGAGGAACTGATATATCGCCGGTAATCAGAATAACGCTGCTCCTTGTTGTATTTTTCCAGTGCCCTGGATGAAAACAAGATCTGTATAATGTAGGTGAGCGTGATCCCAATCATATAGGCAAGGGAGAGGCTGTTGATAAACATCAGGATACCATAAATCACATTTCTCATTGCCCGGTCTTTCCGCTTTCCAGCAGTTTTTCTTCCATAATGGCATAAGCCAGAATTTCGGCCGCGTAGCGGTCGTTCAGCCCGGGAATCAGAGCCCGCAGTTCATCCTCAGGGATGCGGCGTGATAGTTCCTTGGCGCTATTTAGGCGCACCCCCCAATCCCTGTCCCTTAATCCCTGGACGAGCTGCGGTAAATACGTTCTGGCGTCAATGGAAGCCAGCGCCTTGACCGCTATGCTGCGAAGCGTCCAGCTGGTGCTGTCCATCGCCTTTGCAATGTATTTGCCGGCAGGAGCGAACCGGAGTTGACCAAATGAGCGGATTAAATCATGCTGCAAACTGTCATCTTCCGTTTCAAGAAGCGGGAGCAGACAACCGGCGAGCCGTACAAAGCCCTCATCGCCGATGTTTTTAATGGCAATGCGCCGGATATAGAGATCGGGTGAGCTGAGCAGATCCTTGTACAGTCTGGCTTTATCCCCCGTATATGCGCCCAGAATCTCCTTGAGCCTACGGAAGGATAATTTTTGGGTATGGCCCAAATTCCCGCAAATGGATACCAGCTTGCCGCGTAATCCCATCATCGATATCGCCATGAAGCCTGCATAAAGCAGTTCAAGATTATCTCTGTTTTTTTCCATTAGCTTAACAATATGGTCGTTGTGTTGTTTTAGGGCTAGGAACCCGGCAACCCTTATTGCCAGGATACACTGCGTGATATCCTTCGAGTGCAACAATTGGCTTAGGCAGGGCTCACACCCATTGCGGTGCAATACCCTGACCAGCGGAGAATTACTGCAATTGACGCATTCCACAGCCAGGAACCGGCTCAGCATGGCAAAGCCTACCCGTGTGCATAGGTAGTCTCTATGCAGCTTTTTTTCTATTTCTTCCTTGGGTTGCCACAGGAGGGAGCGCAGGTGCTCCCACTCCCTGTGCTCTTTGTGTGTGGAAGCGTTCAAATGGATGTTGATACCCAGCAGCAGCAGGAACAAGTATATTGCCAGCAAAAGGGACAGCCCCAGCAGAATCAGCACAAAATCAGAGGCCTTCACCGCTTGCTCAAACCGCACATACAACAAACGCCTGTCCATTAGGCGGAGCGCTTCCTGCATTTCTGAGCTCGTGTTAATCGGGTAAGTGGGATATTTCGGGAAGGCGGCACTCAGCAAATCATAGGATCGCTTGAGCCGCTGCTCCGCTGTTGTTATGGACCATTGTGGCAGCCTGTAGGCCTGCATGCCGATAGGCCGGCTATCTCCCGCCCTTCCAAAACCAATGAATACTTCCTGGATGGTGGTATTTGGAAAGCCATCCCTGCCGTGGAAATCATCCAGTATCCTGCGGGAGGAGGGATCGGCGAAGTTGAGGAGCATCCAGGGAATCCGCATCTCCACAAAACCATCGCCTTCGGAAAAATCGGCGCGCGAATCATACTCGTCACTGTCCGGATTGGAATTGCCATATATCAGCCTTCCGGTATCCCAAAACTGAGGAGAGACAGTCTGGCCGGTTGCTGGCATATGAAGTTCTCCGCTGATCACCTGCCGGGCAAGCGTGAAAACGCCTTTGCCTGTTTCCTGGCCAACTGCAAGCTCCTTTGGCCTATACATCAACTGCCCGTAGAGTTTATTGTTTGGGTCGTAATAGGGGTCAAGCAGGAGGCGGGTATTCGACTTGCCGTCCAGGATCAAGACAAAATCCGCATCCCGTTCGAAGCGCGCAGCTTCATAAAATGCGCTGCCCTGTCCGGGAATCGTGTCAATGGGAATGATGTATTTTTGTTTGGCAAAATTGTCCGGTTCAACGCGCAGATAGAGGAATGCTTCATCCCACGCGGCAAGCAGGCTGCCATCACCCGCCAGGTCCTTGCTGCCTGCCCAGTCCCCATCTTTGCCGTCAATTTGGATGGAGGGAAAGGCTTCATAGGCTATAAGCCCGAAGTTCACTTCGCTGGATTGGGCATTATGCCATTGTGGCCGGGTATTCGCGTCATCAAAGTCCATCGTGTTCCATGACCGTTTGAACCACTCATCCTGCCAGGAAAAGACGACTCCGCCCATGCAGCCGGAGGATCGGATATCATCCAGCATACTGACCAGCCCCTGGCCAACCTGTTGTTCTGAAAGGCCTCCCTGGCTTAATCCTGTGAGATCGTTGACATGTGTGACGCCCCTGGAGCCGGGCAGCCCAAACTCGGATATGAGGACTGGCATGGCATGGTAATCCACCAGGGTTTTCAGATACGCCAGGTAAGGATTGGCGTCTGTTTCGGGATCTCCGCTGGGATAACGCAAAAAATCCGGGTAATAGGGATATACGTGATAAGAGGCGAAGAACCCGGGTAGAAACGAGTCCTTGGCTTTGATCCTTTCAACATCGATCTGCGCTGAGTCTTCCTTTTCATCAGGTTCGTTTGGGTGGCTCAGCGGATCAGTGGTCACCCAGTTGGTAAAGGCGATTGGTCGCTGCATCCGGTAATGCTCGGTTTCATAGGAGATGGCAAGCTCTTTCATTTGAGCGATAAAAACCTCAAAAGGAGCGACATCCCGCGCATAGACATACTCGCCCTCAAAGGAGGTGATATCAGGATGGGACGCATTGGTGCCATTAACCAGCCCGGCATCACACTCAATGCCCAGGATCCATCCAATCACATAATCGGACACATCGTAGCGGTAAATGCCCGAAGCCTTTCCCGGAACTTCAAGGATAACCGCGTTGCCATGGAGAATGTTGATACAGTCTATGATATCCTGGCGCATGTCCCTGATGACGATGGAATCAGGGGAGAACACATCTGCATACTTCTGAACATCGCTTTCATCCATATATACACCCTGCAAAAGATACAGCGGGGTAGCCGCCAGGCGGTTGAACTCATAAAGCGCCTGGTAGAATCCCGGCGCCTGTGGCGTGTATACGCGGATGACATTGGCACCCATCTGCGCAATTTGGATAAACCATGCGAAATAGGTGCTCTGCTCGATAGCGTACTCACCCGGGAAGAATCCGGGAAGGGCCAATCCGATGTTGACGCCCGCAAGAAAGCTGTCCTGCCACTTTCCGCGTGCGTCTAAAATTTGGAAGCGGTCTCCAACAACCCTGGAGATACAGGAAATACCTTCGCTGTTTGTGTATACCGGTTGGTTGAAACCGATAGAAAACAAGTGCGATTTGCTGCCAAAAAAAACAAGCCCCAGCAAGACGACAACCGCCAGGAACCCTCCAATGACTCGTTTCAAGGACTCTTGCCTTTCCACATGTGATTCGGGGAATCCGAGATTCGCTTTCGTGCCCGCATCATACAATAAGGACCGGAGAAAGTAAATAATCCTATGCGCATGGGCGACTTACTTCAACCGCAAAGCACACAGGGATGTAAGGATTCTGTTTATATACTGTCAGCTTCTTCGCGTTCCCTCGTGCACACGCCCATTCCTGCCCTGGTGTTGTAGAGGCGGCGGATGTCATCTGCCTTCAGGCGGGGAAAATGCTCGGCTAGCCACTTCTGGGATCGATGGCAAAGCCTGAGCAAGCCAGCGCAAGGGTCCAGCTGGACATGGCGCGGGCGTAGTGGTGGCCGCGCTCAACCCCGACAAAGGGATTGCGTTTGTACCCGTCGTGGCGGGCGCAGGCTGCCCTGACGATTTCAATTCCCTCTTCCACCCATCCTTCCCAGATAAGCGTGACCGTTGCCTGGCACTAATGCCTGTCCAAACCCCGTTGCTGTGGTCAAAGGGGAAACGGGGCCGCCCACCATTTGACCCAGGCACACAGCAGCCCCTCGCCTTCATCCCCCAGAGCAAAACAGCGCCGTACATTCTGGTGTTCTTTGAAGCCGCGCTTGAGTTGATTGGTGAAGACGATCTTAATCGCCAAGCGGGTTTTATTCCAATCCAAAATAGCCAACCCCGGTTACTTGGCCAAAGACAGGGCAAGGCATCTGTCAGCCTCGCCTTTTCACCCCGCCCCACCAGCTCGTAATATTGACGCCATTCTTCCTGGGATTATAATGGAATCCTCATTTCATTGGCTATGGTGAAATTTTGAGTATTTTCTTTTCTTAGGGGGAATTATGCTCATACTCTTTGTGGACAATTGTGAACCCAGCCATTGCATCAGGATCAACCCTGTCCAAATTGATCCTCCAAAACCTTTTTGACTTATACTCAACGCTCGCATCAGTGGGGAGGATATCTCCAAGAGAATTCAAAACATCCTTCGCGGTGTCCGCGTCTTCTTACGCAACCATCACATCTATGTCCGTAAAATCCGAAACGATTCCTTTGAAATACAACAGCAATGAGCCGCCAACAGCCCAAACCACATTGTGTTTGTCGAAGTCCCCGGGAACTTATGAAAGGATTGCATGCTTTTCCCGATGCTGGCCATTTCCCCGTCTGTCCGACAACAGATGAACTATCATTCAGGCTTACAGAGTATTCTTATGCTGGCGGTATTGTCCAGAAGAAGAGCATTGGCAGGAAATCTGGCCTGTTGATTGGGAAACCGCAATTTTCAGGAATCACGCAATGGACAATGATGGGAGTTTAACATATAATGAGCCCGGCAGATTCCCGAATTCCCGAAATACATCCAAGGAGAGAAGAAAGATGAAGAAAACCCTGGCAATCCTCCTGAGCGCACTCCTGGTCTGTTCCTTCGCGGTTGCCCTGGCCGAAGCCGTTGTCATTGATGAGCTGAGTGTCGTCTTTGTTCCCAGTGCCAGCGTTGAGGAAATGCTGAACGCTTCTGAACCCCTGAAGGCTATGCTTCAGGACGAGTTGGCAAAGAGCGGCTATGATGTGAAAAGCGTCAAAGTTGACGTGGGGACGGACTACGCGGTTGTCGGTGAGGGCATGATATCCGGCACCATCGACGTGGGCTTCCTGCCCGCCGCCACCTATACCCTTTACTCACAGGATGGCGTGGATGTCATCCTTTGCTCCACAAGAGCCGGCCACAATGTGGTCTCCGATGATTTCCGTGATTGGAACATCGTGGTGGAAAACGATCCCTCCATCATCGCCAGCGGCTACCGTTCCCTGATTTATGTCAACAGCCTGACTGAAAAGGGCGCGGACCTGCTAGCCAAGGCTGAGAGCGACACCCTGACCTGGGAGGATGTCAACAGCGCCAAATGGGCCTTGGGCAATGTCGGCTCCGGCGCCTCCTATGTGTATCCCAGCATCTGGCTGAACAACAGCTTTGGCGAGGGTATTGGGGAGTCCAAGAAAACTGTTGAAAATCTTGCCAACGCCACCTTCGGCGGCGGTTATCCGGACAACCTGGAGACCGTCGTGCTGGGCCAGGCTGACATCTACTGCGGCTTCGCCGATACCCGGACCAATGATTACGCGCAGCCCGCTTTCGCGGCCGCCTATCCGGAGCTTGCTGCTGAGGGCAAGACTGTGTTTGACTGCCTGAAGGTAATCGGCGTGTCTGACATGATCATGAACGACACCATCTCCGTTGGCAACGCTGACTTCATGACGGACGAGTTCAAGGCCGCCCTTCAGCAGGCGTTCATCAACATCATCCAGACGGATGAAGGCAAAGCCACCGTCGCTCCCTACAGCCACACCGGATATGTGCCCGTTCAGGACAGCGATTTTGACGGCACCCGCGCTGCGCTGACCATCTTCGATTGATTGAAGAAGCCGTCTTCGCCTGAAATGTCGAGGACGGAATGGGGCTGTCGTATCCCGCGACAGCCCCTTTTCTCAATGGTTAGCCCAAGCATATTACCACTGATCTATGAAATGGCGGAGAAATCTTCATGATAAAGTTCGAGCATGTCGATAAAGTATACAGCAACGGCGTCAAGGCGATGGACGATGTCAGCCTGGAAATCGAGCAGGGGGAATTTGTGGCTATTATCGGCTTGTCGGGCGCCGGCAAATCCACCCTGATTCGGACCATCAACAAGATGATTGACATCACCGCCGGGAATCTGACCGTTAACGGCACGGACGTCAGCACGCTTAAGGGAAGATCGCTGAGGAAATTCAGGCGAAACATCGGCATGGTGTTCCAGTCGTTTAACCTTATCAGCAGAGTCAGCGTTATCAAAAACGTCCTGTCCGCCAGGGTCGCGGAGCTGTCGCTGCCGCGGGTGATATTTGGCCTTTATTCCAAACAGGATAAGATCCTGGCGCTGGAGTCACTGGACAAGGTGGGAATCCTGGAGAAAGCCTATAACCGGGCCGATCAGCTTTCAGGCGGCCAGCAGCAACGCGTGGCGCTGGCGCGCACCCTGGCTCAGGAGCCGCAAATCATCCTGGCGGACGAGCCGGTAGCTGCCCTGGACCCTGTGATGGCCGATGTGGTGATGGAGGATTTTAAACGCATCAACCAGAATACGAACATCACCATCATCATCAACATCCACCATGTGGACCTGGCGCTGCAATTCGCGGACAGGATTATTGGCATCCGCGCCGGGAAAATCGTCTATGACGGCCCGACTGCTTCCATCACCGAGGAGATTCTGAAGGGCATTTACGGCCGCAGCCTGACAGATGATGATTTGATGAAGGAGAAGAAGAATGCTTGAAGACATTGTTCACATTTTCTTCCCCCGCACCTACACGCTGGGAAATGGCAAAACCATCCGGGAGAAGTTCAATATCATTCCTTATCTGGTCATTGTGTTTGCCATTTTCGTTTTTTTCTGCGCTTATTTCACCGGCACCAATTTGCCTTTGCTGGCCGAAAGGGGCTGGAATTTTTTTGATATCCTCCATAAGATGATCCCTCCCAACTGGGGCTATTGGGACACAATGCAGAAGGCGATGCTGGATACCATCAATATGTCCCTCCTAGGGTCAGTTTTTGGCTGCGCCATTGCTTTGCCCGTCAGTTTTTACCTGTCATCCAATTTCAAACTGAACAAAACGTATTTGGTGACGCACCGCTTTGCGCTCAGCCTTCTAAGGACGCTGCCTACCCTGGTTCTGGCCAGTTTTTTGCGCATGGTATTGGGCATCGGCGCCCTGGCCGGGACGCTGGCCATTTCGGTTTTCTCTTACACTATCTGCGTAAAAATGATGTATGAGTATATTGAGACCCTCGACATGGGCGCGTATGAAGCGCTGGAATCCACCGGCGCCTCGCGTTTTCGGTGTATCTGGGGCGCGGTCTGGCCGCAGGTGAAGGGCTTCTTCTTCTCTACTTTTTTGTATTGCTTTGAATCCAATGTCAAGAGCGCCGCCATCCTGGGCTATGTGGGAGCCGGCGGCATCGGACTTAACATCAGCGGTCAGCTGACATTGAGGAAATACGACAACCTGGGCCTGGTACTCATCAGCATGACGCTTACCATTATGATTCTTGAAGCGGTGGCGCGGTATGCCAGAAGAAAGCTGGTGACAGGATGAACCGTCTGACCCTTGAGAGCCAATACAAGAAATACCCCAAGGGCTGGCCCCAGTTCGTTATTGGCGCGGTGGTGGTCACCCTGATTATTATCATCTGGAATATCACCGTGGAGTATGAGGGTTTTACCCAGCGCGGGTGGAGCATCGTTGGGGTCGCTATACGGGGCCTGTTCACCCCGTCCTGGGATGTCATCAGCGACATGAGCGCCTCGGGGCTTTTATATATGCTCTTTGAAACCTTCGCCATCGGATTCCTGGGCACGATTTTCGGCACCATCATAGCGATTCCCCTGGCCTTTATCTCCAGCCGCAACATCGCGCTCCGTTGGGTCAACCTAATTATGCTGGCCGTCATCACGCTGATCCGCGCTTTTCCGTCTATCATGTACGGTATTATGTTTGTGAAAACCGTGGGTCCCGGCGCCTATGCTGGTGTCCTGACCATGACCATTGGCTCTGTGGGGATGCTGTCCAAGCTGCTGGTGGAGTCCGTCGAAGACATCAATCCCGGCATCATTGAGTCGCTGGACGCGGCGGGCTGCACTGGTTTTCAGAAAGTCCGCTATGGCATGATGCCCCAGCTCTCCTCCAGCATTATTTCCAACGTCCTCTACCGGCTTGACATCAATGTGAAAAATGCCTCTGTCCTGGGCCTGGTTGGCGCGGGCGGGATCGGCGCGCAGCTGATCTTCGCCATTCAGGACAGACGCTGGAGCGACGCCGGCGCGATGCTATGGGGGCTGGTCATCCTGGTTTTGCTGATTGAGTACATCTCTACCAAGATCCGCAATTTACTGGCGACCAAATCATAATGCGGGCGAGTGAGCTGTGAGCGGGATGGCGATACGAAACCTGATTCTGGATATGGGCAATGTGCTGCTCTCCTGGGAGCCCTGGGCTTTTGCCATGCGGGCGGCCGGGAATGAACAGGATGCGGGGATTCTGTTTGGCGCGCTGTTCAACACAGCCGAGTGGCATTTGCATGACGCCGGGCAGATAGAAGATGGGGAATTGCTGCGCATATCGCTTTTGCGCACGCCTTTACGCTTGCATGATACGCTGAAAACGCTCTTTGAACAGTGGCCCTTTTGGATGGCTCCCATTCCCGGAGCGGATTCCTTTACCAAAAAAGCCCGGGAAGCCGGCTTGCGGCTGTATCTGTTGTCTAACGCCGGTACGCATTTCCCCAAAGCGCTTGAGGAGCGGGATTTCTATCTGTGGTTTGACGGCATGATGGTGTCAGCGCACGAAAAAGTCAGCAAACCCGACCTTCGCATTTTTGGGCGGTTATGTGAGCGTTTTGATTTGATTCCCGGAGAGTGCCTGTTTGTGGATGATTTGGCCGAAAACGTTGAGGGTGCTGTGAAAGCCGGCATGGCTGCCCATCGGTTTGACGGCGACTTCCAGAAGCTGGAGGATAAGCTGCGGGTTTTTGGCGTTGCTCTCAGCTGACAAAGGCATATCGCTCATCAGGTTTTTTCAGCCCCACCCAAAGCGCCCCTTGAGTTCCACAAAGCTGACCATTTCAATATCCTGGATGCTGACGGCCCCGTTTGCGTCCTTTAGGATCAGTTTGAGAACCTGGAATCCGGGCTGCCCAACGGGGACGACCATCCGCCCGTTGGCCGCCAACTGCCTGATGAGCGCATCCGGCATTTTGCCTGCGGCGGCAGTGACCATGATCCGGTCAAAGGGAGCATGCTCAGGCCAGCCCTCACTGCCATCCCCCGTTCGGTAAAGCACATTGCTATAGCCAAGGGCATCCAAGCGTTCCCTCGCCTTGTCCGTGAAAACCCTAATCCGTTCAACCGTATAGACTTCCTTTGAAAATTCAGCCAGGAAGGCGGTCTGGTAGCCGGAGCCTGTGCCTATTTCAAGCGCCCGGCTGTCGCTTTGGGGATCCAGCAGAAGGGTCATGTCGGCAACCAGCGTGGGTTGGGATATTGTCTGACCGCTGCCAATGGGCAGCGGAATATCCCGCCTGGCAGAAGGCTTTTGCTCATCATCCAAAAACAAAGAGCGGTCGAGTTTTCGGAAAAATTCCCCTAACGCCCTCTCATCCACAAAATCCACCCATTCCCAAACAAAAATAAATCAATCATACCGATAATACCATAGTTCGGCCATAAGATCACGCCAATGGTGATTTGCCATCCCATCCCTGGATTACTTTTATTTCCTCCGACCGATAACATCAAAAGCCCTGATACCTCATGAGGATTGAGTTAAGCCTGGAGATTGGCCGGTTGAACCTTTGGGCTTATACGAATACAACGCAAAAGGTGGGGGTGTATCTGAAGAGCGGAGATCATTGGGCCGTGATCTCAA
>JAQVQY010000148.1 GCA_028701335.1 Eubacteriales bacterium
GGGCCGCTATCCTTGGCTGGGCGCTGATGGGGGAGGCGCTGACACTCCAAAATATCGCCGGTATCCTTCTGGCGGTTTCTGGCATTATGCTTGTAATCCGCGGGGATGTCCCGGCGGGAAAAAAAGTCCCGGGCTGGCAAGGCATCCTCTGGGCAGCGCTTGCCACCCTGGGGCAGGCCGGTGGAGTTATCCTCAGCAAGCTTGGCCTGGCTTCCCTTAACGCGGTTCCTGCCGCCCAAATCCGGCTGATCGGCGGCGTCCTGGGCATGGCGCTGATTTTGACCGTCATGAAGCGCTGGGTGAGCCTTCCCCCCATCATGAGATCAAAAAATGGCCGTCAGGCCATTACGGTGAGCATTGTGCTGGGCACACTGATCGGGATGGTGCTGTCCATGCTCTCCATCAAACTGATTCCGGTGGCCATCGCTTCCATCCTTTTCAGCCTCATGCCGGTAATTATCCTGCCCATTTCCGTATTCATCCTGAAAGAAAAAGTTAATCCCCGGGAAACGCTGGGTGCCCTGGTTACAGTGGGCGGGGTGAGCCTGCTTTTTCTTTAGGCTTCATCAAAATGTACGCCAGGAAAGCGGAAAACAGCGACAGTAAAGCCACCGCGAAAAAAGCCATGCCAAAGCCAATATTGTCTATCATCACCCCTGTCACGATCGGGCCCAGCGTCATCCTGATGCCATAAGTCGCCTGGAAGAATCCCATGGCCACTGAGCGCTGAGCGGGCGCGATGTCCCGGACGCACTGGCCCAGGAGGAGAGCAAAGGTAAGCGTGGCTGAAACGCCTCCGGGAATTTTCGGCTCGTAAATCTGTGTCAGACTGCCCGCCAGCGGTAAAAGCCCGCAATACAACGCCGCGAGCAGGAAACCCAGGGTTATCAGATAATGCGCGCCGATCCTGCTTGCGCGGCCCCCGCCAATTAGGGCGTTTGACAGGGTGTTGGGAACCAGCAGCGCTATTTGCTGCAAGCTCAGGTCCTGTTGGCTGGCGCAGGCGCATGGCCGCGTTGACGGTAAAAGTATTGAAACCGCTGAATGACACCCACACGGCCAGAATGCCCAGGAAAGAAGTGGCCAGCAGGTAAGGGATCCTGGCGGCTTTCAGCATCCCGCGGATGCCCAGGGTTATCCCCGCCGCGCGCTCCTCTTTGCTGTTCAGGAACATAATCAGCGCCAGGATACCCATCGCCAGGCTCACCGCAAAGGAAGCCCGCACATCCCAGACGGGCGGCACCAGCGCCATCAGCCCAAAGCCTACAAGACGCCCGCCGATATTGGCCGCGTATACCCGAGTGATCCGGCGGGGATCCTCGTCAGAAGGAAAGTAAGCGCTGTACAGCACCGTGAAAGACATCCTGGACGCGGCGCCTCCCAGCATCCGGGAAGTGAGAAATCCGCCCGGTGAATATAACAGCAGGTAACCTGCCGCCGACAACGCCACCAGAAAGCATCCAAAGGCCACAAAGGGCTTTTTCCTTTCTATCCGGTCGGACCACAACCCCAGGGGATGCGTACAAGCGCCTGGTTTGGGCCGTATCCGCCCGCCACCATCCCCATGAAGGTGGCGCTCATGCCCATGTGTTTTAGCTCCGGACTGATATGGGCGTAACCGCATACTGCGCCAGCCAGAAAGGCCCCGTCAGCAAAAACAGCAGCCTGGCTTGCGCGCCGCTTACGCTGGTGGAAGCGCGTTTCATACAGTGTTCTTATCGAAATGTGCTCCGGATCACTGTACGCCAATGCTCCCTTCAGGTCAACCGGCTGGAAACAGCGGCATTAAAAAGGAGCCGCCATAGTTGACGGCCCCTGAAGCCAACCTGACGCAGCCCTTATCCCATGTCCCTGATCGCGTTGAGGACTTCCTGAATGTCCGGCAACTGCGGGATATCGTACACCTTCACCCATCTGACAATGCCTTCTTCATCCACCAGCACATTTGCCCGGCCGGAGGAGCCCATCTCTTCCACAAACAGGCCATATTCCCTGGCCACCTTGCCATGGGGGTAGAAATCCGAGAGGAGTTTGGTGTTCTTGATGCTCAGCGCCTTCGCCCACGCGCCCTTGCTGGGAGAAGGGTCGGTGCTCATCCCCAGGGCTACGGTGTTCAGCTTGTCAAATTCCTCTTTGTGGGTCTCAAGGGCGCGCATCTGGTCGGTGCACACGCCGGTAAAGGCAAAGGGGTGCCAGGAAAGGAGTACTTTCTTCCCGCGGTAATCCGACAAAGCCACCTCATTGCCCTTCTGGTCTGTCAGCGTAAAATCAGGGGCTTTCTGGCCAACTTTCATTTCCATAATTCTAAATCTCCTCCCAAAGTTATCGCTCGCGGCGTATGATTGGGATATACCCCTGATAACGCGGGCCTAGACAGCGGGCACATGGGGCCAAAGTCACACGCAGAAGTGTACCATGCGCAGAAGCTCATAGTAGTCGTTTGTCTCAAACCGAACCGTATGGCTGTCCAGCGCGCGCATGCCGGGGTAGAAGCTGGCCCGGCAGGCACGCTGCACCTCCCGGAACCGGAGGTCTGCCTCCATGCGTTCAGGGACGGCCGGCAGGTTATCCTTGAGGTCGCCCTTCAGCGCGCTGGCTACATTTTCCCGGATGCGCTTCACCGCCTCATCGGGATGGATGCTTTTTACGGCGCCGCCCTGCCCTTTGTTCACCGGCACGATGGTGAGGCCTGGAATCAGCCCCCGCATCCGCTCGCACAGGCCATGGTCCCCGGTGACAGCAGCCAGCGGGACGCCCACATAGGCGGCGGCATAGGCGTTGAGAAGCGCTTCGCTCACCGTTTCACCGTTAAGGGTAAACCAGATCAGGTTGGTGTCCATGGTGTGTGCCAGGGGGTTGCTTCCGGTGCCGGCGGCATCGTGGCAACCGGTGAAGATGGCAGCGGTGAAGCTCTCATTAATCCCATGCATCATGCACAGCGGGTCCGGCGCCCAGCCTCGGATGATCTCCACCTGGGGCGGCAAAAGGCTCACGTCCAGATTGCGCGCGCTGTCATGGGCGTCCCGCACCAGGATATGCTCTACCCCCGCCTCAAGCGCACCCTCGCAGGCGGCAGCCACTTCCCGGGTCATCTGACGGGCGTAGGGCGCGTAGTCCGGCCGATTCCGGCTGGTCTCATCCCAATGGGCGATGCCGCAGGTACCCTCGATGTCGGCAGAAACAAACAACTTCTTCATGGCTTTCCCCC
>JAQVQY010000051.1 GCA_028701335.1 Eubacteriales bacterium
ATCCCGGTCAAAGCGCACAAAATCAGCCCCCAGGGCGTTGGCCAGGGCGCGCAGCCTGGCAATGGCAATCAGGTGCATGACCGGCTCAGGAGGCTCGCCAAATCGGTCAACCAGGTCAGATATCAGCTCAATGCTCTCCGCCTCCGTTTTGATCATCGCGATACGCTTATAGATTTCGATGCGCTGGGTATCGCCCGGCACATAGCTTTCGGGAAGGAAAGCGTTGATACGCAGGTCCACCCGGGTCTCCAGCTCGCTGTCCCTGCGGGTGGAGAAGTCACCCTGCGCTTCCTTGATGGCCTCCTCGATCAAACGGCAGTACATGTCATAGCCCACCGCCGCCACCTGGCCGGACTGTTCGGGGCCAAAGATGTTGCCGGCGCCCCTGATCTCCAGGTCCCTCATCGCGATACGGAACCCCGCGCCAAAGGCGGTGAACTCCTTGATGGCGCTGAGCCTTTTCTCGGCGGTTTCCGACATCACCCGGTCAGGACGGACAGTGAAGTAGGCATAGGCGCTGCGGCTGCTGCGGCCCACGCGCCCGCGCAGTTGGTAGAGCTGGGATAAGCCAAAATGGTCGGCATCGTAAACGATGAGGGTGTTGGCGTTGGGGATGTCCAGGCCGTTTTCGATGATGGTGGAGGTCAGGAGCACATCGTACTTCCCTGCGTAGAAATCCATCATCACATCTTCCAGCGCCTTTTCCGGCATCTGCCCGTGCGCCACGGCCAGCGTGGCTTCCGGCACCAGCTGGCGCAGCCTTGAGGCCATGCGCTGGATGTCCGCCACACGGTTATACAGGAAGAAGATCTGCCCGCCCCGGGCAAGCTCGCGAAGGATCGCGTCCCTTATCAGCCCCTCCTGATAGTCCACCACATAGGTGTTTACAGGCAGGCGTTCCTCAGGCGGCATTTCAAGCAGGCTCATGTCCCGTACCCCCACCATGGACATATGCAGCGTGCGTGGGATGGGCGTGGCGCTTAAGGTAAGAACGTCCACCGTGGCCCGGTAGTTCTTGATCAGCTCTTTGTGCCTGACGCCAAATCGCTGCTCCTCATCCACAATCAGGAGTCCCAGGTCCTTGAACTTTACGTCCTTGCTCAAAAGCCTGTGGGTACCCAGCAGGATATCCACTTTCCCCTCACGGACATTCTGGAGGGTTTGCTTGTTTGCCTGGGGGGACCTGAAACGGCTTATAAAATCCACCCGCACCGGGAAATCCTCAAACCGTTGGGAAAAGGTGCGCATATGCTGTTGGGTCAGGATGGTCGTGGGGGCCAACAGGGCTACCTGCTTGCCGTTTAGCACCGCCCGGAAGGCGGCCCGCATGGCCACCTCAGTCTTTCCATAGCCCACATCGCCGCAGAGCAAGCGGTCCATATTGATGGGCTTTTCCATATCGCCCAGCACCTCCGAAACCGCCTGGGCCTGGTCGAGGGTAAGCTCATATTCAAACCGGTCGGCAAACTGGCTCTCAAAGGGTTCCAGCGCTTCAAAAGCGAAGCCCGGCTCCGCCTGGCGCTGGGCGTACAGCTTCACCAGGTCAAAGGCCAGTTTCTGCACACCCTCTCGGGTCTTCTTCTTCTGTTTTTCCCATTCGCCCCCGCTCAGGCTGTTGAGCGCAGGGGCGTCTCCCGGGCTCCCCAGGTACTTCTGCACCCGGTCAAACTGGTCCGTGGGGACATAGAGCTTGTCGCTGCCCTGGTAGTTGATGAGCAGGTAGTCCCGCCAAATGCCTTCTGACTGCAGGCGCACGGTGCCCTGGTATAGGCCAATGCCGTGATGCTCATGGACCACGTAGTCGCCAGGCACCAGGTCTGTAAAAGCGGCGATGCGCTCGCCCGCGGTATGGCGCTTGCGGGCTTTCTGCTGGGACGCGCCAAAAATTTCCCCGGGCGCCAGGAGCGCCAGGCCCGCTCCCTCAAAGAGAAAACCGGCCGACAGAGGCGCTTCAAAGAGACATAAATCGCCGGGAGCGCAGTCCTCTGACAGCTTAAGGCCATGTTTGCCCAGCATATCCCTTAAGCGCTTCCCGCGAGCCTGGCCGCCGGAGAACAAGCCCACCGACATGCCGGTCTCTTGCCAGGTTTTCAGGTCCGCCACCATTGCCTGGGGGCGGCTGTTGTAGGGGGCGATGGCCATGCCGGTGAGGGCGATGCTTTTCTCAGGCTTCAGGCCGCCCAGGCCTCGCAGGAGCGCCATCAGGGTGATGACGCCGCGGCTGTCCAGCGCGCCGAGTACTTCCTCACGGCCGCGCAGGAGGCCAATTTGCGCGGCCCCGGCATTGCCCTGGCTGAAGGCCGCTTTGAAGGCTTCCATATAGCCCAGTAGGTTGTCATCCAGCCGCTGCATAGCGCGGTCGGGCGTGTCCACCAACACCAGGGCGTCCGGCATCCAGTCCAGTAGGCTGCGCGGGGGATATATGGTGTGCGCCCACATCGCCATGTTGTGGACGGCGCCCTGTGAGAGGAGGCCCTCCTCCTCCGGCGGCGCGTATGGCTGCGGTGGCTGCCCAAGAGGCAAAAGATCCCGCCCCGCATGGACCGGGGCATGCTCAGCCAAAGCCAGCGCTTCCCTTAGGCGCTCAGCGGCAGCCTCCCGCTCACCTTCGGGCACCAGGTGTTCGGCCGCCTGAATGACGCGCAGGGAAGGCAGAGCCTCCTGGCTTCGCTGGGTGAGCACGTCAAAAGCCCGGATGCTGTCCACCTGAACATCAAAGAACTCTATGCGCGCCGGGGCGTCCAGGCTGGGCGGGAAGCAGTCCAGAATGTCACCCCTTAAGGCAAACTGCCCGCGCCCTTCCACCAGGTCCACCCGCTCATAACCCATGACAGCAAGCCTTAAAGAAAGCTGGTGGGGCTCGGTCTCATCTCCCGGTTTGAGCGTGATGGCAGATGACAAAAACCATCCTGGGGGCGGAAGGTGATCCTGCAGGGCCTCAATGGAAGCCATCACGAGTCGGGCATTACCGCTTACTGCCAGGTCCAGAGCTTTCAGCCGTTGCCAGGCATTGTCCCGGCTGGCGGTGGCGCCGCGGAGGAAATATCGCTCCTCCTGGGGCAGGAGGACGGCGTTTCCGCCGGTAAATTGCTGGGCGTCTTCAAAGGCGCTCCTGGCCAGGCGCTCACTGGGGAATAGGCAAAGCACCTGGCGGTCCGTGCCCTCCGCCAGGGCTGCAGCCACAAAGGCGCGCTGGCTGTCCTGCATATCATATAGCGCCAGGCCTCCAGGCCCCAGGGCATACCGCTTGATGTCAGGCCAGTCCGGGTGGGAGTAAAAGGCGTTAAACAGTCTGCGTGTCATTGGGTTCAATATTTGTCTCCCCGCCGTCCTTTTTGGCTCGGCTGTTGGTATTAAATCGGTTCATGGTGAGCTGGATGCCATGCTCCAGGAAGCTGACAGCGGCATCTCCCGCCTGTTCAATGGAGGCCTGGATGGCGTCAGCCTGAGGGTCCTGATCCCAGCGGGAGAGCACCCAGTCCTTCAGGTCCCAAAGGGGGGGCGGGGCGCCTACCCCGATACGGCCACGGGGAAAATCCTGGCTTGAGGTGACTTCCAGAATGCTGCGCCAGCCGTTGTGGGTGCCGGCCCCGCCCTTCAGGCGAATGCGCAGCACACCCTGGGGCAGGTCAATATCGTCAGAGAGTATAAAGATATCCTCAGGACTTAGCTTGAACCACTGCATAAAATCCAGTACGGCCAGGCCGCTTAGGTTCATGTAGGTCTGGGGCTTGAGCAGCACCACGCGCTCACCCTTCAGGCGGGTTTCCGCCAGCAGCCCGCGGCATTGCTTCTTGCTGAAGGAAGCGCCCAGGCGGTCAGCCGCCATGTCAATGGCCAGAAAACCCACGTTATGGCGTGACAGCTCGTATTCCCTGCCTGGGTTGCCCAGGCCGACAACTGCTTTCATCAAGCCTGTTCCAGCCAGGGTGCAGGGCGCACCACCAGGGCGTCTTTTGTGCTGTTCTCGGTGAAAAGCATCAGCGGATGTTCTTGCAGCTCGCTCAAGGGGGCCTCCGCCTCCTGGGCCAGAACGAAAGCCAGGCCCGCGACGCTTACGCCAAACTCCGCCATTAGGGAAATCATGCCCCGCGCGGTGCCGCCATGGCGCATAAAATCATCCACTATCAGGGCGCGCTGGCCGTTTTGCGCGGCGCGGCGAGCCAGCGACATGGTCTCTATCCCGCCTTTGCCGTCAGGAAAGTTGATGTTCACAGCACTGCCCTCGTACACCTTGCTGGCGCGCCTGGCGATTACCAGCGGTACATTGAGCGCGACAGCCGTCATGGTGGCAACCGGAATGCCCTTGGTTTCCATGGTCAGGACAAAATCTACGCCCTGATTATAGTAGGGTCCGGCCAGGATGATGCCGATTTTTCGCACCAGCTCTGGATCCGCCAGGAGGTCAGACAAATAAAGATACCCGCCGGGCAGCATCCGCTCAGGGGCGTTAAGTTTTTCACACAGGGTCTCCACAAACGCAAGCGCTTCCCCGTCTGCCAGCCTGGGGCGGAAGCGCACGCCCCCGGCAGCGCCCGTCACCGTTTCCACCTCGCCCAGGTTCCAGTCCCGCACTGCCTTCTGGATCATGGCCACGTCCTCGCTGACGGAGGATTTGGCAAGATCAAACATCTCACAAAACCTGCCGTAGGGAATAATTCGATTGGGCATGCCGCTCAATACCCGCGTCATCACAATCACGCGCTCCGTCCGCTTGATTTTGTCCATGTCCATTCTCGCCTCCTTGTGGGATAAACCATATTTTAGCACATCAATCCGTATATTGCCACGAAAAAGGGGTAATATGTTCGTCCCAAATAATTGCCTTCCGCTTGTTCAGCCGGCTGTCAATCCGGTTGAACGGCCATTGCCTTTATGCTAATATGGCATCAGATCCTGCGGAGGTGGATATGATGTACAAACGCCTGATGATAACCCTGACCCTGTTGTGTTTGGTTGTGGCCTTCCCCGCGCTTGCTGAACAGTATAGCTTTGAAGCTTTCCATGCCAGCCTCACCCTGCCTGACGGGGTGTATGAGACTGTGCTCACCCCCCAAAACCTGGCCAGCCATGAGGCGTTTATCCAGACCCAGGGCGGAACTGTGGCTGCCTGGGAGGCGGACTTTTCAGCCCGCGGCATCTGGCTTCAGGCCTATGACCAGGACACGGACCGGGTGCTGGTGGTATCGGCGCTGAATGATGTGGATGGCCAGCGTTACTTTGATATTAACGAGCATCCTTCAGGCGTGCGCGCGGATTACCGCAAGTCCCACGGCAGGGACGGGGCCTGGTCGGTGCTGGGCTACAACTATGACTCCATCTCCTGGAAGAACTTTTCCTCTGGCCGCTTCCTGCAGCTGCGCTACAGCTACCGCCAGGGCGGGGAGTTGGTATGCCGTGGCTTCCAGCGCCGTACCATCAGGAACGGCTATACCATCACGGTGGACATGCAGGTCTATGGACGAAACCTCACCAGCGCGGATAATACGGCGCTTAACAAGGTGTTTGATACCTTCGGGTTCACCCAGGTATTGCCGGTACCGGAGCTGCCCATCACCCTGGCCGAAACCGTCACAGCTCCTGTTGAAACCTACGAGCGCGCCTTCACGATGAAGGGAGAAACCAAGCCAAACGCCAAACTGAGCGCCGTGGTCATGTCCTTTACGGATACTCAGGGCCATGTGTTTAACGCCACCGCTGACAGGGCAGGCAAATATTCCCTGACAATTGAGCTCCCCCGTGAGGGCAACTACCTGATGACGCTGACTGTGGAGTCCCCGGGCCTTGAGTCCCTCAGCAAAAGCTACAGCATCACCTACCAGGAAGGCCTCCTGCCTGCGGTCATCACTGCCCCGCCGCCAGACCTCTTTCCGCAGGACAGCTTTACGCTGATGGGCAAAACGGAATCCGGCGTAGATGTAACCCTGAGCGTCAACGGCGCGCTGAGCGAGAAGCGCACCGGGCGTGACGGGGAGTTCAGCTTCAGGATGGACACAGCCGCCGAGGGCGGCTACAGCATTAACCTCACCCTTTCAAAAAGGGGGTTCAGCGATCGGGTTTTCTCATATAACGCCAGCCGGCTTATCAGCCAGCAGGCCAGGGATGAAGCCCTCAGGCAGACAGCCGTGAGCCCGGACTATGCTGAGGTGGCGGCCAACCCTGAAGGGTATGACGGGCAGCTTCTCGCCTATACAGGATATCTGGTCAGCAAGGAAGACGCTTCCGGCGAATGGATTTTGCGCGTAGCCCTGGATAAAACTGACACGGGCTATGAACGGGAAATAATCATCACAGCAACCGGCGACCCGGGCTTTGTCCCCGGCGCCAAGGTTCGCGTCTATGCCAATCTGGTGGGCAGGAACATCGGGCAGACCGCGGCGGGGGAGGAAGAAATCCTGCCCAAGCTGCAGCTGGCTCTGATTGATTTGGCGCCCTGAGTGAAAGCGGAGGCCTGGCCTCTTAACAACCGCGGATGAAAAAAGACGGAGGATTGCGCGCCATGAACACATTTTTATCGGAGTGGGACCAGAATATCGTTAATCTCCCCTATGGCCCCCTGGGCGTCATCACCATGGCGGGTATGGAAAACATGGGGGAGCATGTAAACGAATGGCTGCTGAAATGGCATAGCCTGCAGGAAATTCAGGATCAGGAGTACTACACCACCCCGGGGGTTGACCGGGAGAATTTCCTTATCCAGGCGGCCTGCCCCCGCTTCGGTACGGGAGAAGGCAAAGGCGTGCTGCACGAGAGCGTGCGCGGCTATGATATCTATATTATTGTTGATGTCTGCGCTTACAACGTAACCTACCACATGTATGATTTTGAAGTGCCCATGGGCCCGGATGACCATTACCAGGACCTCAAGCGCATCATCGCCGCCATCGCTGGTAAAGCCAAGCGGGTCAACGTGATCATGCCCATGCTGTATGAGAGCCGCCAACACCGCCGCACCACACGGGAGAGCCTGGACTGCGCCATCGCCCTCCAGGAGCTCCAGAGCATGGGGGTGGCCAACGTCATCACCTTTGACGCCCACGACCCCCGGGTAGTGAACGCGGTGCCCCTGTGCGGATTTGAAAACGTTATCCCCACCTACCAGATGCTAAAGGCGCTTCTTGGAACAGTAAAAGACCTGCATATCGACAAAAACAGCATGATGATCGTCAGCCCTGATGAGGGAGCGGTGCACCGGAATATTTATTACTCATCCGTCCTGTCCCTGGATATGGGTATGTTCTATAAGCGCCGGGACTATACCCAGGTGGTGGCGGGGCGCAACCCCATCGTAGCGCATGAGTACATGGGCGCTGATGTATCGGGCAAAGATGTGATCGTGGTGGATGATATTCTCTCTTCGGGGGAATCCATTATTGAGTTGGCCAAGGAGCTGAAGAAGCGCAACGCCAAACGCATCTATGCCATCGTTACATTCGCGTTTTTCACCAACGGCATCCAGCAGTTTGAGGAGGCTTACCAGCAGGGGATTATTGACAAGGTGGTGACCACCAATCTTTCCTACACCAGGCCTGAGCTTAAGGACACCAAGTGGTTTATTCACGCCGACCTGAGCAAATACATTGCCTACATGGTGGCCACCCTGAATCACGATAATAGCCTCAGCGCCCTGCTGAACCCCTATAACCGCATCCAGAAGCTCCTCTCGCGCTACCGGGATGAGCAGGCGGCCAGCGGTATCCGGCTGGTCTGACGGATATTTCGGAAAGGCAGAACTTGGATCAGGAAGAGAAGCAGGAAGGGCTTGCGCCGGATAAGCCAACGAAAGAAACCTTTGTCAAGCGTTCACGGGACTTTATCCAGGGCGCAGTGGGCGGCATTACCGGCAAGGATTTGCCTGTACTGGTGGAGGACTTTACCCGGGAGATGACCGTTGTGGCTGAAGGCTTGGCGGAAGACCAGGCCAGGCTGTCAGACGCGCTGCGCCTGCAGGGCGAGGGGCAGGATCATCAGGCGGAAAAAGTGCGCCAGGGAGAGAAGCGTATTTCTGAATTGGAGCGCCAGGTGGCCGACCTCCAGAAAAAGGTTGGCCGGAAAAAGGAAGGCAAGCCCGGGATTTCGCAAATCCTGAAACAGGCCACCTGGCTTGCGGCCATCCTGGCGGCTGCCTGGGTGATCACCACCCTGGTCAACACTTTCGGGAGATGACTTATTTGAACAGATATCACGAATTGGTCAGTCGCTATGAGAACCGCAACCGGGCGATGCTGGTGGACGGCGTCTCCACCGCTTTAAGCCATGTGGATGAAGTTGTAACAGACCTTGGCCTTCTGGAGGAAACCGGGCTGCTTCCCGATGTGCTGGGAACGGTCAGCCTGGGGCTTCCTTTTGTGATTATCGCCATCACTGAGCAGGGCGCTGTCATCCGCGGGCGGAAAACGAGCAAAGCCGCTATTCAGGACGCCACATTCAGGGCGCTGAAAACGGGCGCTGGCCTGGCGGCGGGCGGGGCGGTCATGGCAAGCGGGCTTGGGGCGCTGCCGGCCATCCCGGTGGCGGTGGGAGTGAGGGCGATGCTGGATAAATACCGCAGCAGCCTGCTCACCTCCCAGCGGGTCAGGCAACGCACACAACGCCTGAAAGCGCTCTCCGCGTCCCTTAATGAGCGCGCTTTGCCGCAGGCGATGGGTGGGCAAGAGATGCAGGCCATTACCCCTTAAACGACCTCAACCCACTCAAACAACACATCATGCCGCCCCAGGAAGGCGGCTTTTTTAAATCCGGCGTCCCGCACCATGCTTGCGGCCAGTTCATAGCCATGGGCAATCTGCCGGGCCTGATGGCAGTCGCCAGCCATGATAACCTGCCCGCCGATTTGCCGCCAATAATCAAGCAGTCCCCGTGTGGGGTAGGGGCCGGGCGCGCCCGAGCGCGCCATGCCGCCGGTGTTGATTTCAAGGACGTCACAGCCCATGATTGCCTGGTCCATAGCGTCGGTTGCGGCCATTAGGTAAGCAGGGCTTTCGGGGTCGAACAGCTCACCGTTCCGGTTGTTTCTCATGACAAGGTCAAAGTGCCCGATAATGTCCGGCCTGTAATCCTTGATATATTCGCCCAACCGCTTGTAGTAGGCTTGCGCGTAGGCCAAACCATCGCCGCCAAAATGGTCGCGGATGGCGGGGATGATCATGTCCATCGGCCCGTCAACCGGGAGCATGGCGCCGTCCGGCAGCGGCAGGTAATGGACGGAGCCCAGGACATACTCAAAGTTATTCCTGTCCGCGGTGGAATAGCGGTCCCGCTCCATGCCCAGCCAGATTCTGATCTGTCCTGCATATTGGGACTGCAGGCGCCTGATCTCAGTGATGTAGGCGGCTTCCCGGCTGTCATCCATGGCGTAAAAAACATCGAAGTCCTGCTTGGCGTGCCCGGAGAAGCCCAGGCTCACAAAGCCGTGCCGGATGGCGGACTGCACCATCTCTTCGGCAGTTGATTTGCCATCGCACCAGGGGGTATGGTTATGCGGCGAGGAGAGTGAAAACATCAAGCAATATTTTCTCCCGGCTTATTTTCTGCCGCGATGGCCCGGGCTTTTTCAAAGCAGACAGCGCTGGCGGCAAACACGGAAGCTGGCCTGGAGAAATCAAGGATATCTCCGGGAATGTTCAGCAGCTCTGTTTTTCCGCCCGCTTCCTGGACCAGAAGGAGACCCGCCGCATAATCCCAGGGAGAGAGGGAGTATTCAAAAAACACATCGCAACGCCCGCAGGCCACATAGGCCAGGTCAAGGGCGGCTGATCCAAAGCGGCGCAGATCGCCGCAGACGCGCATGTATTCCCGCACGGCGGACATGGTGGCGTCCAGGAGCCCGGGCACATAGAGGGAGGAGCCAAAAGACACCACAGCGTGCTCAAAGGGTGTTTCAGCACAGCGAATGGCCTGGTCATTCAGCCTTGCGCCTCCGCCGGCCTGAGCCAGGAACATCTCATCCCGGTAGGGGTTGTACACTGCGGCCAGCTCCAGCCGTTTCCCAACCGACAGAGCCACGGAAACAGAAGAATGGTGCAGCCCGCGGATATAGTTCGTGGTACCATCAATGGGATCCACCACCCAGGTAGGTTTCTGGGTAAGGGTGTCATTTTCCTGCTCCTCGCCAAAAAACGCGCTGCCCGGCATAAGCGCCGTGAGCTTGTTTAAAAGGAAGTCCTGCACATCCCGGTCTGTCTGGGTGACATAGTTGGCATGGCCTTCCTTTAGTATAATCTCCGGATCGGTTTCCTTCAGCATCATCCGGCCCGATTCCCGGACGATGGTGTCAATGGCATTAAGCATGGGCGTGTCCTTTCAAGTGTTATGCAAATTAATTATAGCACGGGGGCTTCGATTGTGCTATAATCCGCCGGATTGCCAAAGGAGGAAAGCCCTTGCCCGAGCGGATGATTCAGGACCCGGTTCAGCATGCCATCACCACACGTTACAGAAAAACCATATGGCGGAAGTTTCTCTCCGCCATGCAGCGCTATCAAATGACCCGGCCTGGGGATAAAATTGCGGTGTGCTGTTCCGGTGGCAAGGATTCCCTGCTGCTGGCCAAATGTATGCAAACTTTGCAGAAGTACAGCACCGTGCCCTTTGAGGTGGTTTATTTGCACATGGACCCAGGGTACTCACCTGATAACAGGCAGAAGGTGCTTGACACGGCGCAAACGCTTGGCATTACCCCTGAGGTGTTTCAGACCGATATTTATCAGGTGGTAGAAGGGGTGAAACAGTCCCCCTGCCATGTGTGCGCGGCCATGCGGCGCGGGCACTTGTACAAGGCTGCCCGCCAGCGGGGCTGCAACAAAATTGCCCTGGGGCACCACTATGATGACGCGGCAGAGACGCTGGTAATGGGTATGCTATATGGTGGCGAGTTCAAAGCCATTCTGCCAAGGCTCAAGAGCGAGAATTACGCGGAAATGGAGCTGATCCGGCCTCTCTATCTGGTACGTGAGAAGGCGGTCATCTCCTGGAAGGAAACATTTGGGCTGGACACCGTCACCTGCGCCTGCCGGGTCACCCGGCAGGAAGGCGGGGGAAAGCGCAAAGAAGTAAAAACGCTCCTTCAGTCGCTGGAAAAACAGCAAACCAATGTTGTTGATAATGTCATGGCGTCGGCCTCCCGGGTCAACCTGAGCACACTTCTGGGGTACCGGCAAACCGCTGACAGCCCCGTAACCACATTTCTGGACCATACCTTTTTGGATGATGGCGCGGCGGAAGACACTGTTGACCAATACTTTTAATTTTCAGCGGACCAAACGATTTACACGGGAAAGAAAGAGAGCAATACCATGAACAGGGGAAAAATCGCCATTCTGGTTGATTCAGGGACAGATGTGCCCCGGGAATACAAAGAAAAACACCACATTTATATGGCTCCGCTGAAGATAATCTACCGGGACCGCGAGTATGATGACCGGCATGAGATCACGCCCCAGGAGGTGTACGCGCGGCTGGAGGACGAAGTGCCCTGCACGTCGCTTCCCGACAGCGGCCTGGTAACCGGCTTGTTTGACCAGATAGCCGCGGACGGCTTTGACACGGTGCTTGTCATCACCATCTCTTCCAGGCTCTCCGGCACCCACAATCTCCTGCGCGTACTGAGTGAGGATTACCAAGGCCTGGACTTCCATTTTGTAGATACGCGCAACATTGGCATCGGCGCCGGGCTTCAGGCCATGCTGGCGGCGCAGTTGATCGGCGATGGGGAGGATATCGCGGGCGTTGTGGCAAAACTTGAGCTCAGCATCACCAATAGCCGCACCTACTTCTGCCTGGATACGCTGGAGTACCTCATAAAAGGCGGCAGGATCGGCAAGGTGATGGCGGTTGTGGGCCAGTTGCTGCATATTCGCCCGGTTATCAGCTGTAATGAGGAGGGCGTGTATGTTACCGTAGCAAAAGCCCGGGGCGCCGCCCAGGCAGTTGAGAAGGCCATTGCCCTGGCCGTCCGGCAGGCGTCAAGCCAGATGAAATTCGCCATCGCTGTTGCCCACGGCAGCGCGGTTGAGAAGGCCAATGCCGTGATGCGCACGCTGAAGGAGCGCATCCCAAACGCCGCCATGTTCCTGATGACTGATATCAGCCCGGCTCTCAGTGTCCACACCGGTCCCGGGCTTATCGGCATTGCCGTCCAGTCGTTGCCGGCATGATGGCCCAAAGCGCGCCGGAAATCCAAATCCGCGCAGCGCGCGCGGACGATGCGCCTGCCCTGCTTGCCATTTTTGCGACCTATATCAGGGAAGGCACGGTGAGTTTTGAATACAATGTTCCTTCGGTATCGGATTTTCAGGAGAAGATTATACGGGTATCATCTGTTTATCCCTTCCTTGTGGCTTTGGCTGATGGCACGCCTGTTGGCTATTGCTACGCCAGCCGGTTCCGGGGACAGGCAGCCTATGACTGGGCGGTGGAGACCACCATTTATCTCCTTCCCGCCTGGCACGGACAAGGGATCGGCCGCAAACTGTATAACGCGCTGGAAGCTGCTCTCACGCGCCAGAATGTGATGATAATGTATGCCTGCATCAGCGCTGCCCACAACCAGAGCGTTGGATTCCACGGCCACATGGGATACCTGGAGATAGCGCGTTTCCACAGCGTGGGATTCAAGATGGGGGAGTGGCTGGACATCATCTGGATGGAAAAACGGCTTAATCCCCTACCGGCCAATCCCCAGCCTATCATCCCTTTCAGCAGCCTGATTGATGGCGAAAACGCTTGAAAAACAGGAAAAATGCAACACTAAGTGAAACACTCGCCTGCAGATGGGAGCGGGTCGGGGCCCGCTCAGGCCGCATCGGGCCGGCCCGACGCGGTTTTTGCGTTCTTCCCATCCAGGATGCGCCGGGGTAAA